>DCJV01000062.1:0-717 GCA_002320555.1 Ruminococcaceae bacterium UBA1691 | reverse complement strand
GATATGGACGGGCTGATGTTCGATACCGAGCGGCTTTGCGCGCTGGCCTGGGATGAGGCGGGCCGGCAGATGGGGATTGGCCCTGCGGGCTATATGAACCAAAAGACCTTGGGGCTTACCCTGCCGATGGCGCGAAAGGTCTGGCGGGCAACCTTTGGCGAAGGGTTTGATTTTGAGGAGCTCGACCGCCTCACGCATGCATTTTTTAGCCGCTATTATGCGGAAAAAGGAGTACCGGTAAAGCCCGGCCTTTATGAATTGCTTGATTATCTGAAGGGACATCATTATAAAATAGCAGTTGCCTCTTCTACACAGGAGGCGGAGGTAAGAAAATATCTCACGGAAGCGGATGTTCTCTCCTATTTTGACGCGGTTGTCGGAGGAGACCGACTGCCTGCCTCGAAGCCCGCGCCGGACATCTATCTGAAGGCCTGCTCTGAGCTGGGGGAGCTGCCTGAAAACTGCATGGCGTTGGAGGATTCGCGCAACGGGCTGCTCTCTGCCATCCGCGCGGGGCTGAAGGCCGTGATGATCCCCGACCAATGGCAGCCGGATGACGAAATACAGGCGCTATTGTATGCGAAATGCGGGCGGCTGGATGAGGTAATCGGTCTGTTGGAGAAGGAGAAAACGGGATAAAGACGCTTTCTGTATCCGATTTGGACGTAATGCTTCTCAACCGGTTTTGAGCAGACGATTTACGCCTCCGATTGATGA
>DCJV01000047.1 GCA_002320555.1 Ruminococcaceae bacterium UBA1691 | reverse complement strand
AGTCCAACAGGGGGAGCCACAGAAGCCGCCGTTGTTCTTATAATAGCGGCGGCTTTTTTCAAAACAGAAGATAGGCTGCTACATAACATGGGCCATTAGCTCAGTTGGTTAGAGCAACCGGCTCATAACCGGTCGGTCCGGGGTTCGAGTCCCTGATGGCCCACCACATTTTGCTTTTGAATATAGGGGCATAGCTCAGTTGGTAGAGCAGCGGTCTCCAAAACCGCGTGCCGAGGGTTCAAGTCCTTCTGCCCCTGCCATTGTCTTCCCCGGGTTTGAGAGGACTTGAACCCGTGAGGGTTTCCACATTCAAAAAAGATGCCAGGGGCATCTTTTTAGTGGAAAACGCCGATGGACAAGAGTCCGAGGCGGGCGGCGCGCAGCGCCGTGTCAAGTCCTTCTGCCCCTGCTATTTGGCCCGGTAGTTCAGTTGGTTAGAACGCTAGCCTGTCACGCTAGAGGTCGACGGTTCGAACCCGTTCCGGGTCGCCACTTGCTGCTATGGCTCAGGCGGTAGAGCACATCCTTGGTAAGGATGAGGTCACCAGTTCGAATCTGGTTAGCAGCTCCAAAAAATCCCCGTAGCTTAAGTGCTTCGGGGATTTTTTGTTGAGTGATTTTTTTGCATTGTTTGTGAAGTTTCTTGTGCTTATATTTCAAACTGCACTTGTATGTTACTGCGCGGATGAGGAGATGCGAATGGATCGATATGCTGCAAAGGCATTTTGCGAGGATAGGATCGGCCGGATATTTGGAAAATGATGCATGCGAATGAACCATTGGTTGATTTTTAGATGTACGCTTGCAACCAAAGCGCCATTGTGCCGCAATTACCACTGTGTTATGCTATAAAAAATGAAACTGTGTTTCGGGTAACCCAAGGGGGCGTTTGCAGTGAAAATCAATGAGACGATTCGCATGAGGCGCAAGGAACAGGGGATGACGCAGGAACAGGTGGCAGCCGGTCTGGGCGTTTCAACATCCGCAGTGCATAAATGGGAGAAGGGAACCTCCTATCCGGATATCACGCTGCTGCCCGCGTTGGCCCGGTTGCTCAGGGTGGATTTGAATACGCTGCTGTCTTTTCAGGATGATCTCACGCCGGAGGAGATTGGACGCTTTTGTGATGAAATTGTTCAGATCGTCCGGGAGCAGGGATATGATGCCGGGTTTCAAATGGCGATGGAGAAAATGCGGGAATACCCCACCTCTGATCTGTTATTATCTATGGCAGCGGGGACATTGGACGGTGCCCTGATCCTGTTTGCACCGGATCAAAGAGAGCGCTATGAACCGGAGCTAGAGGTGCTCTACCGCCGCGCAGCACAGAGTGAAACGGCCGAGATCAGCGATCATGCAAAATTTATGCTGGTATCCAGATTGATGGAACGCCAAGATTATGAAGGCGCACAGGAGCTGTTGGAGGGCCTGGTCGAGCCTTCCTTTGACCGGAATGCAATGCAGGCAACTCTTTATCAAAAGCAAGGGAAGCTTTCCGAGGCGGCGGAGCTGTGGGAAAGAAAGCTCCGGAGCGCTGCCAATGAATGCTATACTGCGCTTCTGGGAATGATGGAGATTGCGTTAGAGGAGAAAAATGGAAATTTGGCGGAAACACTCGCCGGTGTCGCAGAGCGTACGGTTCACCTTTATGACTTGTGGGAATATTCCGCATATGTTGCATCATTCCAACTGGCAGTAGCCCGCCAGGATGCAGCTCAATGCGTTTCCATTTTGAAAAAAATGCTGCCTGCGCTGCAAAACCGTTGGGCAGTTTCCTCCTCTCCGCTTTACCGCCATATCAAGGAGAAAGAAGGCTCAGAGGTGCTTCAGGAGCAGTTACTGAATAGAGTTTTGACCGCCCTGCAAACGGACGAAGAGTTTGTGTTTTTGAGGGCAGATACGGAATTTAAAGATTTGATAGAATCACATGAATATAACCAACCGACCCATAAAAAATATTCTTTTCGTCAATAAGTGTTGACAATTTTAGAAGGTAGGTCTATTATATATCCATATTATTCCTCTTAAATCGGATCATATATACGGTTGGGGAGAAATGGTATACATTTTGTGAAGTGAAGGAGAGAAACCAATGTCTAAAAAAAGGAAGATACTCACGTGGATTCTTCTGGTTGCATGCTTTGTCGTGCAGACGTCCCTGTTTGTATCCGCAAAACATGAAGGAAGTTTTAGTGTAACGCTCCCAAACTGGCAGCGTAGTGTGGCTCTTTTCACTGGGGAAACCTACGGTACCGGGCAGTATAGCGATATTTGGGTTGAGGGAGGAACTGTCAACATCGTATACGCACAGCTTCGATTAAGTGGTACAGGTGCTCCTGTTTCACAATGGACTGAGGCTTATAACGATGGGAATCCCTATCCAGTTTATTTTACCACGAAACTGGGTGAAGGAACTGGAGTAACCATGATGGGTAAGCAGAAAAATGTAGCGAGTAAAACGGCTTCCGGGTATATTTATCTGTAATTCAAGATTGGGCTATAAACTATTTTAGGCCGGGCCTGCATTGGCGGACCCGGCTCTTTTTGGAAGGGGTACTATGCTTTTTCAATCACAAATCAAACTTTTGCGGGCGCGGAAGGAATTTCTGCTCTCGTTTTTCTGCATGATGGTTCTTGCGGTCGGGAGCTTTGTTTTCAACTGTGTGCAGCAATTTGGAGCTGATGCGACGCTTTACGTCTCTGCTGACAAGCTCTTCCTCGGTCGCTACGGTTCCAATGATATTGCGGTCTTATTGCCGTTTTTGCTCCCGCTGCTTTTTGTGCTGCCTTTTGCGGATTCCTACCTCACGGACAGGCGGCATTACATATTGCCGGCGATTCTGTCCCGCGCTTCCGCGAAGCAATATTATTTCAGCAAACTCTCCTGCGTGGCGCTTTCGGCGGGGGTGGTCATCTTTTTCCCCTTTCTTCTCAATTTTTTGCTGGGTCTGGTTGCGTTTCCTTTGACAAGCACAAATTATGCGTTCACCCCTTCACCTGGAAGTGAGTGTGCATACTATACCTATCACATGAAGGAAATCCTGTTCCCTGGCCTGTTCGTAGACCACCCCTATCTCTATGACCTGGTGTTCCTGCTGTTGCTGACGGCTTTCTGTGCCCTCTGCGCCGTGGTGACGTATCAATGCTCCTTTCTGCTCGTCAAAAACAGGATCGTGCTGCTCTGCCTGCCGTTCCTGATCAATAATTTTCTAATCCTTTTTTCCTCCTATCTGCCGGTTAACATCTCGCCATTTGACTATCTGATCGCATTCAACAATGCGCCCCACAAGAGGCCCTTCATGCTGGCGGTGTTTTTCGGCGCGCTGCTCCTGGCGGCGGTTTTGCTCACGCCGCTCTGCCTGAAAAAGCTCGGGGAGATTGAGGGGAAATAAGATGAAAAAGCTGAGGATCTACCGCCAGCGCTTTTTGTTGCTCCATCTGGTGTGCATTGCCTGCGCGGTGTTTTTTACGGCGGTCAATCTGGATATCCCATATGAAAACCTGTTTGAGCGGCAGGTTGATGCCTTCTATTTCACGGTCAGCGTGGAAAATTTGATTTCCCTTATCCTGATGTTTTTGCCCCATATTATGATCATTGCGCTGTTATCCGATCTCTTTTTGCAGGATATTGGGATCGAAGCGACCTATTGCCTGACGCGCCACCGCAAGCCGCTGCGCTGGTATGCAAAAAAGTGCACGCTGCTAGCCGCGGCCAGCGCCTATGCGATCCTGCTGATGCAGCTCGTGGTCATTGTGGTCATCCAGCTTGCGGGCAAGGGCACGACGCGGGAGCTGGTAGGGACGCTGGCGCCCAATTTATCTCTTTTTTTACTCTCCTGGCTGTTTGTATTCACCTTTTCGCTGGCGCTGAACCTGCTCTCTTTTTCCGTTGCGCCGCGGTGGCTCGTGCCGGTGCTGCTGGTGATTCTCTTTTTTATGATCCTGCAGATGCGGATCGCGATGAAAAGCAAAACGGGCTGGCAATGGAACCCCGCCGTCCACTTTTATCTAAATTGCCACGCGGAGTTCCTGCCTTTTGCACGGTCTGCACCGGAGGAAGCGGCAAAAGCGCTGCTGCCGGGGCTGAAGGTCTGGCATTCGCTCGCCTATTTCGGCGGTTTGGACGCGATGCTACTCGTGCTCGGGTGTTGGCGGGTGCGGCGGCTGGAATTTGGGTTATTATTGGAGGATTAAAATGGCATACATTGAAATCAACGATTGCTCCAAGGTGATTAAAAAAACGACCATCCTGGATCACATCGACTTAAATCTGGAGAAAAATCAAATTTATGGGTTCGTCGGGCGCAATGGGTCGGGCAAAACGATGCTGTTTAAAATCCTGACCGGCCTTGCGCAGCCCTCCTCCGGGGAAATCCGGATCGATGGGAAACCGCTCTCTTCCCAGAAGAACTATCCGGTCAAGCTCGGCGTGATGATCGAAAACAACGGCCTGTGGCCCTATCTGACGGCGTTTGAAAACCTGAGCGCGCTCGCCGCCATCCGCAGGGAGCTGACCAATGCGGAGATTGTGGCCGCCATCGAACGGGTGGGCCTTTCTAACGATGGCAAAAAGTTTTCCAAATATTCGCTTGGCATGAAGCAGCGGCTGGTATTCGCGCAGGCAATCATGGAAAAACCCGAGCTATTGGTGCTTGACGAGCCGACGAACGCACTGGATGCGGAGGGCGTCGCATTATTCAAGGAGATCATCCGGCAGGAAAAGCGGCGCGGCGCAACGGTGTTGATCGCCAGCCATTCGCTGGAGGATTTCCCGGATTTCTGCGATGCAATCATTCCGATGGAAGCGGGCAGGGCCGTGGAGCCGAAGGGGGGGCAATCGCATTGAATAAAAAAGCCAAACGGGTTACACCCGCAAAGCTGCTCTGCCTTGTGATGGCAGTGATGACGGCGGGCTCCCTCCTCTTGGGGGCGCTGACCCGCGCAAGCTACCGGCACGATGTGGCGGATGCGGCGCAATCCCCGGATACAAAGATTTTATACAACAACAAAGGCATCCTGACAGGCGGGAAAGAGAGAAATGGAACGTTTAAAGAGGCGCTTTTCCAGGCGGATATCATCGTCCGCGCCGAGCTGGCCGGGCCGGAAGAATATCAATTCCAAGCGCTTCTTGTGCCGCTGCGGATCAAAAAAGTGCTCAAGGGCGATGTAAAAGCAGGCGATTTCATCGATTTCTATGAAATCTCTTTTTTCTCAGAGGCTGCAACGGGCGAAATTGCGTATTTTGACGTATCGCCTTTCAATCCGATGCAGCCGGGCAGGGAATACATTGTGTTTGCACAAAAGCTGAATTTCCACCCTGCCTATCAGGCGCGGCTGGAGCGGGACGTATACCGCCCGGTGAGCCTGGAGGCTTCCTATTTTCTGCCCGAGATCACCGAGCCGCCCATTCTGGACGAAAGCGAGCCGGTTTACTATCAGGAGATCAAGGATAACGAATTCAATTGCTATTCAAAGGAACAGCGGGATGCGATCAATCGCGTAAAAAAGGAGATTCTTTCCAGCCTGCACGTTCTCTAAACGGATAGATTCGGCTTCCATAAAAAACTTCCAAGACGTCGATCACTGTCTTGGAAGTTTTTTTGAGCTCCTTTTTCAATCAATAGGCGAAGCTTACAATGCTCCCATCGGCCCCATTCAGAATGTAGCGCTCTCCCTCCATCCTCCGGCGCGCACAGAAGATGAAGCCGGTCTGCCACTCGGCTTTCCCCCTTGCGTGCTTGAATTTGTACTTGCTTGCCGTTATGGTACAGGTCAACGATACGAATGGGGACACCCATTGGCCCGTGTCTGCATAGGATACAGGAGACAGTAAGATGGAAAGGGGTGCAGGTGGATGAATGAGATACGGCCCGCAGTGGTCACCAAAAATTTTACGATGCAGAATACCATGTATGCGCAGGGGACAGCCGTCTTGAATTGGAAAATTACGTTTCCGCAATTTTGGTCCCAGCGTTATCTAGAGCAAGCGAAGCAGCTCAATACGTATTATTACAGGGAAGCGCTTCAGCGCAGGCAATATGCGGTGACGCAGCTCTACCCGGCGGCAAAGAAAGAGCAGCAGGCAGGAGGTGCGGCGTTGCCCTATGAGCTGGAGACGGCGGTCAATGTGACCTATAACCGCGCCTGCATTCTCAGCCTCTATACGGATGAATATGAGTTTACAGGCGGCGCACACGGCATGACGGTGCGCAAGGCGGACAACTGGAACCTGCGGGCGGGAAAGCGGATTGAGCTGTGCAGCCTTTTTCCCATGCGGATAAATTGCAGAAATTATCTGATTCGCCGAATCACCGCACAAATTGAAAAAGACCCATCCCTCTATTTCGAGAATTATAGGGAGCTGGTTGTGCAGAATTTTGATCCAGAACGGTTTTATCTGGCACAGAGTGCGATCATGATTTATTTCGGCCTGTATGAAATTGCACCGTATTCGTCGGGTATGCCTGTTTTTGCAATTCCCTATGAAGCGGAGCCCATTTCCGCCGTCTGCCTGGAGCGCTGATTCACATAACAGGGCGCTGCCAATAGCGAGGGCCAGAACCGTTGCTGTAAAGCTGCGTTTCTGGCCCTTCGGGTTATTCCCTTTTTAGATGGCATGCCGACCAGTATGCCCCCATCAGGCCCGCCGTATTTCCGAGCTGCGCGGGCATGAGTATCACATCGCGGTAGCTCGGCATCAACCGCACATCTAACGCTGCCTTCAGGCGTGGCAGCAGATACGGCTCCTTCATGATGCCGCCGCCGAGCAGGATACGCTCCGGATCGAAACTGTAGACAAGCCCTGCAAGGCCAATGGCGATTTCATCGATCCAACGGTCGATGAGCTTGGCCACATCCCGGTTTCCGCGGCCCAGCAGTTCAAAGAGCTCCCGCCCATTGACTGGATGGCCCAGCAGTGTTTCTGCCGATTTTGTGAGCGCGCGTGTGGAGGCATAGGTTTCATAGCAGCCTTCGCCGCCGCAGGTGCAGCGATTGCCGCCGGCATGTGTGACGATGTGGCCGAATTCCCCTGCGGTGCCGTGAAATCCCGTGTAAAGCGCGCCACTCAGGATCGCCGCCCCGCCGATCCCGGTGCCGTAGGTCAGGCATAAAAAGCTCTGGCAGCCGCGTCCCGCACCAAAGTGCGCTTCCCCCAAGGCTGCGGCGTTAACATCATTCTCTACTGCCACGGGAACACCGAAGGCATCCTCCAGGAGGGTGCGTACCGGGGTGCCCGTGTAACACGGCACATTGTCCGTCGCATAACGGATACCGCCCGTTTTGCGGTCCACCTGCCCGCAGGTGCTCACGCCGATGCGGTCAAAGGCAGGAAGCGTATGAAGAAGGGCCTGAACCGTTTCCATCAGGGCAGCGCCGCCCAGATGCGCATTGGTGGGCGCTTCATTCACGTTTTGCAGTGTCTGCACACCGGCGGGGAGAAAGCCGTATTTGATATTGGTGCCGCCGATGTCCACGACGGCGGTATGATTCCCGCTCATAAAACCTCCACAAAGCGTTTGGTGATCTCCTGCGGCCGGGTGATCGCACCGCCCACAACGGCGCAGAACGCGCCTGCGTCGAGGGCTTGGCGCAGCTGCTGTGGATAGTGGATGCCGCCCTCCGCGATGACAGGTACCTTGACCGCTTTGGAAATTTTTTCAATGAAAGTGAGATCCGGCAGAGGGGTCCCCTTCGTATAGGGCGTATAGCCCGCCATCGTGGTGCCGACACAGTCGAAGCCGATTTCCGCGGCGTGCAACGCCTCCTCATAGCAGGAACAGTCCGCCATGAAGAGCTGATCCGGATATTTGAGGCGCACGGCAGAGAAAATCTCATCGAGGCTCTTAGCCCCCGTGCGCAGGCGATCGGTCGCGTCCATGGCGATAATTTCGACGCCTGTTCCAACGAGCGCGTCCACCTCAGCCATCGTGGGCGTAATATAGACGTCGCTGTCGCTATAGACCTGCTTGATGATGCCGATCATCGGCAGATGGACGATTTTGCGGATTTCTGTGATGTCCGGCACCGTATTAGCGCGGATGCCGACGGCGCCGCTCATTTCGGCAGCCACCGCCATGCGGGACATGATGAAGGAGCTGTGCAGCGGTTCGTTTTCCAGCGCCTGGCAGGAGACGATGAGCCCACCGCGCACACGGTCGAATACGGATAAATCTTTCATAAAAACATCTTCTTTCTAATTTCTTACAGCTTACGGCTTGTATTTATAACGCTTCAATTATATAATAGAATAGGTCTCCTGTGAAGACCTTTCTTTGGGGAAATATTGATTTAACCGGCGGTTGTTTTCGGCCGGAAACGAAAGGAAGTACGATGAAAATGGATCGTCTCGACAAATACAGGGGTGTCATCCCCGCATTTTACGCCTGCTACGACGATGCAGGAGAGATCAGTCCCGCACGTACGCGTGCGCTTGCCCGGTATCTGATTGACAAGGGGGTAAAGGGGCTCTATGTCTGCGGCTCATCCGGCGAATGTATCTATCAGAGCGTGCAGGAGCGGAAAATTACGCTGGAAAACGTGATGGCAGAAGCCAAGGGCAAGGTAACGGTGATCGCGCATGTCGCCTGCAACAATACGCGCGACAGCGTGGAGCTTGCCCGCCACGCCGAGGCACAGGGCGTAGACGCGATCGCCTGTATTCCGCCGATCTATTTTCATCTTCCAGAATATGCAATTGCGGAATATTGGAATACGATCTCCAACGCGGCGCCACATACGGATTTTGTCATCTATAATATCCCACAGCTTGCGGGCGTGGCATTGACGATGCCGCTGTTCCGCGAAATGCGCAAAAACAGCCGTGTCGTGGCGGTGAAAAATTCCTCTATGCCGGTGCAGGATATTCAGATGTTCAAGGCTGAGGGCGGCAGGGACTTTATCGTCTTTAACGGTCCGGACGAGCAGTTCGTCGGCGGACGCGCCATGGGCGCGGACGGTGGAATCGGCGGAACCTACGCTGTGATGCCGGAGCTGTTTTTGAAAGCTGACGCGCTTGTGCGCGCGGGAGAGCTGGAAAAGGCGCGGGAGATTCAGTATGCGGTCGACGAAATCATCTATACGATGTGCGCCTGCCGTGCAAACCTCTACGCGGTCATGAAGGAAATCTTGAAACGCAAGGGCGTGAATGTAGGTAGCGTACGTGCGCCGTTGACGCCTTTGTCAGAAAGCGATCTGCCGATTGTGGAAAAGAGCATGGCACTCATTGACGCGGCGATTACAAAATATTCTGGAACGTATTAATTGGATAATAATTACATAATAGAGAATATAAAATCTATATTACAAATTTTTCTATGAAATCTCTTGTAATGGTGCGCTGCCCCAGATATAATGGATATGAGGTGAGGGCATGGACGAGAAAATGCTATTGCAGGCGATCCAGGAAATCGTCAAGGCAGAAATTGAACCGTTGAACGAGCGCATGGGCGG
>DCJV01000111.1:9888-10381 GCA_002320555.1 Ruminococcaceae bacterium UBA1691 | reverse complement strand
GGTGTTTCGGAGAACATTGGCGATGGTATAATAACCTCACGATACACACAAAAAATCAGGAAATGGTTTTTCACCGGTTTCCTCGGTATTTCTCAGAAAGGATGTTATATTCAAATGGAAAAGAACAGGGTCAAGCTTCAAATCTGCGGCACGGATTACTATGTCACCACGGAGGACGACGTGGAATATACCCAGTCGCTGGGTGCGCAATTGGACGAAACGATCACCGGCCTGATGCGCGAAAACGAGCGGCTCTCCCTTACCCAGGCGGCGATCCTCGCCTCTCTTGACGCGATGGACGCTTACCGCAAATCGGAGAGCAGTGCGGACAATCTCCGCTCCCAAATCCGGGAATACCTTGAGGATTCCGCACGCGCGCGCATGGAGGTGGAGGTTTCCCGCCGCGAGGTAGACCGGCTCAACCGTGAAATCCAGAATCTGCGTGCAAAGCTGGCCGAGGCCGGCAAAAAATAATGATGGGGAAATCACATTC
>DCJV01000111.1:7659-9877 GCA_002320555.1 Ruminococcaceae bacterium UBA1691 | reverse complement strand
GGGGCCGATGCCGTTTACCTGGGCGGGAAGCTGCTCAATGCGCGCCGTAATGCCGCTAATTTTGACGATGAAACGCTGAGGCGGGCAGTGTACGATTGTCATGAGCGCAATGTCAAGGTGTACTTGACGCTTAATACGCTGGTGCGGGATCAAGAGCTGCGCGATGCGGAGCACATGATTGCCCTGAGCTGCGTTTGCGGTGTCGATGCCCTGATTACGCAGGATCTCGGCATAGCGCGGCTGGTGCGGGAGTGCGCGCCTGCTATGCCCCTGCACGCATCCACGCAGATGTCTGTCCAAACGCTGGCGGGGCTTTACGAGCTCCATGACCTGGGCTTTTCCCGCGCGGTGCTGCCCCGGGAGCTGTCGTTTGCCGAAATCAGGGAGCTTGCCGCCCGTTCTCCCATTGAGTTGGAAATTTTTGTTCACGGTGCGCTTTGCATGTGCGTCTCGGGCCAGTGCTACTTGAGCGCCATGCTCGGCTCCCGCTCCGGCAGCCGCGGGCTTTGCGCCCAGCCCTGCCGCCTGCCCTTCTCCGCGCCTGGCGGCACGGGGCACGATCTGAGCCTGAAGGATCTCTCCCTGATCGAACACATCCGGGAACTCAACGAAGCCGGTGTGTTCTCCTTTAAAATCGAAGGGCGTATGAAGCGGCCGGAATATGTCGCCGCCGCTGTGACCGCCTGTCGTCAGGCGCTTGACAAGGGGGAGACGGACGAAGCGCTCTCCCGGCAGCTGCAGGCTGTCTTTTCCCGCTCCGGCTTCACGGATGGCTATTTCACCGGCAAGCGGGGCCGCGCCATGTTTGGCATTCGCGGCAAAGAGGATGTCACGGCCGCCGCTCCCGTGCTGAAAGAACTTTCCCACTTATACGAAAAGGAAAAACCGCTCATCGGCGTTTCCTTTGCTTTCACGATGAAGCCGGGCATTCCGCTTACTCTAACTGCTGAAGCATGCGGAAAAATAGGAACCGCTCAATCGGATAGATTACCGGAGCCCGCCCTGACACACCCACTGACGGAAGAATCGATTGTCCGCCAGCTCTCTAAATGCGGCGGTACCCCATACTATGCGGAAACGGTCCGCTGCGACCTTGCGCCGGGGATGAGTGTTCCCCTGTCTGCGATCAATGCGCTACGGCGCAAAGCGCTCGCGGAGCTCTCCCGCCAGCTGGGTGGGCAGGCTGAAAAATGCTTTCAGCCCGCTGCTCCGCAGACCGCTTCCGTGCATCGGACGCAGGGCCATTTCCCTGCGTTTTACGCCCGCTTTTCCGAGGCTGCCCAGCTGCCCGCGGATTACAGCGCTTTTTCCTGCATTTACCTCCCGCTGCATACTCCCGCTGAAACGCTGAAGAGATTGCTGAGCGCTGGTGCTCCCATCGCTGTCGAAATTCCACGCGGCCTGTTTGGAAGGGAAGCAGCCGTTTGTCAGCAGCTGAATACTGCAAGGCAGGCGGGCATCACGGCGGCCCTCGCCCACACGCTGGGAGCGGTCCGTATGGCGCGGGAAGCCGGGCTCATCGTCCACGGCGGCTTCGGGCTAAACCTGTTCAATACATGGTCGCTTGAGCAGGCCGCATTTCTGGGAATCCGCCAGGCAACGCTCTCTTTTGAACTGACGCTCGCGCAAGCGTGCGCGCTCGGCGGAGAACTGCCTCGCGGCCTGGTTGCATATGGCAGCGTCCCGCTCATGCTCACGCGTAACTGTCCTCTTGCCAATGGGACTGCCTGTACAAGCTGTAAAAAGGACGGATTTTTGACCGACCGCAAGGGCATTGCCTTCCCCGTCTCCTGTACGGACGGGTGCAGCGAGCTTCTGAATTCCCGCCCCATCTATCTTGCGGACCGGCTCTCCGAAATCCGGAATATTGATTTCTTACTTCTGTATTTCACCCGGGAGACGCCTTCCGAATGCGCAGAGATTTTGAAGCAATATCAAAGCGGCGCGGCAGCGCCGGCAGAAACGTTTACACGCGGGCTTTCTTACCGTGGCGTGGAATAAAAAGCCGGACGAATGGAAGCCTATGACACGATCAGAACCGAACAGCCGGAGGATTACCGGCCGGTAAAAGGACTCCCCAGGGAGGCCCTCTGGAATGTTTATCATCAGGGGTGTAACGAGCATTATCTCGTGCACATTCTGCGTAATGTGGAGGTCTGTCTCCCACGCTCGACCTGCTCGCGATCACGGAAGGATAGGCGCTGGTGCTGTATCCCGG
>DCJV01000111.1:0-7555 GCA_002320555.1 Ruminococcaceae bacterium UBA1691 | reverse complement strand
CAGATGGTCCAGGAATAAATTTCCAGATGGAAAGCATTTGTCTGTTTGAACTGAAACCAAAACAACCCATACTCTTACGCAGGAGGCACTCCATATGACAACCCTAAAAATCAAAAAAGTCCGTCCGGACGCTATGATCCCACAGCGGGCCACGCCCGGTAGCGCAGGGCTCGACCTATGCGCCTGCATCGATGCGCCGCTCCGCCTTCCCGCACGGGGGCACGCTGTTATCCCCATCGGTATTGCAATCGGCCTGCCCGAAGGCACGGCTGGGTTCGTCTTTGCGCGCAGTGGGCTTGGTATTAAGCACGGTATTGCGCTGTCCAACAGCGTTGGCGTCATCGACGGCGATTACACGGGCGAAATTTGCGTGGGCCTGCTTAACCAGTTCGACGAGCCATATGAAATCCAGCCCGGTGAACGGATTGCGCAGCTCGTCATCCTCCCCGTCTGCTGCCCCCCCATTGAAACAGTGGACAGCCTTGCACAGACGCAGCGCGGCGATGGCGGCTTCGGTTCTACCGGAAGATAGCGTTCCGGGGAAATGGGAAGTAGGCTGAATGATTCGCCTCGCTGAAAATTAAAATGAGATTAATCCAATAAAATAAAACTGATACCACTCATATTGTGAATGGAGAACCATTATGAAGCTGATTCTTGCCTCCGCTTCTCCGCGACGCCGGGAAATCCTGTCGAACGCAGGCTATTCCTTCTGGGTTCGCCCCGCTGATATGGAGGAGCATTTTGACCCCGCCCTCCCCGTTGACAAGGCTGTGGAAGCGCTTGCCGGACAAAAGGCGGACTGTGTTGTCCAAAACGCCGCGGCGGATGAAATTGTTCTCGCTGCGGACACGATCGTCGTACGCGACGGCCTCGTCCTCGGCAAGCCGAAGAGTGAAGCGGATGCCTTTGCCATGCTTCGTTCTCTCGCTGGGCGCAGCCACACGGTCTATACGGGCGTATGCATCGCGCTCCCCGGGGAAAACGGCAGGCGCGAGACCTTTTCCTGCGCCTCCAATGTGCGCTTTTATCCGCTGTCCGACGATACAATCCGGCGTTATATCGCCACGGGCGAGCCGATGGACAAGGCCGGCGCATACGGCATTCAGGGCTATGGCTGTGTGCTGGTAGAGGGCATCGAGGGTGATTATTTTAACGTGATGGGCCTGCCCATTGCGCAAACGGCCCGATATCTTTCCCAATATGGGATAATGGGCACTGTTCTGTAGGAGTGCGCCATATTCGCCTCGCCCGGCCGGACGGTATTGCGATGGAAAACGTGCGGGATATCTAATTTCGCCAGAAAATAAGGAGAAAACAGGCGAAAAACTGCACAGGTTTTTTCCATTTGCGGTTGAGAAAGTTTTCAATTAAGGTTATAATAATATACGTTATGGGTGCAGCCGGGTTTCGGCGCCCCGCTTGGAAAGGAGTTTAAACGCCATGTTATTTTCACAGGATATCGGCATCGACCTTGGCACTGCAAACACACTCGTATTTGTAAAAGGTAAAGGGATCGTCACCCGCGAGCCTTCCGTGGTTGCGGTAGACGTCCGTTCTAATCCGAACCGCGTTGTGGCGGTCGGTATTGAAGCAAAAGAAATGATCGGCCGTACCCCCGGCTCCATCATTGCAGTCCGCCCCCTGAAGGACGGCGTGATCGCCGACTTTGACATCACCTCTGATATGCTCAAAGAGTTCATCCGCCGCGCAACGAGCGGCTCCCCGTTCAACCGCGCCCGCGTGATGATTTGCATTCCCTCCGGCGTTACCGAGGTGGAAAAGCGCGCGGTCCACGACGCAGCGCGCAGCGCGGGCGCCAAATATGTCAGCCTCATCGACGAGCCGATGGCTGCTGCAATTGGCGCGGGCCTTCCGGTCAGCGAAGCGACGGGCAGCATGGTCGTCGACATCGGCGGCGGCACGTCCGAGGTAGCCGTCATTTCCCTGGGCGATATCGTCACCTCCCGCTCCGCGCGTATTGCGGGCGATAATTTTGACGAGGCGATCATTTCTTATATCAAAAAGAAATATAATCTTCTTGTCGGCGAGCGCACCGCCGAAGAGATCAAGATCAAGATCGGCTCCGCCTATCCGTATGAGGGCGAGGGTACGATGGACGTCAAGGGCCGCAACCTGATGGATGGCCTGCCGAAGAATATTGAGGTAAGCTCTGAGGAGATCCGAGAGGCACTGGCCGACCCGGTCAACCAGATTCTTGACGCGATCCGTGCAACGCTGGAAAAAACACCGCCCGAGCTCTCCGCAGACATCATCGACCACGGCATTATGCTCACCGGCGGCGGCGCGCTTCTGCGCGGCCTTGACCGCCTGATTGCGGTCGAGACAAAGATGCCTGTCCATGTGGCAGAAAATCCGCTGGACTGCGTGGTTGACGGCACCGGCATGTGCCTGGAATCCGATGTGCTGGGCATCACTGGCACTCGGGACTATAACTGAGCCTTTGCACCCCGTCAAACTTGATCAGAAGGCAGGCGAGGACTTTTTATGCGACGATTCTTTCACAGCAAGCGCTTTAAGGTTTTGCTCGGCATCCTTGCCGCGCTGATCGTTGGAATTATCATTGCGGCGGCCTCCCACGGCGGAGCGTCGCCTTCTTCCTCTTTACTGGGTACGATTTTCTCCCCCATTCAGCGGCTCTCCGCCTATGTATCTGAGAAAATCGGAGATTTTTCCGGGGGATTTATCTCCGCGAATACTTATGCGAAGGAAATCGACGAGCTGAAAAAGCAGATTGCCGATTACCAGAAGAAGCTGGTCGATTACGATCAGATGAAGCGGCAGATTTCGTCCTACGAATCTGTCCTGGGTGTTAAGGAATCCCATCAGGACTGGGAGATGACGCCTGCCACCATCATTGCGCGCGACTCGGCGGACCTGTTCTATTCTTTCACGCTTAACAAGGGTTCCTCCGACGGGATCGAGGTCAACGATCCTGTGATCTCCGGCCAATACCTGGTCGGTCGCGTGGAACGCGTCTGGAGCACCGGCTGCACGGTAAAAACCATTCTCGATCCCTCGGTCAATGTCAGTGCTGAGGAATCCAATACCAATGAACAGGGCGTCCTCAGCACGGACATCGCGCTTTCCCGCGAGGGGAAATGCCGGCTGACTGGCTTGGAGCGCACGACTGTCGTTTCCAAAGGCGGTATTGTCCAGACCTCCGGCGCGGGCGAATTTTTCCCGCAGGGCATCCTTATCGGTACCGTAGAGGATGTCAAAAACAATACGTATGATATTTCTGCTTATGCGGTTGTAAAGCCCGGCATTGATATTGGCGCAGTCCACGACGTCTTTATCATCACCGCCTTTGCGGGGCAAAAGACGGCGGATGGGAGGCAGGATGCTTCCGGCAACAGCGCGCAATAATCGATGATCCGCATTGGCCAAAAAGGCAGAGAAACCCTTCATGAAAGGCGGGATCCAGCGGATGATCAAAAAGGAAAAAAAGCAGGTCTATCTGCGGTGGGGCATCCTCGCTGTTGTCATCCTGTTCGTTTCCCTGCTGCAGAATACTGGCGGACTGCTGCCGAAAATCTATGGTGTCAGCGCGATGCCGCTGATTCCGCTTGTCGTCTGCATCGCCATGTTTGAGCGCGAAATGGCTGGTGCGTGCTTTGGGATGTTCGCCGGCATGCTCTGGGATGCGGTCGGCGCATGGGGAGATGGCTTTCACGCAGTGGTGCTGCTCATCATCGGCTGTGTCTGCGGCCTGCTTTTGCACTATCTGATGCGGGTCAATTTCATCACGGCACTGCTTTTGTCCGCATGCGCTGCGTTGTTGCACAATTTCCTTTATTGGCTTATTTTTCTGGCGATTCCCGGCTATGCGGGCGCCCTGAGCGCACTGGTCCGCTTTTACCTTCCCGCGAGTCTGTACGCCCTCGTCTTTCTGCCGCTGTTTTTCTTCCCCCTGCGCGCGCTCGGCAGAAAGCTGAAAAATCCACTGTCGACAAATGAAGAGCCGTCTGTTATCCTGTAACGGGCGGTTTTTATGGCAACGATGTTATTTCTGACACAGCAGTTTCTAACCGCTGTGTCTTTTCCGATTTTAGGTGGAAGAAGTTTGCAGGAGAAATGCGCTCGACGGGCCATGCAAACGATAAAGCTTCCCGGATCACAAGAAAGGATGGGCTTTTCTGATGAATCAGGACAAACGTACTTCCCGCGTTGTTATCTCCATCTGTCTGCTGGGCGTTTTCCTGCTGCTCTTTGCAGGCCGCCTTGTCCAGCTGCAGCTCGTCAATGGCGCACAATATGCCGAACAGAGCCAATCCATCAGCTCCGCAAGCACACGGGTAGAAGCAGCGCGCGGCGAGATTCTGGACCGCAACGGCAATCCCCTCGTGACCAACCGGCAGGGAAATTCCATCGTTTTTACAGCGGAGCAATTCCCAGCTGATAATAAAGATGAAATCGAGCAGCGCAACGAGATTGTCATCAGCCTGATCGAGCTGTTGGAATCCAAGGGAGAAAAGTGGATTGACAATCTTCCGCTCATCTTCGATGCAAACGGTAAAATCGCCTTCCCGGAGGATCGGGACAGCGACGTGGCCTACCTGAAGTCCGACGAGATCCTGCACGTCAACAGCTATGCTACCGCGCAAAATTGCCTGGACGCGCTCATTGAAAAATACAGCCTTCAGAAATATACGCCGGAGCAGGCGCGCAAGATATCCTCTGTTTATTATGAGATGCACCGCCTGATGTTCAGTAAGCGCACGCCCTACACCTTTGCGGAAGACGTATCCACTCAGACGGTTGCGGAGATCAAGGAGAAGAGCGATTTTTACCGGGGCGTTGAAATCGAGGTGGTGCCGTACCGCGAATATGTCGACGGGACGCTCGCGCCGCACATCCTCGGTATGGTCGGCGCGATCAGCGAGACCGAATATGAGAAATATAAGGACAAGGGCTACCTCCAAAGCGATACCATCGGCAAAAACGGGATCGAGAAGGCAATGGAGGAATACCTGCGCGGCACGGATGGCGTAAAACGCACCACGACGGACGACGATGGCAATGTAACCACGGAATACGTCAAGGAGCCGGAGCAGGGCAACACCGTCGTGCTCACGATCGATAAGAACCTCCAGAAGGTTGCCAACGATTCCCTTGCAAAACGGATCGCGGAGCTCAAGGCAGAGGATCCTTCTCTCCCCTTTTGCGGCGCTGCGGTCGTTATCGATGTCCACACGGGCGAGGTCCTCGCTTCCGTATCCAATCCGACCTATGATATCTCCACCTATAACAAAAATTATGCGGAATTATCCAAGGCGGAAAACGCGCCCTTATGGAACCGCGCCATGATGAGCACTTATGAGCCGGGCTCTACCATGAAGCCCGGTATTGCCGTCACAGGCTTGGAGGAGGGCGTTTTTGACGCAAATACAACCTATTACTGCGGTGGTCGCGGTGGATATCAGAGATACCGGGAATTGAAGCTCGGCTGCAGTACGGGCACGCACCACAACATCAGCGTCGTTCACGCGATTGAGGTTTCCTGCAACAATTTCTTCTTTGAAGCCGGTTATCAGATCGGGATTGAGAAAATGAACGAATATTCCCGTAAATTCGGCCTTGGACAGCCGACAGGCATCGAGATTGCAGAAGAAACCGGCACACTGGCTACGCCGGAATATGCGGAGTCCATCGGGGTGCCATGGCGTCCCGGCGATACGGTACAGTACGCCATCGGCCAGTCCTATAACCTGTTTACCCCTTTGCAGATCGCCAACTATGCCGCAACCCTCGCCAACGGCGGCACCCGTTATGAAACGCATCTGGTCAAGTCTATCAAGTCCTATGACTACAGTAAAACCGTTTTGGAAAAAGAGCCTGTCGTCGCGGCAAACCTAAACATCAGCCAGTCGACCCTGGACCTGGTCCACGAGGGGATGCGCCGCGTCGGCGACGGAAGCGGTTTCTGCGCACGCTCCTTTTCCAAGATCAAAAACGGCATCAAGGCCGCTGCGAAAACCGGTACCTCTCAGGTGAAACGCAAAATCAACGGGCAGTGGCAGAATGGCAATAACGGTGTTCTCATCACCTATGCGCCCTATGACGATCCGGAAATTGCAATCGGTATCGTGATCGAATGCGGCGACACCGGCGTGGACTGCGCGCCGGTCGCGGCGGATATCTATAATCAATATTTCTCTGGCAGCGAGAGTTCTATGGATCTGCCACAGGAGGGCAATACGCTATTGAAATAAAATCGCTGAGAAAGGAGAGGACAATCGCATGGCGCAAAAAACAGTGATCGCCTCCGGCAAGGGAGGCGCCGGAAAATCCTCCCTGGTCGCCGGGCTCGGCGGCGCTCTTGCCGACATGGGCAAACGGGTCCTTCTGATCGACGGCGATATCGGCCTGCGCAGCCTGGATTTGATCCTCGGCTGTGCAGAAAATACCGTTTACAACTGGGCGGACGTCATTCTGGGCCGCTGTGCGCCGGAAAAGGCGCCTCTGCCTATCGGCAACCTCTTCCTGCTCACCGCTCCACTGCGGGACGCCCCGGCGTTCACACCGGACGCCATGCGTGCGCTCGTCGCTCATTATGACGCGTTTTTTGATCATATCCTTATCGACGCGCCCGCCGGTGTGGAACGGGGTTTCCAACTGGCCGCTAGCGCAGCACAAAATGCAATCGTCGTATCTACACCGGACGCAGTCTGCGTCCGGAGCGCCGCTGCTGCCGTTGATGAGCTGTATGCGATGGAGCTCTCCCCCGTCCTTTTGGTGATCAACCGTTTTAAGGCCCAACCGGTCGCAAAGCGTAAGCTTCTCAATATTGATCAGGTCATCGACAGTGCAGGCGCCAGGCTCATCGGTATCGTGCCGGACGATCCCGACGTTACCTATCGCGCGGCGATGGGGAAGCCTGTATTGCCGGAGAGTCCTGCAGGCATGGCCTATCTTCGGATCGCAAAAAGAATCGAAGGAGAGAAAATCCCGTTAAAACATCTTGATAAAATGTAATTTATCTGCTATCATAGATACATAATTGTTATTTTTGAATCAACACTCTTATAAAAAGGAGCTGCATATATGAATATCGCACTAATTGCCCATGATGCTAAAAAGGAGCTTATGACGCAATTTTGCATTGCTTATTGCGGCATTCTCAGCCGCCATACGTTGTGTGCAACCGGCACAACAGGTAAAATCGTCTCCGAGGCGACCGGACTTTCCATCCAGCGGTTCCTCAGCGGCTCACAGGGCGGCGACCAGCAGATTGCCGCGCGTATTGCCTGCAACGAAATCGATTTGCTTTTATTTTTCCGCGATCCGCTCAGTCCCAAGCCGCATGAGCCAAATGAAGCAAACCTGCTCCGCCTGTGCGATGTGCACAATATCCCGGTTGCTACCAATATCGCAACGGCAGAAGCACTCATCCACAGCCTTGACCGCGGCGATCTCGACTGGCGTGATATTGTCAATCCAAAGGGCTGATAAAAATAGGCTTTCATATCACTGACAATCAAATATACGAAAAGGCATCCTGAATAAACTGATATGCTCCCTCTATGAGAGA
>DCJV01000046.1 GCA_002320555.1 Ruminococcaceae bacterium UBA1691 | reverse complement strand
GCCACGCAGTGAGCAAAGCGATATTGCTGCCTCGGCCTTCCGTCAGCGGTTACGCTAATGAAAGCAGGGCGTGAAAAGCTCTCTGGAGGCCAAGGCAGCGCCCAGCGGCGCCGGTTCCAAAAACGATCAGAAAATGCTTTTCTGTGCACTTCTTTCTTCTTTTAGACGTTATCGACAAGCTGAACCGGCCGCTGTTGTATACGACAGCGGCCGATTTTTGAAGTTGCATTTTATTTTAAAATTTTTTAAAATTCCCGCACAGAAAACTGGAATTCTGTCGTGCTCTCAAAGGGCTCGCCCGCACGAAAAACGCAGGAGGGAAAATCCGGCTGATTGGGCGTATCGGGATAATACTGCGTCTCCAGGCAAAAGCCTGTGCGGCGTGCGACGGGCTTCCCGCCCTTGCCGGGATGGCCCTTGAGGAAGTTGCCAGTATAGAGCTGCACGCCGGGCAGGTCTGTCAAAGCGCGCATCACGCGGCCGCTCTGAGGTTCATACACCTCACCCGCTTCGCGCAGCGATCCATCCCAATGGTCAATACAAAAATTATGGTCGTAGCCTGCGCAGGACGCCACCGACGCATAATCCGAATCGATCCCCTCCCCAATCGCCTTGGGTTCGCGGAAGTCGAACGGCGTTCCATCCACATCGCGCAATTCGCCTGTGGGAATATTGCGCGCGTCCGTGGGCGTAAAGTGGCTCGCGTTCAGCCGCAGGATGTGCCCGGTGATTTCTCCCGCGTCATAGCCGCCCAAATTGAAATATGCATGGTTCGTCAGGTTCAAAATAGTATCCTGATCGGAAACGGCGGAATAGTCGATGCGCAGCGCGTTTTCCTGTGTGAGCGTATAGGTCACACGCGCCGTCACCCGGCCGGGAAATCCATGCGCGCCGTCCGGGCTTTCATAGACCAGGCGCAGCGCGCTGTCTCCCAGCGGCTGCGCATCCCATACCGCGTGGGAGAACTCCCCGCCGCCGTGCAGGCAAGTGGTTTTCTTCTCATTCGGCGTAACATGATATTCGTCGCCGTTGAGGGAAAAGGCGCCGTCCGCGATCCGGTTTGCATAGCGCCCGACCAGCATCCCCTGGTAGTCGGAGTATTTTAAATGTCCCTCGAGCGTATCGAAGCCGATCAAAACATCCGCTAAAACACCGTCCCGATCCGGCATATACAGCCTGTTGAGTGTGCCTCCATAGGTCAGTATTTCCGCGCGCGCTCCATTTTGGTTTTCGATCGTATAACAGTCTACCGGCCTGCCGCCGGGCAGCGTGCCGAAAAGTGTTTTTGTAATGCTCATTGCAGACGCTCCCTTATGAAAAATTGGGTTCCCGGTTGATTATAGAGTACGGCGTTCCCCCTTGTCAACCATGGATGGGCGCTCCCTCTAAAATCCAGTCGATATGGGCTTCGCCACCTGCGGGTTGTAAAAGCATCCGTCCGGCTTTGCTGAAAACGCAAAGCCGGACGGCATATGGAAGGAGTGATTTGTAAGGAGACGTTTGCCTCTTATTCCCGATGAAGAACATGAGCGAAAAATACGTTTCTATAAGATGCCTTTCAGCGCCGGGAGTTCTCCGGCTGATTGGCGTGGCACATCCCGGAAGAAGGGCACTGCGCACAATTGCATCCGCAGGAGGAGCTGCCCTTTTTCCTATCCCGGAAGAGCTTGATGAGAATCAGGATCACTGCTGTAGCAACCAAAAGACCGATTAGAAGCGTTCCCCAGTTTGCAGCAAGAAAACTGAACATACCTGCATCTCTCCTTTCTCATATTAAATCATAAAAAGAATATAACGCTGCTTTAAGCCACAACCTTCGCCTTCAGGACATTGCTCTCCTTGTAGGGCCGCAGCAGCAGGAACAGGAAGAGCGCCACGAGCGCAAACGCTGCAATCGAACCGATGATATTGCCGCTACCGGTAAAGAGCATCCCAAGCTGATAAACAACCAGGGAAACCGCATAGGCGAAACCGCACTGATAGCCAATGGCGAACCAAGTCCATTTTGCGCTATTCATCTCTCGCCTGATCGCGCCGATTGCGGCGAAGCAGGGCGCACACAGTAGATTGAAGATCAGGAAGGAATAGGCCGAGAGAGGCGTAAAGGCAGCGCGCACATTGGCCCAGACCTGCCAGCCGTTTTCCGCAACCTCCTCAAACCCGCCGAAGAGAACGCCGAAGGTGCCGACCACATTCTCCTTTGCGATCAGGCCGGTAATCGAGGCGACTGCTGCCTGCCAGGTACCCCAGCCGAGCGGTGCAAAAATCCAGGCGATTGCGTTACCGATCGCGGCCAGGATGCTGCTCTCCATCTCCACCATGCCAAAGGAGCCATCGACCCATCCGAACGAGGAGGTAAACCAGACCAGAATCGTGGCGAGCAGAATCACAGTACCGGCCTTTTTGATAAACGACCATCCGCGCTCCCACATGGAGCGAAGTACATTACCCACCGTGGGCCAGTGGTAAGCGGGTAACTCCATCACAAATGGTGCAGGATCGCCCGCGAACATTTTGGTCTTTTTGAGCATGATGCCCGACACGACGATTGCGAAAACGCCGATGAAATAGGCGCTCGGCGCCACCCACCATGCACCGCCGAAGAGCGCTCCCGCAATCAGGGCAATAATCGGAAGCTTCGCGCTGCAGGGAATAAACGTCGTCGTCATAATCGTCATCTTGCGATCGCGGTCGTTTTCAATGGTACGCGAGGCCATGATGCCGGGCACGCCGCAGCCGGTCCCAATGAGCATGGGAATGAAGGATTTACCGGAAAGGCCGAATTTGCGGAAAATGCGATCCATGACAAAGGCGATACGCGCCATATAGCCGCAGGCCTCAAGGAATGCAAGGAACAAAAACAGCACCAGCATCTGCGGCACAAAGCCGAGCACCGCACCCACACCGGCGATGATGCCGTCGAGGATCAGGCCCTGCAGCCAGTCTGCGCAATTGATTGCCTTCAGGCCCTTTTCTACCAAGCCCGGGATACCGGGCACCCATACGCCGTATTCAGCGGGATCGGGCTCTTCTATTTTTGAGGCTTCCAGATAGCCATTGTAATCAACGGGAATTTCTTGTTCCACATTGCCGTCGTCGTCATACAGTTTTGCGGTCACCGTCAGATCCGTTGCATTCGCTGGATCGAGCCCCGCCTTTTCCGCCGCCGACTCAAAGGCCTCCACCTTTGCGCCGGGAACCACATAGGCCTCAGCCGCCTCCTCATATGCAGAAGAACCGATGCCAAACAGATGCCATCCGTCGCCAAAGACGCCGTCGTTTGCCCAATCGGTCGCCCATCCGCCGACTGTGGTGACGGAAACGAAATAGACAACAAACATAACCGCCGCAAAAATCGGCAACGCCAGCCAACGGTTTGTGACGATCCTATCGATTTTATCGGAGGTGGAAAGCCTGCCTGCGTTCTTTTTCTGGCAGCAGCCCTTGATGATGGAGGCGATGTAGAGATAGCGCTCATTGGTGATGATGCTCTCTGCATCGTCGTCCAGCTCTGCCTCCGCAGCCCTGATATCCTCCTCAATATGGTCGAGCACCGCTTTGCTGAGCTTTAGCTGCTCGAGCACCTTCTCATCGCGCTCAAAGATCTTAATGGCGTACCAGCGCTGCTGCTCTGCGGGCATGCCGTGCACCGCAGCCTCCTCGATGTGTGCGATTGCGTGCTCCACCGCGCCGCTGAAGCTGTGCTGGGGGATCGTCTTCGTCCCCTGCGTGGCACGGATCGCCTCCTCGGCCGCTTCCATAATGCCGGTTCCCCTGAGTGCGGAGATTTCCACCACCTTGCAGCCAAGCTGGCGGGATAGCTCGTCAATATAGATTTTGTCGCCATTCTTGTTCACTACGTCCATCATATTGACGGCCACAACCACCGGAATTCCCAGCTCGGTGAGCTGTGTAGTCAAATACAGGTTCCGCTCCAGGTTGGTGCCGTCGATAATATTCAGGATCGCATCGGGGCGGTCGTTGATCAGATAATTGCGCGCCACGACCTCCTCCAGCGTATATGGCGAGAGGGAATAGATGCCCGGTAAGTCCATAATCACCACGTTATCGTGCTTTTTGAGCTTGCCTTCCTTTTTCTCGACCGTTACGCCAGGCCAGTTTCCCACAAACTGGTTGGATCCCGTCAATGCATTGAACAAGGTTGTCTTACCGCTGTTCGGGTTGCCCGCCAGGGCAATTCTGATATCCATTGCAATTCTCCCTTTCCAATCTAGATTAGCATATGCTAACCCCCATGCCCAAAAATAGTGGATTACCTCCCCAACAGATTACTCCACTTCTATCATTTCCGTATCCGCTTTCCGGATCGAAAGCTCATAGCCCCGCACGGTTACCTCTACCGGGTCGCCAAGCGGCGCTACCTTGCGCACATGGACCTGCGTACCCTTGGTCAGCCCCATATCCATGATCCTGCGCTTGACCGCGCCTTCTCCATGAAGCTTCACCACCGTCACCGTATCACCGATTTTTGCCTGCCTGAGCGTTTTCATGCTGCTTCCTCCTTACCATTTATTGCTTTTACACCATAATCTTACTCGCCATTTCACGACTGATCGCCACACGGGAATCCTTCACATTGACAATCAGATTCCCTCCGATGGTGGATACGACCGTCACATTCCCGCCGGTGACAAAGCCCAGATTCTCCAGGTGCGCCCTGACCTCCGGATTGCCCCCCACCTTTCGGATCATGTTTTCTTCGCCGACAGTTGCAAACGTCAACGGCATCATGGATCACTCCCTACCTTTCAACAGCTGAAACGAACCAGAACATAAAAAGAACTGGTTAGCATCATCTAACCGTGTTATATGTTAGCATCGTCTAACTGGTTTGTCAATCTTTTTCTAACTTTTTTATTCACAGAAGCGTTTGAGCTTTCTAAAACAACGGGCTGGCGTTTTGGTTTCATCTCCAGCAGAGGGAACAGCTTTCCAACCCGTTGCTCCATTTTCTTTCTCGCCTTTGTGGTAACCACTGCATTTTTCAAAAAATTGCAGCAGGCAATTGCCGGTTGCCTGCTGCTCTTTATTTATTTTACTTCTACTGTCCAGCCGTAGGGATCCGGCAGTTTGCCCCACTGAATCCCCGTCAGCGTATCATACAGATGCTGCGAAATCGTGCCGATCTCGCCGTTGTTAATCGTCATGACTTTATCGCCCCATCTCAGCTCGCCAATCGGGGAGATAACCGCTGCCGTGCCGCTGCCGAAGGCCTCCTTGAGCCGTCCCTCATCCGCCGCCTTGGAAACCTCCTCAATGGAAAGCCTGCGCTCGCTGACCTTGTAGCCCTGGCTTTTCAGCAAATCGATGCAGGACATGCGCGTCACACCCGGCAGAATGCTGCCTTGCAGCTCTGGGGTAACAATTTCATCATCGATGACGAAGAAAACGTTCATCGTGCCGACCTCTTCGATGTATTTGCGCTCCACACCGTCAAGCCACAGCACCTGGGTATAACCGACCTTTTCGGCCTCGTCCTGCGCCTTGAGGGAAGCAGCGTAGTTGCCGCCCGTCTTCGTGTAGCCCATGCCGCCGCGCACCGCGCGAACGTATTTATTTTCCACATAGATTTTTACCGGGTTGAGCCCCTCCGGGTAATACGCGCCAACTGGGGAAAGGATGATGGCGAAGAGCAGATGCTCCGCTGGATGGACGCCCACCTGCGCATCAATGGCAAAGATGTACGGACGGATATAGAGGGAAGTCCCCTCCGCCGTCGGAATCCAGTCCTGATCGACGAGCACGAGCTGCTTGACGGCCTCCACAGCGAATGCTTCATCAATCAGCGGGATGCACAGGCGATCGTTGGAGCTGTTCAGGCGCGCCATGTTGCGGTCCGGGCGGAATAACAGGATACGTCCGTCGTCCGTACGGTAAGCCTTCAGGCCCTCGAAAACCTCCTGGCCGTAATGCAGGCACATTGCGGCGGGATCAAGCTCAATCGGCCCATAGGGGACGATGCGCGGATTGTGCCAGCCCTCGCCCTCATCATAGTTCATCAGGAACATATGGTCGGTATAGTAATTGCCAAAGCCCAGCTTGGTCTGATCCGTCGGCTTTTGCTTCGGATTTCTGGTGCGCTCAATGGTGATTTCCGGCATATTGAACAACTCCTTTTTATTCTTTTCTTTTCATTATAATCGCCCGTCCGCGTATTTGCAATATCTTTTATCACGTTAATGCGGCAAAATTCTAACTTTCGCGCATGTGATATAGATAGCCGCAAGATCGAGACACGTGAGAAGCTGTTCGGCGAACCTTCCCAAACNNAAGGTTCGTTTTTGCCCTACGGGCAAAAATTTCCTCACGAGCCACGCAGTGAGCAAAGCGCTATGCTGCCTTGGCCTCCCGACAGTGCTCAGTGGCGCCGGTTACGAAAGCGATTAGAGCCCATGCTTTTTGTGCACTTTTTTCTCTTAGACTTGATCGACAAGCTAAAAAGCTTTGCAGAGACTTTTTCCGCCCTGCAAAGCTTTTCTTGATGATTCTGTTTTAATTCCCGCACTCCACGCTGATCTCATTGAACACCTTGAGCAGCGCGTCAATTTCAAGCTTCTGCTTCTCTTCCCCGCTCACGTCCAAAACACAACGCCCCTCATGCATCATCACAAGGCGGGTGCCGTATTCCAGCGCAAAGCGCAGGTTGTGCGTGACCATGAGGGAGGTCACCTGCTTATGTTTTACAAGCTTATCCGTAATCTGCATGACGGTTTCGGACGACTTCGGGTCAAGCGCCGCCGTGTGCTCATCGAGGATTAATAGCTCAATATCCGTCATATTGGCAAGGATGAGCGCGAGCGCCTGCCGCTGCCCGCCCGAAAGTGTGCCGGCCTTGACGTTCAGCCGGTCCTCCAGCCCCATGCCGCAGGTTTCGAGCAGCGTACGGTAGTAGTCCGTCCGGCGCTTATTCACGCCGCGGGAGAGTCCATAGGATTTGTGCTTATTGTCCGCGAGCGCCATATTCTCTAAAATCGTCAGCTCGTCGCAGGTGCCCTTTTTCGGATCCTGAAAGACACGGCCAATCTTGTCCGCGCGTTTGAATTCCGTCATGCGGGTGATGTCCTGATCCTTAAAAAAGACCTTGCCGCCTTCAACAGGCAAGGAGCCGCAAATGATATTCAAAAGCGTCGTCTTGCCAGAGCCGTTGGAGCCAACGATGGAGACGAACTCCCCTTGCTTCACTTCAAAGCTGAACTGGTCGAAGAGCGTTGTCTCGTCCGGCGTGCCAATATGGAATTTCTTTGTAACTTTATCAAGCCTGAGCATTGCGCGCGCCCCCCTTTCTGCCGAACATCGTGGTGGAAAGCAATGCAAGCGTGAAGATCACTGCCATGAGGAGCTTCAAATACTGTGTGGGAAGCCCCAGCGCAAGCGCAATCGCGAGGCATGCTTTATAAAGGATCGCGCCCAGAAGCACCTTGCTCGTCGCGCGCAGGAACCGCACACGGCGGAACAGGCTCAGGCCGATGATCACGGACGCTAGGCCGATGACCACCATGCCGACACCCATCTGCAGATCGGCGGAGCCCTTCTGCTGCGCGATGATTGAGCCCGCCATGGCGGCAAAACCGTTGCCGATGGCAAGGCCCAGAATTTTGGAGGAGCCGGGGCTGCGCGCGAGCATCGTAACATACTGCTCATTGTTGCCCGCAGCCCGCAGCAACAAGCCGGATTTTGTGGAGAGATACCAGTCGAGCACATATTTGCAGACGATGGCAATCACCAGCGCCACGATGATGGGCCGCAAAGTATAGCCGCCTACTGATTCCGGCAAGAGGGACGCAGGTGCGCTCGAAAAGATCGTGGGAGAGGTGAAGAACGACACGAGCGACAGCCCCCCCGTCCCCTTCATCACCAGCACCAGATTGATGGAGAGCAGGGCGGTCATCACGAGGATGCCGCACAGCAGCGGCCGGATCCGCAGCTTGACATTCAGAAGCCCCGTCACGCAGCCTGCCAGCGCGCCCGCCGCAAAGGAAAGCAGCACGCACAGCCATGGGTTGAAGCCCTGCAGGATCAGCACGCCCGTGAGCACTGCACCCAGCGGCACCGTGCCGTCGACGGACAGATCCGGAAAATCCAGAATGCTGTAAGTAATGTATACGCCGTAGGCCAGGATCGCATAGACGAAGCCCTCCTCCAGCGTGGCCTTTAAGATGCCAAACAGTTCGCTCATGATCATCCAACTTTCTTTTTGGAAAGGTATGCGGGGAAGCGCCGCCTGAAAAGCGGCCGACAGGCTGGCGCGAGACCCCGCGCCAGCCCGTAGCAAAATATCATCTGTACCACCGGTTAGGAAGCGGTTGTCACCTTCTGTGCATCCTTGTAGGCCTCCGGCAGGCTCAGCTTAAATTTTGCAAGCACTTCGCTGTTGTAAACCGGTGCGCTGTCCTTCACGCGAGAAACCGGGATGCTGCCCGCATCCGCGCCGTCGAGCACCTGGCCGGCAAGCTTGCCGGTCTCCTTGCCGAGAGCGACATAGTCGAGGCTCTCGGAAGCAAGGCATCCCTTTTCGACCTGCTCGATCTCGGAGCCGTAAACCGGGATACCGGCCTCGTTCGCCTTGGCGAGCACAACGCCGAGATTGTTGACAACGTTGTTATCCGTGAAATTGTTGATGCAATCGACCTTGGCGGCGAGCGTGGCGGCGGCCTGCGGGATATCTGCTGCGCTCTGCACGCCCATATCCACAATTTCAAAACCATATTTCGGCGCAAGTTCCTTAAACTGCTTCAGGTGAGAAACGGAATTTGCCTCACTCGTCGTATAGAGAACGCCGATCTTCTTCGCATCCGGCTGCAGGGCGCGGATCATTTTCATCTGCGCTTCCAGATTCAGCAGGTCAGAAGTACCTGTCGTGTTGTTGCCGGGCTTATCGAGCGATTCGACGAGCTTCGCAGCAACCGGGTCGGATACCGCGCAGAACACGGTGGGGATATTCGCACTGCGCGCCGCGCTGTAAGCGGCAGTGGCGGCGGGCGTCGCAATGCCGATGATCAGGTCATATTTCTGGGCCGCCATGTTATTGGCGATCTGCGTTGCCATCTGATCCTCGCCATTGGCGTTCTGGAAGTCGATCTTGATTTTCTCGCCATCCTGATAGCCCGCTTCCTGCAGGCCCTGGATCAGGCCCTTGTAGCAGTTGTCGAGGGATGCATGCGGTGCATACTGGATGATGCCGACCTTTTTGACCTCGCTGGAGGCGGCCGCGCCGCTTGCCTGGCTCTCATCTCCCGTGCCGTTGCCAGTGCAGGCGGCAAACGCGCAGGCGATCATAATCACGCTCATTACAAGGGCGAATACTTTCGTAAACTTTTTCATGGTGATCTTTCCTTTCTTACTCTTATCAATTATGAAAACGGATTACCGGCGTGAGGTTGTTTCCTCCTGCGCCATCGTTTACCCGGAACGCTCATGCCGCTCCCTCCCAACATTTCATAGAAATCAAAAAAGCCCTTGTCTCAA
>DCJV01000083.1:3307-7868 GCA_002320555.1 Ruminococcaceae bacterium UBA1691 | reverse complement strand
CCCGGACCGTTTTGATCTGCTCGTCCGGGAAAAAAACGCGGCAGAGATTTTCCATCTCATAGTGAAAATCATGTCCGTCAATCCATAAAATCATACGTCAGCTTCCGCCTTTCCCCCGCGGTTAAAAATCAAAGAGAGATTGATCCAGATTTTTCTTCCTTAGATAGCGGTTATGCGTCCGCTCGTGCGCAAGCGTCGTCGCGCGATTGTGGCCGGGATACACCTGATAATCGCCCGAAAGCTCAGTCAGCCGCTCCAGAGAATGCATCAGCGTCGCATAGTCCCCGCCCGGCAGGTCGGTACGCCCGCAGGTGTGGCGAAAGAGCGTGTCGCCGGAAAAAATCACATCGCCCACAACAAAGCATACCCCGCCACGCGAATGCCCAGGCGTGTGCAGAACGCGGATCGTCAATTCCCCCAGTGGCAGCTCCATGCCCTCCTCCAGGAATCCGTCCGGCGTTACAACATTCTGCTGCCCGGGCAGATGTGTGTCCGCAAGGCTTTCCGACTCATCTGTCAGGCAGGCGGCGTCGCCCGGATGAATATAAACGGGCGCGCCGGTAATCGCTTTGACGTCTGCAACGCCCATCAGATGGTCATAATGCCCGTGCGTGAGCAGGATATAGCGTACTTTTTTGACGGCGCCACTGTGTAAATAATCGATCAGCGGCTGCTCACAGGCGCCGGGATCGATCACGGCGGCCTCTCCGCTCGCCTCGTCGAGCAAAACATAGCAATTGGCCGCGATAGGCCCCATGGAAAAATGTTCGATTTTCATCTATACAACTACCCTTTCGCTGAAACAGGGACGTTTTGGCCGGTTTGCCGGAGGCAATTCGCGTGATCCTTTACGGTGCGAAAGGGCAAAACTCCCAGTTTAAAAGATTTATTACCATTCCCTTTGGCGAAAATTACAGAAGCATTCCCATTCAGTATGCCCGGTTCACGTATTGCTCCATTCGTCCGTATCGAGAAGGATTGTCACGGGGCCGTTATTGACGAGAGACACCTGCATATGCGCGGCAAACACGCCGGTCTCCACGCGGGCAACGCCGAGCTCGCGCAATTTGTCCACATACAGCGCATACAGGCGGTTGGCTTCCTCGGGCACGGCGGAATTCGTAAAGGATGGGCGGCGGCCTTTGCGCGTGTCGGCACAGAGGGTGAACTGGGAGACGACCAGCGCATCCCCGCCGATATCGAGCAAAGAGCGGTTCATCTTACCAGCCCCGTCCTCGAAGATGCGCAGCATGGCGGTCTTTTCCGCAAGCTTCTCCGCTTGTGCCTCCGTATCCCCCTGCATCACGCCCAGCAGAATAAGATATCCCTCCCCTGCCGCACCGACGGTTTCGCCGTCTATGGCGACGCTGGCCTGTGTGACCCGCTGCAATAAAGCGCGCATAAAAAGCCCAACTCCTTTGTCAAGCAAAAAATTTATTCGGCGGCTATCCGCAGGAAACGGGCCTCATATGGAGAAAGCGTGAGCCCTCCGGACAGATTCGTTTCCTCCCCTGAAATCAAGTCGACGGCATTTCCCTCGCTGACAGGCGCGGTATAGGGCACATTATCCGCATTGAGGGCGACGAGCACCCGCTCACCCTCGACGGCCCGCTCAAAGACGAGCTGCCGGTTGGTCACATGCACATTGCGGTATCCGCCCTCGCACAGCGCCCTGCTCCCTGTGCGCAGATGCGAAAGCTTCTTGACCCAGTCGGTCAGTTCATTCGGCTCCGGATGATCAAAGCAGGGGCGCAGCGCGTCATCCCCCGCCTGCTTCTCCCCCTGCGCGCCCCACTCGCTACCGTAATAGATGCAGGGAATCCCCGGCATGCCGAACAGTAACGCAAAGGCCAGCGGAACATGGCGCTCATTTTTCAAGATTGACGCAATGCGGGATACATCGTGATTGTCGACGAAGCTAAGCAGATGTTTCCCCTGATAAATCGTCCAGTTTTCCGGGCCGAACTGCCGGTTGAGTGAATAGGAGATTTCAAAGAAATTCAGCTCGTTTAAGCTGGAATAGATTCCCTTATAGCACTCATAATTCGTGCAGCTGTGGAGCATTTCATCATTGACCAGCAGATTATAGTCGCCGAAGAGCGTTTCCCCCAGCAGGAGGAACTCCGGCTTCAGGGTATCGCAGAAGGCGCGCAGCTGTCTGAGAAAATCGCGATCCAGGCAGTAGGCCACGTCGAGACGCAGGCCATCAATGTCAAACTGCTTGACCCATTCCCGGATATTATAAAAAATGTGGTCGACAACAGCAGGATTGCGCAGATTGAGCTTGACGAGCTCATAATGGCCCTCCCAGCCCTCGTACCAAAGACCGTCGCCATACACGCTATCCCGGTTAAAGTCGATCAGGAACCAGTCTTTGTAGGGCGATTGCTCCCGCTTTTCCAGCACGTCCTGAAACGCCCAGAAGCCACGCCCGACATGATTGAAAACCCCGTCCAGCACCACCCGAATTCCATGCGCGTGCAGCTCGCCGCACACCTTGGCGAAATCCGCATTCGTGCCGAGGCGGCAATCGATCTCTCCATAATTGCGGGTGTCGTATCCGTGGCGATCGGAGGAAAACACGGGCGAAAAATAGACCGCACCCACACCGAGCGCCGAAAGATACGCCATCCATTCGGACAGCTTCTGAATACGCGGCACGGTAACGCCATCATTCTCGCGCGGCGCGCCGCAAAAGCCCAGCGGGTAAATCTGATAGAATACACATGTGGTGGCCCACATAGGCAGCAAAACTCCTTCTCATTCATATAAAAAGCGGCAGCCCAACGGTTAGCTGCCCGCCTTTCTCTTATGATTATTTCGTTCCTTCTTTTCCGTTCGTTACGCGGAATTCCCTGCCCATAGCGATATTGCCCACGCCGTTAAGAATAAAGCTTGGATGGTATGGGAAGCTCTTCGCCGTGCGCTCGCTGGACACACCGGAGAGCACGAGCACGGTATCCATACCGGTCTCCATGCCCGCGACGATATCCGTATCCATTCGGTCACCGATCATCACGGCATTCGCGCTATGGACGCCGAGGAGCTTGATACCGGTGCGCATCATCAGCGGATTGGGCTTTCCAACGAAATAAGCCGTTGTCCCCGCCGCCAGCTCAATGGGAGCGATAAAGGCGCGGCAGGCCGGGATGATACCCGCTTCGCTCGGGCCGGTCATATCCGGATTGGTGCCGATGAGCTTTGCACCGTTTCGCACGAATTTGACGGCGCTGAGGATCGAATCGTAATTATAGTTATGGGTCTCGCCCACGACGACATAATCGGGGTTTACATCGTTCATCGTAACGCCCGCCTCATAAAGGGCGTTGACCAGCCCCGGCTCGCCGATGACATAGGCCGTGCAGCCCGGCATCTGGTTATGCAGGAATTTCGCAGTGGCAAGCGCGCTCGTGTAAAAATGGTCCTCGCTGATGTCGATGCCCAAGCGCTGCAGCTTCTGCTTGAGCTCCCGCGGTGAACGCTCGCTGGAATTGGTCAGAAACAGGAACCGTTTCTTCTCCCGATAGAGCCATTCGACAAATTCCGACGCGCCGTCGAGCAGACGGTTGCCATGATAGATCACGCCGTCCATATCGCAGAGAAAGCCTTCCTTTGCGCGGATACGTTCAATTGCAGCCTCCATATCTAACATGTAAAATCCCCCTAATCCCCTTAATCAAAAATCTTTGTATCTAAGATTATACCGTTCTAAGAAAAGGATGGCAAGAGCAGGATACGGAAAGAGGCGCTTTGCGGAAAATTTTATAAAATAGCCTCGTAATTTTAGCAGAAAATCACCTTCCGGAATGCATCTTTTTTTCCTTTAACAGGGCAATCAGACTGCGCACGAGCATTGCAAGGGCGATAGCTCCGGCCAGCAGGCAATCCTCGGCCGGACGGCGCAGACATACCATCGCGAGCAAAAAGGCCGGGCCTATGGCGGCCGCGCCGATGGAAAGCCTGTGGGATACGGCGCAGACGAGCAGCATCAGGCCGATCGTGACCGCGCCGGCGGCAGGCAGATACAAAACGGACAGCGTACACAAAGCCGCAACACCTTTTCCGCCCTGGAACCGTGTCCAGAGAGGCCAGTTGTGCCCCAGTACCGCGCCGAGCCCGGCATACAGGACCGCGAGGCCTCCGAGCTCCGAAAACAGAAGAAACCTGCACATCAGACAGGCGAGCATGGTTTTTCCCACGTCGCCAAGAAGCACAAGCAATCCCCAGCCCGGTCCGAGTTGAAGCGCCACATTGGCGGCGCCGGGATTACCGGAGCCGAGCTGACGAATATCCGCTTTGCCTTTTTGGCGTGTGAGAAGATCCGCTGTGAGGATGGAGCCGCAGAAATATCCGATAAGGAGTGACAAGCAGCGTTCCAGCATGAATTCACAACCTTTCCCCGGCCGGGTCCATATTGACATCTGCCGTCCGGCATGCTATGGTACAAAGGAACAATCTTTATTTATAATATGAATCCATTGCGCCTACGCGCAATGGGCGGCAAGGCTGCAGGGCGATTGCCCGAACCAATGCTTTCATGTTCTCCGAAACGCAGCAATCT
>DCJV01000083.1:0-3239 GCA_002320555.1 Ruminococcaceae bacterium UBA1691 | reverse complement strand
TGTGTGTTTCGTGAGGTTATTATAACCCAAACGATACGGAATGGGGGTGCTCTTATGAAGGAAGCGAAGAAAAAAAGGAAGAACAAGCGGATAGTGATCCTGACGGTCGTCATGATGACCGCCGTTTTCCTGTTCCTCGTCTATCTCAATCAACGGCCATATGCCCATATCGAGGTGCAGTCGCTCTCCGATCTCCATGCGGAACAGATTGTGCAAACGGCCTGCTCAAAAATGCGGCTCAAACCAGAGGATTTGCGGGTCACGCCGTCCGGCAAGGTAACGTTCGATGTGGATGAAAATGGGAAGCTCATTCGTCCGCTTCAATTCGATCTCCATGGCATTTCCGGGGAAAACGTACAAACCGGAACGCTTCTGCTTCGCAAGCCAGGGCTGTATCTCTACCGCAACCAGACGGAAAAGCTTCCTAAAAATTATGAGAATTTGCCCGAATATGCGCAGGATTTTGACCTGAGCACCTTTTTGGCTGCCCTTCATGATTTGCCGGTCACACAAGCGGCCCAGCAGATCGACGCAGACAAAGTGCTCTTCTATACGGTGGAATGGATCTATGACACGGCTCCGTCGGACACGCTGACGACGCTAGTCTGGAAAAACGGCCAGGTGCAGCAGCAGGAACACACTGTTGCAATCACAGACAGGGAAAAGCAATGCCTCTTTACAGTCATGCCGCACACGGGGCATGTCAGCGATTATCAGGATCGGGTGCAGATTGTGATGGAGATGGGAAAATAGATATCCAGTATCAGACATCGGCATATGAATATGAAGAGATCTAATCAACAAAATTTAAGATGGTCTCAGAACAGGCACCATTTTTGTCGTATCTATTCTTGCTTTACTGATTTATTCTTCCACCTTCCTCTCCCCATTTCCGTCATCCTGCTGATATAACCCTGTTCATCGCTCTGCCTGCCAATCTCCTTACGCTTCAACGCTTCTTTTACTCCCTCTCAATCAAACGTAAACGCCAGCGCCTGCTGCGCAAGCTCCCGCAAATTCATTCCGTTCGGTTCATCGGAATACGCATTGCGCGCGAGCACCCAGTTCCACTCCATCCGGAACCAGCCTTCCGCCTGCTCTTTTTCGTCTCGCTTGTCCTTGATCCCGCTGACAAGCTCCTCTCTGCGATCTGCTACCCATTTCTCCCAGCGTGGACGGTAATAATCACTCGTCAGCCCCGCCCACTGCTTGTTGGAATAGTCGCGCAAACCGCCTTCGTTCGCCTGCCGCAGCGCGCCCCAGGTGGTGATCAGAGCGCGGGCATTGAACTCATAGAGGTCTCTGGTGAAATCGTCCGTCCCCTCCGCGAGCTTCTGCGCACCGCTCAGCCACGTGCCGAGCAGGAATTCTTTGCGCACGCCGAGCACCTGCTCTGTCAGGTCAATCAGCTGGAGAAACCGTTTGCTGAAGTCGTCAAACTTGGACAGATTCTTCTCCCGATACGCCCGCGCCATGGAATGATGGTATTCCTGCGCCGTGTTGGAGAGCACCTGTTTTAAGCAGTCCGCGAGGTCGAAGAGATAACCGTCGCTCTGCTTGAGTATCTCATAATCCTCCAGAAGCAGCCGCACCGCCCGCTCAAATTCGTGCTTGTCATAACCGATGACCGCCGTCCCCCACGAGGAGGCGGAACGGATTTGAAAAGCCGGGCGCGCGTTGACAACGGATTCCGGCGCACCCTCGCCATTGTGATTGAGGGATGGTTGATAGACCGTTTTGCGCAGCAGGCAGAAGGCCTCCTGTGCCGCTTTGCTCTGAGCGCCGTAGCGCCTGCGCACATACTGGCGGAGCCAGGGGTGCAGCTCGATGGGAGAAAGCTTTTCGGGCGTATCGCTCCAGACCGTTTCAAAGAAAAGATCAAACAGCACGGGATTGCTGAAGGTCGCCTCCGGCGTAATGCCTATGCCCGCCATGCATTTCGCTGTATTCGCGGCGCGGGCAACCTCGCTCGCGACGGTATCCATATGCCCATTGAGGCCCATACGTCCGCCAAAATTATTGAGCATGCACCACAGCCACGGGGTATTATCAAACTCGCCGCCCGCCCAGGTTTCCCAATGCGGGCGCGCCTCTGCGTACAGGTCAAGCACCAGCGCGTGCTCCTTACGCCCGCGCAGACCATGAAGCAGAGCTTTGGAAGGATTCTCTCCCCACGACTGGATCACCCAGATGCTTTCCGGATCGTTTTTGAGCATCTCGTCGAGTACAAATTCCGCCATCTTCTTCGGAGACATGCCGCCGTTTTTCCCACCTTCATGGAACGGATCGGTCGCGTAATAGTGGCTCACATCGCCGAAGACCTCGCACTGGCAGCGGTAGAATAGTGTGGCGAGATCACGATAAACCTGCGTTGTCGTCTTGAGCATGGCAGGGCGCGGGAAGCCGTTCCAGAGGCCCTGCTCAATGATCATCGCATCTTTTACCTTTTGCTGGATATCAGAGGGAACCATGCCGCTGTAGCCCTGCAAAACGGGCTGCATCCCCAGGCGGCGCATCATGAGATGGTTATGCCGCGCCAGGCAGGTGCGCGAAGCGAACCAGCTATCGTGCACCGGGCCGCCGAAGCCGCTGATATTCGCCATATAGGCCCAGGCGTAGTAGGCGGGACCAGTGATAAAATCCTTGCATTCCAGATGCGAATAGCCGAGCGCGCTGAGGAAGCGCCGCCAAACCTCCTCCTGCGCCGTGATATCGAGGACGAGATTGACCCCGTTCATGGCGAGCCAGTAAAGCTCCCGCTTCCACTCCTCCTCGCGCCAGAAGGCCATGGTATAAGAAAGCGTACAATAATTATAGCTGTAGCGTGTTTGAAACGGGGTTTCACGGCGTACCTCCTCCCCTACCGGAACAGGCGAATCGGGCAAAGCGACCTGAAAACTCATCTGCGATATATGCGCATGGCAGAAATATTTGAGATAATGGTGAAAGCCCACGGCCAGGCAAACACCGGTACGGCCGGTGATGGCGATTTTGCCATCCTCGTCAGAGAGGGTAAAGTAATCCTGCCCCGGCTTTGGGTCATTCTCCGCAAGGCGCAGCTGGAACCAATCCGCATATGCTTCTCCCACCGTGTCGGCGATCAGCTCACGCACCTCACGCAGGGTATCCGCCTGCGTGACAGGCACGTTAAATTGGGACTGCTCATAATCCTCCACGGGGATAAATGCGGCCGGTTCGCAGGCATGCACGCTAGGCGCGCCATAGGCCTCCACACCGTA
>DCJV01000106.1:49179-49905 GCA_002320555.1 Ruminococcaceae bacterium UBA1691 | reverse complement strand
TTCCAATGTTCTCTTCCTTTGTCAAGGCAATCAAAAAAGCAAGCATAATGCAGAGATGCTACGAAATGGTTCTTGTGTATTTTACAAAATGATATCCTTTTTTTGACAGGCTGAAGCGTTACAAAATGTGTTTTTTACATTTTGCAACGCTTCCTTGAGAAAAAGCATTTGCGTCTTTACAAATGCAAATATTTTTTTGGAGGGACTGTTTGCGACTGTCTCCTGGTGTATATGGTCAGCCGAGCGGGACGAAGAAGATTTCAAATTCCAGCCCATCCCTAGCCGAGATAACAAAATTTTTCCACGGCTCCGGGCCGCAGCTGTTGGTCCCTGCGCCGCGCGTAAAGCCGTCGACGGATACGGCCGTGGTGTGCTCGTCGTAAAGATCCTCACGGTGTCTAGCCTTCTGCAGAAGCTTTTGTGTATAGGGATGCGCATTGAAGGTGAAATCCTTTTCCTCGCGGAAGAGCATCCATCCGGCCCCGGCTTCATCGGTCAGCTTCAGCCACCGCGTGCCGGTGTGGTTGCCGTTGTCCTGCGGACGGATATAATCCTCATGCATAGCGGATACGGTCGTTTCGAAAATTCCCATGGTAGATTGGGCCCTGAAATCCGGCAGGTTTTCTTTTTCGCCCAGTCCATAATAGGCCACGTTGCGGAATTCCTCCGGCATCTCAAAGAGAAGGCCGAAACGCGCGATTTCTGCCTTCAGCTTTTTGTCGAAGG
>DCJV01000106.1:34790-49074 GCA_002320555.1 Ruminococcaceae bacterium UBA1691 | reverse complement strand
CTCTTGCGGATATTCATATCGTTGTCAATCGGCGCGCGGTAGATATTTGGGAAGAAGCCGACCTCCTTCGAAGCCGGAGCAGGATTGAGCAGGGCCTTCCCGCGATAGGAATAGCGCTCCATGCGGCCCGTCTTTGGATCAAAGGCCGCTTCTCCCTCGTCGAAGTGGATGACCAAGCTGCCGCCCTCCTCCTGCGCGCTGAGAGTTCTGCCGGCAGGCGGCGCGAGGGAGAGCTTTTTCGCCTGCAGAAGCGTTAACTGTTCTGCGGCGAGCGTCTCCTCTTCTTCATTATAATAGGTAAAATTCATATGCCAGTCGCTGCCGGCCTCCGGGCTTGCATGACGAAGCACGACTGTCTCGTTGCTTTGCGGCGCGGCGGAGAGCCGGAAAGTTCCGCTTTCCACAGAGCTGCCGTCTTTTAGCAGCTCCCAACGTACCGTCAGGTAATCTGCCGTACGGAAGTAATTTAGATTGGAGAAAGTATAGCGCCCCTCACCGGCTACGCGGGCCCGGACGGGGCGGTAAACCGCCTGCATTTCATATGCGCCTGTGTGCGGCGTACGGTCGGGATAGATCAGGCCGTCCACGCAGAAATTGCTATCGTGGATAAATTCCCCGTGATCTCCGCCATAGGTATAGCGGTATTTGGAGCCTTCCGGCTGCAGGACGGCGTGATCCGCCCACTCCCAGATGCAGCCGCCCATCAGACGGTCACTGGAGAGGACGGTATCCCAGTATTCCTGCAGGCCGCCGGGGCCGACGCCCATGGCGTGCGCGTATTCGCACAGGAAGAAGGGCTTTTCCCCCAGCTTCTTTTTCTCACGCCGTTCGCCGATTTCGCGCACATGATCGACGTGCGGATACATTTCAGAGATCACGTCATAGGCAATGCGCCTGGTGCGGATCACACCCTCATAGTGCACCGGAATTTCCGGGCACACCCGATGCAGGTATTCGCAGCAGGCATCCTGGTTTTTCCAGCCCCCGGCCTCATTGCCGAGCGACCACAGGACGATACAGGGATGGTTGCGGTCGCGCAGGTACATGCGTTTTATGCGGTCAAGGTAATGATTGACCCACTTTTTATTGTTGCTGATCCGGTTCGGCCGGTAAATGGGGTCGCAGCAGGTGCCATGAGTTTCGATATCCGCCTCGTCGACCACATAGAGACCGTAAAGATCGCACAGCGTCAAAAATACCGGGTCCGGCGGATAGTGGGAGGTGCGCACCGCATTGACATTCAGGCGTTTCATCAGCTTTACGTCGCGCAGCAGATCCTCCGCGTCCATGACATAGCCCTTCAACGAGGTGTCGTGATGGTTGACCCCCTTGAGTTTGATCGCCTTTCCATTGAAGGTGAAGACGTCCTTTTTGATGACGACGCTACGGAAGCCTGTAAAATTGCGCAGGCTTTCCACGGGCACCCCGTCCTTTTTTAATGTAATATAGGTTTCGTAAACGGTGGGGATTTCCGCGCTCCACTCCCGCACGGAGAGATTGCGGAAAGAGAAGGCCGTTCGCTGCTGTGCCGTTATTTCCTGCGTGGAAAGCATGGAGGCGCCGTCCATCAGGGTGATCTGCACGGTATGTCCTGCCGGCTCTCCAGCCAGCTCCACCTCGCCGGAGAGGGAATAGGTGTTGCCCGTCTTCTTGGTTTTGAGCTGATAATCATTGAGATAGGTGGACGCGCAGCGGGTCAGCAACACATCGCGGAAGATGCCGTTTTCCCGGAACATATCCTGGCATTCGAGATAGGTGCCGTTGGAATATTTGAAGACGACGGCGACGAGCTCGTTTTCCCCTTGCTGCAGGAAGGGGCGCACATCAAATTCTGCAGAATTGTGCGCGCCCTCACTGTAACCGACATAGCGGCCGTTGATATATACATCAAGCGAGGAGATAGCGCCGAGGAAGGTCAAAATGTAGTGATCGTCCAGCGTTTCCAGTGCAAATTTTTTTCGATAGACGCCTACCGGGATGTCCGTTGGAATTTTCGGCGGCTTACAGGGAAACTGGTAGCGCTGATTGACATAGAAGGGCGGCTCATAGCCGGTGCGCTGCCAGTCGGACGGCACCTGGATGCGGTCAAAGAGCTCTGCATCCGTGTCAAGTGTCTGCGGCAGCTTCGACACCTGATCATAATAATGAAAATCCCATTCCCCAGAGAGGACCATAACGCGGTCGCTTTGATAGCGCTCCTCCAGAAAAGGGGTGGCGGCGAGCGTTTCACGGCTGGAATAGGGGATAAAATAGGCCCGCCCTTCACGCTTGTTTTCCTCGAAGAGGGGAAATTTTTTGTAGTGTTCCCGGTTGATTGCGTATTTCATATAGCCTTCTGCCCCCGTTTCATAATGCTTGAAATCATACTAGCATATCTGGCAGGGCTTTTCAATCCAAACTTCCGGATTGACCGGATATTTGCAGAATGATTTGTCAATCTTTGCGCTTTTCTAACATAGTTTTTGTTTAAAATTAATAGAAAATATAAAAATTATCTCTAAGAGGAAATATGCGCGAAAAGGCTCTGTGCTATAATATGCCCTGTATCAAAATGCTCCGCAGGGACAAAACCGGCGGGCAGACAGGAACGGCGGAAGCGGGGACTTTCGACCACAAAGGAGGAGAATCATGCAAAAACATCTGAAGGGGACGCTGGCTGTCATTCTGGCGGTCGTGCTCATCGCGGTAGCAGTGCCGTTTGGCGCGTTTGCACGCACAGTGGAGGCGGCGCCGCTGACGATTGGGGTAATGTCGGACACGCACTATTATCCGAGATCGCTTATGCCGGCGGAAGACGATGAGCAGGGATGGGAGGCATTCAGCGAATTTTGCCGGGTCAAGGGCAAGCAATTCCCGCAGACTGGCGGGCTTGTAGACGCGGCGCTTGCCGCGATGGCCGAGGATGTCCGGGAAAAGGGCCTGAAATATGTCCTCATTCCAGGCGACCTGACCAAAGATAGCGAGATTGAAGCGCACAAAGGCCTTGCGGCGAAGCTCGAGCAGTTTGAAAAGGATACGGGCGCGCAGGTCCTTGTCATCAACGGCAATCACGATATCAATAATTACGATGCCGCCTCTTTTACGACCGGCAAGGAAGTCAAGGACAAGAGCCTGGTCACCACGCCGGAGCAGTTTAAGGAGATTTACAAAAACCTTGGCTACGACTTGGCTTCAGCCGTTTATACGCCGCCCAAGGGAAAACAAGCCAATGGGCTTTCTTATGCGGTCAGCCTGGAGGGCGGTTACCGCCTGATCGTGATGGACGGCGGCAAATACAGCCCGGATAATATGGAGCCCGGCCATTCCGGCGGCCATGAGACCGGTGGCAATTTCTCCGACGACTTTATCGAATGGGTGCTTGGCCAGTGCGCCGAAGCCAGGGCGAAGGGCGAAACGATCATCGGTATGACGCATTTCAGCTTGGTACCGCACTTGTGGCTGGAAGCGACGATCGCGCAGGATTTCTGCCTGGATAACTATCAAAACGTTGCAGAGGCGTTGGCGGATGCAGGCATGCATTATGTCTTTACCGGCCATATGCACCAAAACGATATCGCCAAGGCGGTATCTGATCATGGCGAGACGATCTATGACATCCAGACGAACTCCCTCTCCGGTTATCCGAATTTCTTCCGTGAGGCCCAGCTTGACAACACCAAAGGCGAAGGCCAGATTTCCGTTGAAATCAATACTTATCCGGTAGACCGGGTTCAGAAAGTCAACACGGACCCGCACAATTCCGCCGTGGTGGCGACGCCCCGCCCAGAGGATGGAAATTACCGTTATGAGCTCGACGGGGACACCTATCCGACCTATCAGGATTACTCCTATGCATTTTCCAACTGCAAGGGCAATTCTACGGACTTTGTTATGACGATGGCGAGCGGGTTCCTTGCAAGCGGGCTGAATACCGTGACGTCCGCGGGCGGGCTGATGAACCTGCTGAAAAACAACGGAATCGATCTGGAAGAAGTCTTGAAGGGTTTCCTCGGCGACGGGGTCAGCATTCTCGGATATGATATTTTCACGGTCAAAAATGTGATGGCGTTCCTGGAGGATCTGTTTGGGCAGATTGAGGAGCATTATCTCAAAGATCCGCAAAAGACGATGGAAATCCTCAAAGGCTCCATCGAAAGGCTGGTTGATTTCAAAGTGGCGGATACGCCGCCGAGCGCCGAATATGCAAAACGATTTCATATTGGCGAGGGAAAGAGCTATGGGACGCTGGGCGATCTGGTGCTTTGTGTGATGCACTCCTATACGGCCGGCGATGAAGCCGGCGTTGCATTCAAAAATGGCCATTATGTGGCGGCCGGTGAACAGCCGGATCAGTTTGTCGCCGAGGCCCTGGAGGGTTTTGAAAATGGCGACAGCGCGCAGCGGCTCATCGATGAGCTCATCGATATTCTGCTCAACGATCTGATTCAGGACGAAATCCTGACGAATCTTGAATTCCGCCTGAACGCCCTGTTCCCGGACGGCTCCTTCGGCTCTCACACGGCAGATGCACTCCAGATGCTCCTCAAGCTCATCACGCAGGGCGATCCAAACTATAAAAAGATCGTCGATTTCGCGTTCAAATTCCTGTCTGGGCTGAATATCATCCCCTATGACAGCCTCAACGCGATTCTCGATCACTATATCGAGGAATACCTGACCGACAGCCAGATCGAGTCCGTGGGACATGAGGTCGCGTATATCGCGGACGATTTCTTCATCGACGAAAATCCGGCTGTGCAGATGGACAGCACGGCGACGCTTGTCTACCGCGGTAAGGTTCCGGTTGAGGCGACGGCGGATAATTACCGCAGGCCCTCGAATGTCGGCATGACATTTGGCGTGGATGCCGCGACGACACGCAATATCAACTGGTACACAAAATGTACGGTGGACGGCGCGAAGGTGCTGCCGTACAATACGGATATCCAAATCGTTCCCTATAGTGAAAATCCGCAGTTTAGCGATAAACTGCCCGCGGGAGTGAAGGTGAAGACGCGCGAAGAGACCGTGAAGCTCCAGTTCCCCGGCATTGATATCGGCGTCTTTGGCCTATTCCCCTATTACTTCGATGCGACGCGCCATATGGTGGAGATCACGGGCCTGAAGGCGGGGGAGAAATACTGCTTCCGCGTGGGCGATGCGGAGAAGGGCTGGTGGAGCGATACCGGCGTGATCGAAACCGCCGACAATTCCAATCAGCTCACCTTTTTCCATATGAGCGACAGCCAGTCCCAGAGTGAGCGCCAGTACAGCCGCTCCTGGGCAAAGGTGCTCGATACGGCTTATACGATGTATCCGGACGCTGATTTCATCATGCACACGGGCGACCATGTGGATAAGGGCGACAACGCCAATCAGTGGCAGTGGCTCTTCAACACGGGAGCAGACAATTTGATGAAGACGGTTCTGATGCCCACGGCGGGCAACCACGAGGCAAAGAGCGAATTCGCCATCGATCAAAACTTCATCCTCTCCAATGTGCCGGAGCAAGACCGCACGACCGGCGTTTACTATTCCTTTGATTATAATAACGCGCACTTTATGGTGCTCAACACCAACAACCTCTCCGAGGAAAAGGGGCTGAGCAAGGATCAGATGGAATGGCTCAAGAAGGACGCGGCGCAGAGCGACGCGCAGTGGAAGATCGTGGCGCTGCACAAGGCGCCGTATTCCAACGGCTCACATTTTGACGACGACGACGTGATCCAGCTGCGCAAGGAGCTGAGCACCCTGATGCCGGAGCTGGGCATCGATGTGGTTCTGCAGGGACACGACCATGTGTACCTGCGCACCGGCGTGATGGACAATAACGAGGTCGTTCAAACGCAGACGAAGACGGTCACCTACAACGGCAGGGATTACACGGCCAAACTTGACCCGAAGGGCAGCATTTATGTCATCAGCGGCTGCTCCGGCGTGAAGACCTATGTGACTAAGGACCCGGCCGAAACGGATCAGCTTTTCCCGCGCGCCGAGAAGCTTGCCGATGCGACCGATCCGATCTTTTCCGCCTTCCAGATCGACGGCGATACGCTCTATTTCGATGCCTATACCGTAGGCTCAGACGGCGCGCAGCGGATTGATTCCTTCGCGATCGAAAAGAAAACGGCGGATGTGCCGGAAACCAGCACGAATGCGGCAAAGCCGGAGGAATCGACAGCAACTCCGATCACGACGGAGCCCACAAAGCCTGACGATACGAAGCAGCCAACGGTTACAGTTCCCGCGGGTGATGTAACGGATGCAACGTCCTCTGTACCAGACAATACGCAGCAGACAACTGCCGCTCAGACGACTGCCGGGGATGCGGAGAACCCGCTGACAGGGGACAATACCTCCCCACTGCTCATTGCCGTTCCGGTGACCGCACTCGCGGCGTTGGTGCTGGCGGAAACAATGCGGCGCAAAAGGACGCACGGCGAAATGTGAGCGTCATCTAAAATCATCCTATGATTAATCCGGCCCGGTTCCCGCAAAGGAGCCGAGCCGGATGTTTTCGTATCCGTATACAGGTTAATGCAACATTTTAGCATTGGTGAACAGGTGCAAAACGCCAAAGGACCGCTCCGGCAGCCGCAGGGGCAGATTTGCAGAGCCCGAAACCGCGGCAAACGTGGCTTTGCGGCTGCCGGAGTGGTGCTGCTTGTCCTTGTTTACCGATGCTAGGATGCCAGGATAAAAGCAGTCAATGGGAAGCGCTTATTTTTCGTCTCCAAATGAAACGTCCATATCGCGTGCCGAGCGAATCATCTCGCAGTCTTCCGGGACAAATTTCAACTTGCCTGCGACCTCGCCGAGCGGGACAGGCTCGATCCCCATCCCCTTGACAGCGACCATAAAGCCGAATTTTTCCTCCTTAACGAGCCTTGCGGCAGCCGCACCCAGACGGGTCGAGAGCACACGGTCGTAAGGGCAGGGGCTGCCGCCTCGCTGGATGTGCCCGGGCACACAGATGCGGATTTCCTGCCCGGTGCGCTTACCGAGCTCATCCGCAAGTTCGTACGCCTTGGACGGATATGGGAATTTGGCAGCCTTCGCCTTCCGCTCTTTCTTGCTCAGCGCCGCGTCCTCTGCAGAAATCGCACCCTCTGCAACGGCGATGATCGAGAAATTTTTGCCCTGCCGCTCACGCTTTTGCAGCGCCTTGGTGACGGCCTCAAGGGAATAGGGGATCTCTGGCAGGAGGATGATATCCGCGCCGCCCGCAATACCAGCGTGCAGGGTGAGCCACCCGACTTTATGCCCCATGATTTCAACGACGAAGATGCGCCCGTGCGAGGTGGCGGTTGTGTGGATACAGTCGATCACGTTGGTAGCCACATTCACCGCGCTCTGGAAGCCGAAAGTGATGTCCGTTCCCCAGATATCGTTGTCGATGGTTTTAGGCATCGTAACGATATTGAGCCCTTCTTTATAAAGCAGGTTCGCTGTTTTGTGCGTGCCGTTGCCGCCGAGGATGACGAGCGCATCCAGCTTGAGCTTTTTGTAGTTTTTCTTCATGGCCTCAACCTTGTCTAGGCTGCTGTCGTCCATTTTTTTACGCATGAGCTTGAACGGCTGGCGTGAGGTGCCGAGGATCGTACCGCCGCGCGTGAGAATGCCCGAGAAATCCGCGGGCTCCATCACCTTGTGGTCGTCCTCGATTAGCCCCCGGTAACCGTCGGCAAAGCCGTAAATCTCCACGTCATCATCAAATTCATGATAGAGCGCTTTTGCAAGGCCGCGCAAGGCCGGATTGAGCCCCTGGCAATCCCCGCCGCTCGTGAGTACACCGATTCGTTTCATACGTCAGCTTCCTTTCTGATCCATCGATTGATTGTGCTCCTCCTCCGCTTTTAAGCGAGGGGTAAATCGGGTGCTTTCCGTTTGCTGCGCCAGATAGGCTTTTTCCCGCTCCTGCGCAAGCGCCAGAAATGCCGCCTGAGAATCGATATTGTGTTTTCCACGACGCTGTGCCATTCTGTAGATGGCATCCGGCCCTTGTATACGAGAATTGACGGTGTCTCCCATCTGCATGGCGAGCACCGCCTCGACGCGCATCCGGATTTTCGGCTCCTCCACAGGGAATAAAAGCTCCACGCGGCGGTCGAGATTGCGCGGCATCAAATCCGCGCTGCCCAGATAGATCAGTGGCTCTCCGCCGTTTTCAAAGCGGAAAATCCTGCTGTGCTCCAGAAAACGGCCCACAATGGAGTGCACTGTGATACGGTCACTGACGCCCTCCACGCCGGGTACCAGCGAGCAGATTCCCCGCACAATCAGTCGGATGTCCACCCCTGCTTGGGAAGCTTTGTAAAGCCGCTCGATGATATCGTAGTCGAGCAGAGAATTGACCTTGACGACGATGCCGGCGGGCTTGCCGTCGAGCACATTTTGTGTTTCTCTTTCGATGCGCTCATAGAAAAAGGAACGCATGTCGTCGGGCGCGGTGATGAATTTCTGGTATTGCGGCGGGCGCGAGTAGCCGGTCAGGAGATTGAAGAGCAGGGACGCGTCCGAACCGTAATCCTCGCGGCAGGTAAAAAGGCCCATATCTGTGTAGAGCCTTGCCGTGCTGTCGTTGTAGTTGCCGGTGCCGAGGTGGAGATAGCGGCGGATGCCGTCCGCATCCCGGCGGACAACGAGCAGGATTTTGCAGTGCGTCTTGAGCCCAACGAGGCCGTAGATGACATGGCAGCCGGCCTGTTCAAGCTTTTTGGCCCAGTTAATATTGTTTTCCTCATCAAAGCGAGCTTTGAGCTCCACCAGGACGGTGACTTGCTTTCCATTTTCCGCCGCGCGCATCAGTGCGCGAACGATCGGAGAATTGCCGCTAACGCGGTAGAGCGTCTGCTTGATGGCGAGCACTGCGGGATCCTCCGCCGCGCTGGCCAGGAATTTGACAACGCAGTCAAAGCTTTCGTAGGGATGATGGACAAAGCGATCCCGCTCCCGGATGGCGGCGAAGAGGTCGTCACCGCAACCGAGAAAGTCAGCAGGGCGGGCTGGGATGATCGGGGAAAGGCGCAGATCGGCATGCCCCTTGATCATGGAGGAGAGCTTCGACCAGGCGGTCAGATCGAGCGGCCCCGCGCAGGAGTAAACGTCGGCTTCCCGCACATCAAGCGTATCGATTAAAAACCGCTGTGTTTCCTCGTCGCATTTTGCGTTGATTTCGAGCCGTACCGGGCGGCCGCGCTTGCGCTTTTTAATGGATTTCTGGATTTCCTGCAGCAGGTCCTCCGCCTCCTCGTCGATGCTCAGATCGGCGTTGCGCGTGATGCGAAAGAGGGAGACGGCTTTGACCTCATGCGTTTCAAGCAGCTTTGGCAGATAGGCAATGATCACATCTTCCAGAAGGATAAAATGCTGTTTTTTCTCACCGGGAAGCGCGATAAACCGCGGCAGGATCGACGGCACCTGGACGACCGCAAAATGCGTTTCCTTCTCCTTTTTCAAACGAACCGCCAGATTCAGAGATCGGTTGGCAAGCAGAGGGAAGGGGCGGCTCTGGTCAATGGCGAGCGGAGTGAGGACCGGAAAGACCATGTGATCAAAATACCGCGCGACATATTTCTTCTGCTTTGCATCCAGGCCTTCAAAGCGTACGATCAGGATATCGTGGTTGCGCAGCATGGGCAGAAGCGAACGGCGCAGGCAGTTATATTGCTTTTTGCACAGGAAGTGGGCCTGCTCACTGATCTGACGCAGCTGTGCGGAGGGCGACTGCCCAACAGGATAAGGTTTTTTGACGCCCATGCGCGCCTGCTCTCGCAGGCCTGCGACGCGGACCATAAAAAATTCGTCAAGATTGGAGGCTGTGATCGACAGAAATTTTAGCCGTTCAAGCAACGGGTTTTCTTTTTCATAGGCTTCCTTCAGCACACGCTCGTTGAAGGAAAGCCAGCTCAGCTCCCGGTTGGTATAGGGGATGCGGGTACGTTTTGCCTTTTTCTCTTTTTCGTTTTTTTCGCTCACAGGACCACCTCTTTCCAGTATGTGATAAGAATAGTATACACGATTTTTGCAAGAAATGAAAACCAGATTTATAGGAAAAACCGTTTACAGATACAATTGCGCGGGAGCAGGGGGCTTTCTCCTTGCCCATCGGGGGAATATTGTTTATAATGATGACAGATCAAGGAAGGGATGGTGCTGCCATGAATCCGATTATCCATCAAAGACCCGAGCCAATCTGTGAGACGCTCGCCCTGCTGTATATTTCAGCAAATCTAGATAACCTGATACGGCTGATGACAGCGGCGATTGATGCGGAAGGCGGAGATGGCATGGCGTTTTATCACGCGCATGAGAGCCTTCATCGGAGATATACGGCCGCGTTTCGGGAACGGGCTGTATACGGCGATTTCTATGATTTTTTCTTTCATCAAATGGGCATCGGCGATTATGTGATCATAGCTCTTCCGTTTCTTATTGATAAGAATTTGACATATGATGCGGACGAACGTGAGGAGGATGCATTAAGAGCTCTGCTCAGCGATGGGTACCGGTTAATTTACAACAGCGGTATGATTGGGTTCGACGAAATTGAACAGGCGAAGGATCTGGAAGACTATATCGCCTGCGGCGCAAGCGGAGACGAGTTGTGCGCGGTAGTGGAGCGCCCCAAGTTTTATTTGTCGGCCCTTGCGCGGATGATACGGGAAAATGTGCCCGTAATGGAGGATGCATGGGCGCTTGTACGCGAGGAGGCGCAGGCCTTTCTTGCATCAAGCTGGAACTCAGCAGAAGAGTTTTACGAAAAAGGGATCGTGGAGCGGGGTGCGCAGATCCGGCATATCTATCCCCAGCTTAGCCTTTACACGTCTTCCTTCTTTATCGACGACGCATATTATTATGGCATGTTCAATGCTGATGAACGGCCGGAGGAAATCCGCAATGATGAGAAACTGTTTTTCACAGGCGCCTGCAAGGCAATGAGCGATCCTACCCGCATGGAAATCCTGCTTTTGCTCAAACAGCGCCCGTGGTATAACCGTGAGCTGGCCCAGGCGCTTGGCCTGACCCCTGCGACGATCATGCATCACACGGATATCCTCCTGCAAAACGGCCTTGCCGCCATGACGACGGACGGGGAGAATCAGAAACGCATCTATTTCAGCCTCGTGCCGGAGAAGCTAGAGAAAATGCGGGCAGTATTGGCAAAGCTGTTTGATTTGGAATAATATAAGCTGGTTATTAAATTATATTTGACATTCATCTATCTTTCTGCTATGATACAGTCAAAACGGGAAGGGAGATGTATTTTTATGAAGCGGAAGCAACCCTGCGAACCCCGGCTCGTAGGCAAGGGGGAGGTTGCCGCCTACAGCGTTGCAGGCGGCGGGCAGAATTTCTGCTATGCGCTGATCACCGGATACCTGATGTATTATTATATCAACGTTTTCCACATCGATCCGCGTTTTGTCAGCATAATGCTGTTTGTAGAGGGGATCTGGGATATCGTCAACAATCCGCTGGCAGGCATCCTGATCGATCGCACTCGGACGAAGCGGGGCAAGATGGTCCCCTATCTCCGCACGCTTACCTTCCCGCTTGCCGTATGCACTGTCCTGATGTTTTCCGGCCCTTTATTGATTCGCGATACGTCTCCCACGTCGCCTTTGAAAATTGCCTTCATGTTTGTCACCTATTTTTTGTGGGAGCTTTGCTACACGATCACGGATGTCTCCTATTGGGGCCTATCAGCGGCAATCTCGCCGCATCCGGAAGAGCGGCGGCACGTGATGACTTCGGTCAATGTGATGATTAACATTTGCAGCGCGCTTCCATATATCTTGGTACCGCTTCTGATGGACTATGCGGCGGCGCCGGATGCGAAGATCAGCCTGACGAAGGTGTTTTTTCTGTTTGGGTTGATCGGAGGCGTGGCTGGGATCGGATTGTTTTCCCTGGCAGGTTTCTGTGTCAAGGAGCGTGTGGAGCAATCCCAAAACCGCCCAACTTTACGGGAAAGTGCTGGCGAACTGATCCACAATTCCGCGATGCGGGCGATTGTGCTGTCAGGCCTGATAATGTCTCTGAGCGGGATCGGCTATGCATTTATGAACTATTATTTCATTGATGTGCTGGGGCGCGCAAGCCTTGCTGTTCTCTCTCAGATTCCTTCCGCGATTACCTGGATGTTTTCCTATGCGCTCCTGCCGGTGCTCAAAAAGCATCTGGACAACCGAACGTTTATGCTATTGTGCCAATGCGGATTTGGCGCGGTGTGGCTGATTATTTATTTAATTGGCATCAAATATTATGCCCGGCCAATGATTATCGTACCCGCTATTATGATCGGCCAGTTCCTGTTCGGCTTGATCAGTGCGCCCTGCAATATTGTTCTCAATGAGATGATGGCGGAGGCGACGGATTATTCAGAATGGAGGACGGGAAAGCGCAATGAGGGCGTTGGATTTTCTATGAAGATCACCACGCAAAAAATCAGCAACACCGTCATTCAGTCGATCAGCGCGCTTCTGCTTTCCGCCATTGGCTATGTGACGCAGGAGGGAAATGCCCGTGTGCAGCAGACGGTGTTGGTGCAAAAGCGAATCTGGATGATTTATGCGCTTGTACCTGCCGTCGTATACCTTTTGAGCGCGCTCCCTTACGTTACCTATGATCTCGTGGGTGAAAAACGGGAGACGGTGCTGCGTGAGCTCAGTGAGCGCCGCTTGAATGCAGCGGACCGGGAAGCTTCTAAAGGAGAAAACAAATCCGGGCCGGAATGCGCCGCCGATTGACGCCTTCTGCACCCACTTTGATTAGAGATACTCCAAGCTACCCCAAAACAGCCAACCAGCAGTTATTTTTTGTATAGAAAAAGGCTCCCGATCCCGGAAGCCTTTTTTTGTCATGATACTAGCCAAACAGCTTAACGGCGATCATCGCCACGCCCAACACGGTCAGAACAATCCCTGTAATCCGGTTGAGCATTTTGGGGCTTGCCTGATTGGCAAAGAGGGCGGCCACGCGCGCGCCGACCAGTGTGGCCACGATGCAGACGATCAAGGCAAGCGGATCAGGCATGCCGCCGATCACCATGTGGGATACGGCACCCGTGAAGGCGGTGAAGGCCATAATGAACACGCTGGTACCAACCGCAGTTTTCAATTCATACCCTAGCACGCTTGTAAGGATCAGGAGCAGCATCATGCCGCCGCCCGCGCCGATAAAACCGCAGATAAAGCCAATGAGAATGCCGCAGAGGATGGATTCGACTGCCTTGCGGGCCGCGCTTTTCGAGGCGTGCGCCTCTTTGGTCGTCATAACGGGTTTTATGATAAATTTGAGGCCAAGCAGTGTGGTCATGAAGACGGAGAAATTGCCCATGGTGGTATTCGGCACGAGAGATGCAATGTAGCTGCCAACCAGCGTGAACACCAGCACGGAGCAGAGCATGATCAGGCCGTTTTTGATATCCAGGTTTTTATTCTTGCCATAGGTATAGGCGGAAATGGCGGAGGCAAGGACGTCTGAAGCGAGCGCAATGGCAACTGCTTCATAGGCGGGGACATGAAGAAAGGTGATGAGCATGGGGGAGATGACAGCGGCGGCGGACAGGCCCGCAAGCCCTGTGCCAATTCCGGCGCCGAGGCCAGAGATGATATAGACGAGCAATTTAACGGCCATTTTGAGAGGCCTCCTCTATGTTGTCAGATATTTTTTGAAACACAGCTTTTACAACTTCCAATTCATCCTGCGTGACACCCTGATAAAGGGTATGAAAAAAATCCTGCTGCATCTGTTGGGCCTGCCGGACGATTGCCATAACAGCGGGCTGCAGCTGCAGATGGATGCACCGGCGGTCCTTTTCATCCTGCGTCCCTGTCAGAAAACCGCGCCGGGTGAGCCGGTCCACGGACTGGCAAACGTGCGATTTGGAGATCGCGCGGTATTCCACGATATCCCGGGCCGTGTCGAGAGGCGCGTTGTTGGCAAGAAAAAGAAGCACATCGATTTCATTTTTTGTGAGCTGGTATTGAGTGGACAGAGTTTTGCAGCAGCTTTCATAAAGGTGCTTCATTTGCTGGGTGGTGCGGACAAGATGGATGACATCCTGCATAGAATCCCCTTCATATGGTTTTATATTGAACAGTTTAATTTATAACTATTATATCAAATGCATTTCCAATGTCAAATAACAGAAGCGTTGATTTCGCCCCTCCTGGTTTTATATCATTAGGCGGCGCTAGAAAAAACAGCCGTAAACTTTTCAGTATAAGGAAGCGGTGCACATCTCTTTGATTGACGTGCGAATAGCGGCCTTTGTTTTGTTACTCGCTGCGCTTCGTAA
>DCJV01000106.1:18497-34724 GCA_002320555.1 Ruminococcaceae bacterium UBA1691 | reverse complement strand
AATAAAAAATAGCCGTAAGCTTTTTCGTATAGGGGAGCAGTGTATACCTCTTTAATTGATGTACGAATAGCAGCCTTTGCTTTGTTACTCGCTGCGCTTCGTAATAAAAAAGCGCTTACCGACCATTCAAATTATTCGGTAAGTGCTTAGATTGTTAAAAAAGAGGCAAAAATATTGAAAAGTGAAAAATATCAGCAGTGCTTCGCGACTGCTTCTCCTCACGATGTCTCCGACGGGATTGCTTTACGTGCGGTATTCCTCCAGCTTCTGCATGAGATCGCCGCATGACTCCTCATGCACGGCCAGCGTTACCGGCTGAGAGAGGTCAAGGCTGAAGATTCCCATAATGGATTTTGCATTCACCGTGTACCGGCCAGAAATCAAATCGATTTCAAAGGGATAGCGAGAGACGAGCTCCACAAAGGATTTGACCCGATCGATGGAGTCGAGCATCAGCGTGATTTTTTGCATGGCTATCTCGTCCTTTCCTTTATTCATTGCCAATTGCCTGTTCTGTTTCCTTATCGAAGAGGTAAATTTTATTGACGTCGACAGCGATCTGAATATCGCTGCCTGATTGAATCTGCGTGCGGGAAGGGGTACGGGCGATCAGCTTTTGCCCGCCCGCCTCCAGATAGAGGTAAATTTCTGATCCCATCATTTCCGCCAGCTCGACATGCGCGTTGAATTTTGCGTCAGCGGCAAGGCTCAAAAAGGAATCCTCTGTGTGCAGGTCCTCTGGGCGCAGGCCGAGGATGATTTGCTTTTCTTCATATTGCTTCAGGGGTGCGTGAGCCGCCAGAGCGGCGGGGACGCGAATGCGGCAGGGGCCGAAGCTGAGAAAAATATCGCCGCTTTCAAAGGATACGGAGGCATCGATAAAATTCATTTGAGGAGAGCCGATGAAGCCCGCTACGAAAAGATTCCGCGGCTTGTGATAGAGCACCTGTGGCGTATCGACCTGCTGGATTACACCATCCTTCATCACCACAATGCGATCGGCCATCGTCATCGCCTCCGTCTGATCATGGGTAACATAGACGAAGGTGGTCTCCAGATGCTGGTGCAGGCGGGTGATCTCCGTACGCATTTGGGTGCGAAGCTTTGCATCCAGATTGGAGAGCGGCTCATCAAGCAAAAAAACGGAGGGGTTACGCACCATGGCACGGCCGAGCGCTACGCGCTGCCTCTGGCCACCGGAGAGGGCGCGGGGCTTGCGGTTGAGATATTCCTCAATACCAAGAATTTTTGCTGCCTCATGCACCTTGCGGTCGATCTCCGCACGCGGTGTTTTGCGCAACATCAGGCCGAAGGCCATGTTTTTATAGACCGTCATATGCGGATACAGCGCGTAATTCTGAAAGACCATTGCGATATCCCGATCCTTCGGTGCCACGTTATTCACTTTTTTTTCGCCGATGTACAACTCTCCTGCGGTTACCTCCTCCAGGCCGGCGATCATGCGTAGCGTGGTGGATTTTCCGCAGCCGGACGGCCCGACGAGGATGATAAATTCTCTGTCGCGGATTTCCAGATTCAGGTCCGGGATGACTGTGACCTTATTGTCATACGTTTTTACAATATTTTTTAGTGTGATGCTCGCCATGGAGAGGCCTCCTGTCTTTGTGAGTGTCTGCTTTTTCCAAGGGTAGTATTGCCGCGAAATGTGCCCGGCAATCGTAAAAGCGGTTCGGCCGGTAAAATTTTTGTTTAAACGGCACTTTGCCTCCACATAATAGGAATGTTCCGTAGCGCAGAAAGCGCTTAAATTTCGTGACAAATGGAGGATTTTGACATGAGAACAATGAAAAAATGGACGGCAGTGCTTTTGGTATGCCTGCTGCTCGTTTCCACTCTGGCGGCATGCAAACGGGAAGAGGCGCCGGATAACAACGCCGGGACTAACAATGCCGGAAGCTCCGTGAATACCGACCTGAAGGGGACGGTGGATATCTTCCAATTCAAGGTGGAAATCAACGATGCGCTCAAGGCGGCAACAGAACGCTATATGAAATCCCATCCCAATGTAAAAATTAATTTGGAGACTGTTGGCGGCGGCTCGGATTACGGCGCGGCTCTGCGCACAAAGATGCAGGGCGCGGATCAGCCGGAAATTTACAATGTCGGCGGGCCGCAGGACGTCAACGACTGGATTTCCAACCTGGAGGATTTGAGCGGCGAGAGCTGGACGAAGCATGTGGTCGAAGGCCTGCTCGACGACGTGACGCTGGACGGCAAGATTTATGGCATGCCCTATGCGATTGAGGGCTACGGATTTATCTATAATAAAGATATCTTTGAGGCAGCAGGAATCGATGCGTCGAAATTAAAAACCTTTGATGAAATCGATAAGGCCTTCGGAGAATTAAAGACGAAAATCGACAAGGGCGAACTGAAGGACAAATTCCCGGCGCTCGAGGCGGTGCTCGAATTCCCGGTCAAGGAGAAATGGGTCACCGGCCTCCACACGGGCAATATCGCCCTGGGACAGGAGTTCGACAGCAATAAGCAGGCGTATGAAGCGAAAACGCTGGACTTCAAATATGCCTCTCAGCTCAAAGACCTGATCGATCTGCAGATCAAATATACCAAGAATGCAAACAACCCCTCGGCGCTCAACGCGGTCGACTATTCTATGTCCGTCGGCGGCGGGCTGGCCATCGGGCGCGTTGCCGCCGTGCAGCAGGGCAATTGGATCTATCCGGAGGTCAGAGAGGTCGACCAGAAGCTGGCGGACCGCCTGGGGATTATTCCGATCCCGCTCAAAGGTGTCAGCGAGGGAAATCTTCCGGTGGGCGTGCCGATGTACTGGTGTGTCAACAGCAAATCTTCTGATGCGGACAAGGCCTGCGCGAAGGATTTCCTCAACTGGCTCTATCAATCGGAAGAGGGAAAGAAAATCGTTGTGGATGAATTCAATTTTATCCCGGCCTATACGAATTACGGGGATATTAAGCCGAAGGATCCGCTGGGCGCGGCGGTGAGCGAATATGCCAATGCGGGCAAAACCGCGCCATGGGTCTTCATGGGCGAACCGACAGGCTGGGGCGAGAATACGCTCGGGGCGTCGATCCAGAGCTATGTCTCCAAAAAGGTGACCTGGGATAAGCTTGTCAGTGACGCAAAGGCCAAGTGGGCCGCAGACCGCAAATAAGCTGATCGCCTGGCGGGCAGAGACTGCAGCGGAATGCATGAAGATGCGTTTTGCAGCGGTCTCTGCATACGCCGTTTCAACGGCCGCACGGCGGCAGATTCCATTTGTGAGGAGGACCCTGTGTGAAAAAATCAAAATTGGGCTACTGGTGCTTCCTGCTGCCGTCTCTGCTGGCTTTCACGATCGTCGAGCTGCTCCCGGCGGTAACAGGACTCGGCTATTCCCTGACCGACTGGAATGGAATTTCCGGCAACGTCAATTTTGTAGGATTCAAAAATTATATTGAAGTGTTTCGAAACGATCCGCAGTTTTGGCGTTCCTTTGGGTTCACAGCGGTTTTTGCCGTGTGCGCTGTCATCAGCGTGAATCTGGTCGGATTCGGCCTCGCGCTGCTCGTCACATCAAAGATCAAAGGCACCACGCTCATGCGCGGCGTGTTCTTTCTGCCGAATCTCATCGGCGGCATTCTGCTCGGCTTTACCTGGCAGTTTATCTTTGTACAGGCGTTTGAGGCGATCGGCAAGGCAACAGGAATTTCCTGGCTGCAGGGATGGCTGTCTGACACGCCGACGTCCTTCATCGGCCTGCTGATCGTTGTGACCTGGCAGCTCTCCGGATATATGATGATCATCTATATCGCACAGCTTCAAAATATCCCGGACAACCTTCTTGAAGCCGCGGAGATCGACGGCGCGAACGGTTGGCAGAAGCTCAAAAGCATCACTCTGCCGCTGGTCGCGCCGGCCTTCACCGTGGGCCTGTTTTTATCGCTGTCCAACTGCTTCAAGCTATACGACCAGAATCTGGCGCTGACCAATGGCGGCCCCTTCGACTCAACGGAGATGATTGCGCTCAATATTTACAATACGGCGTTTCGATTTAATAATCTAGGCCTTGCGCAGGCGAAGGCGGTTATCTTCCTCATTATCGTGGCGGCGATCGGGCTGACGCAGCTGTACTTCAGCAAAAAGAAGGAGGTGGAGATGTAATGACGGCAAAAAAGATCGGCCGCGGTGTCCTGACTGCCTTCGGGCTGGTGCTGTGCGCCTTTTTTATCTCTCCGATCTTTATCCTGATCATCAACTCCTTCAAATCTCTGAAGGATATCTATCTCAATGTGCTTGCTTTGCCGAACCGGGAAACCTTTACGGCGGAGAACTATCCGCAGGCGTATGAAAAGCTCGATTTTTTCACCTCCTTTGGCAATTCCGTTGTCATTACGGTGAGCTCGATTGTATTGCTCCTACTCTTCTGTTCGATGGCCGCGTGGGTGCTCGCGCGCTATAAGACGAAGATAAGCTCCTTTATCTTTCTTCTTTATGCGGCTGCAACGCTGATCCCTTTTCAGTGCGTGATGCTGCCGCTCGTGCGCTTCATGGATGGGCTGAACCTGATGAACCGCCCCGGGCTGGTTTTTATGTATCTGGGCTTCGGCTCGAGCCTCTCAATCATCCTGCTGCATGGCTTCATCAAAAATGTGCCGGTGGAGCTTGAGGAGGCGGCGCGCATCGACGGGTGCAATATGGTGCAGACCTTCTTCCTCATTGTTTTTCCGCTGCTCAAGACGATTCTGATCACCGTTGCAATCCTCAACGCCATGTGGATCTGGAACGACTTCCTGCTGCCACAGCTCGTGATCAATAAGCCGGGCTGGCAGACGCTGCCGCTGAAGACCTTCCTGTTCTTTGGGCAGTTTTCCAAGCGCTGGGATCTTGCCACGGCGGGGCTGCTCATGTGTATGGCGCCGATCGTGATCTTCTATCTCTTTTGCCAGAAATATATCATCAAGGGCGTTACAGAGGGCGCGGTTAAGGGATAAGTTGCGGGGAGGCGGTTTGCATGAATTTATACCATTTACTGTATGAGGGTAAGGCAAAAAATGCGCCTCAGGAAGAGCCGAAGACGGCGTTTGCACGATTTGTGCTCCTGCTTTGGCGGGAGGGCTTTACGCTGGTAAAGCTCAATCTGCTCTTTCTCCTATCCTGCCTGCCCATTTTGACCACTGGCCCCGCGCTCGGCGCGCTGGCGGCGATTGCCGGAAAGCTCGTGCGGGATGAGCCGATTTTGCTCTGGCAGGATTACTGGGCGGCCTTCCGGAAGATGTTTTGGCCCTGCTTTTGGTCCGGGCTGTTTCTGGGAGGCTGCTGCGCCGCTCTTTGTGCGGCCGGTGCGGCGGCGGCTCTGCTGCCGGAGAGCGTTTGGCGGTATGCGGGGATCTCATGCGCATGCGCAATATGGCTGCTTTTATGCGGCGCGGCGGCCTATCTGTTTCCGCTGTATGGAGAGACGGCGCGGTCTGCATGGAAAAAGGCGTGGATTCTCTCCCTGTCCTTCCCGCAGCATGCGCTGCCCGGTGCACTGCTGATAACGGCAACATTCCTACTCTGTGTGCTGTTGCTGCCATATTCCCTGCCGGTGATCCTGTTTGCCCTGTATTCCAGTTCAACACTGGCTGTCCGCTTCCTTCTGGATGCGGACTTGAGGAAGATCTGATTGGAAGACTATTCCGATAATTTCCTTCCTTTTGATTGACAGGAGGGAACGATTTGTTTATAATAAATTTAAATAAATGGGGGAGTAGTCGGCATTGTAGCAAGCAACGGCTGTGGTGCGGTTAAATCAACATCGTGGAGTACCCGGCTGAGCGTACTTCTGGTTTAGCATGAAATGACGAGACCTGTGTTTCCGAAAGCAAGGAACACAGGTCTCGTTTTTTCAATAAGACTCCAAAAATACAGGGGGAATGTAACAAATGAGCTTCCTTTGGGAAGGGCTGCTTGCGATTACTTGGCAGCGGGTTGTGATGTACATTGTGGGAGGCATCCTCATCTATCTCGCTATCTGCAAGGACTTTGAGCCTGCGCTGCTCATGCCCATGGGCTTCGGCGCGATTCTGGTCAATCTTCCGTTCAGCGGAGTGCTCGATCAGGTTATGCAGGGTGTAGGAGAGACGCACGGTATCATCCAGTGGCTGTTTGACGTGGGGATCGAGGCCTCTGAGGCCTTGCCGATTTTGCTGTTTATCGGTATCGGCGCGATGATCGATTTCGGCCCGTTGCTTTCCAATCCCAAGATGTTCCTGTTCGGCGCGGCAGCTCAGTTCGGTATTTTCTTTGCCATTGCGGCTGCAACGCTTTTGGGCTTCGATCTCAAGGACGCGGCCTCGATCGGCATGATCGGTGCGGCAGACGGCCCAACCTCCATTCTGGTTTCCCAGGTGCTCGGTTCCACCTATGTCGGCGCGATCGCCGTGGCGGCTTATTCCTATATGGCGCTGGTACCGATTATTCAGCCGGTCGTCATCAAGGCGATCACCACAAAGAAGGAACGCCTCATCCGGATGCCGCATGTCAAGGCGAAGGCGATCTCCAAGCGTACGCGCATCCTGTTCCCCATTATGGTTACCATCATCGCGGGCTTGGTCGCCCCAATGTCCGTCTCTCTTGTTGGCTTTTTAATGTTCGGCAATCTCCTGCGTGAATGCGGCGTGCTCAAGCGCCTATCGGAGACCGCGCAGAATGAATTTGCCAATATCATCACGCTGCTCCTCGGCATTACGATCTCCTTCAGCATGCGCGCCGAGCAGTTCGTTACAATCGAAACGCTGATGATCATTGTCCTTGGCCTGCTGGCCTTCGTATTTGATACCTTTGGCGGCGTCATGTTCGCAAAGATTCTCAACCTCTTCACGAAGAATAAGGTCAACCCAATGATCGGCGCGGCGGGTATTTCCGCCTTCCCGATGGCGGCGCGCGTCGTTCAAAAAATGGGGCTTGCAGAGGATAAGGAAAACCACCTGCTCATGGAGGCAGTTGGAGCGAACGTATCCGGTCAGATCGCATCCGTCGTTGCGGGCGGCGTGATCCTCGGCTTCTTCAAATAAGGACGGGAAAGGAGAATTTTAATGGCTGAATTCATGCTTTTATCCATTCCGTGGGCGGATCGGATGAGCAATTTTATAACCTCGCTCGGCATTATGGGCAAAGGAATGGGCGGCATTATGGCCGTCATCCTTCTGATTACCCTTTTGGTGGTTCTCATTATGAAGATAGAGCCGTGGCTTGCACAGAAGGAAGAGGCGCGCAGGGCGAAAAAGCTGGAGAAACGCGTGCAGAAGGCGGCCTCCGGGCAATAGAAAGCCGTAACGGGTTGATTTCGAAACGGATTCCTATTTAGATGAGCGAAGCTGCCGCCAAATGCAATGGTGGCCCGCACCATGTTGCATCGGTAAACAAGGGGGAAACAGCGCCGCCCGGCAGCCGTAAAGCCGCGTTTGCCGAGGCCTGTGGCCTTGAAATCTACCCCCTGTTTACCGATGCTAAGTAGACACGATATAAATAAAAAACGAAACATAGAATAGCTTTATGACACCGGCTAGCTCCATCTTCCATGTGGAGTTAGCCGGTATTTTCATTGAAATCGCTTAAAATGAAGGTTACATCCCCAGCTTTTTCGCAATATCCCTTGCTACGACGATGCCTGTCACACTCGCCTGCATCAGGCCGCGTGTAATGCCCGCGCCGTCGCCGATCGCATAGAAATTCTCGACCGCCGTCTCGAAATTCTGATCCACGGCAAGCTTGGAGGAATAGAATTTGACCTCCACCCCATAGAGCAGCGTATTTTTGGAATACAGGCCTGGGGCCACCTTATCGAAGGCCCGCAGTGCCTCGATGATGCTCGTCAGATGGCGATGCGGCAGCACAAAGGAAAGGTCACCCGGCACCGCAGTCGTCAGGGTAGCACGGGTCGTCGACTTGCGCAGGCGGGATTCGTCCGTACGGCGGCCCATTAAAAGGTCACCCAACCGCTGCACCATAATCCCACCGCCGGTGAGCATATTGCCCAGCTGTGCAATATAGCGCCCGTATTCGATGGGCTGATTGAACGGCTCTGTAAAGGAGGTGGAAACAAGCATGGCGAAATTCGTATTCTCCGTGTGGGAGGATTCGTCCGCATAGCTGTGCCCGTTGACCACGGCGATACTCTGCTCAAAGGTATTGTTGAAGCCTGCGTTATAGTGCTCTTCGCTGACGATGCCGCCGGGATTCATACAGAAAGTGCGCACTTTATTTTCAAACGTGTCGGAATAATAGACCATCTTCGCCTCATATAGGTGTTTGGTCAGGTTGTCCATCACCGAATTCGGCACCTCAACACGCACGCCGATATCCACTTCGTTGTTGCGCGTGGAGATGTTGTGCTCGTGCGCAATGCCTGCCAGCCACTCCGCGCCGCCGCGCCCCGGGGCCGCAACAACATAGTGGGCGGAAACGTCTTCTGTATGGCCGTCCTTGTCCGTCAGACGGGCGCCGGTTACGGTTCCGTTTTCATCGATAATGGGGTCTGCATGTGTACGCTCCATAAAAGTGAAGCCATTGATCTTCATCAGATGGTCGTACATGGCCTTGAGCACCTCATAGGAGTATTCCGTCCCCATGTGGCGCACCGGGCAGCGCACGAGATGGATATTGTGCTTGCTGCACTCATAGGCGATCTCATCGGATTTTTTGTCATTGAGGCCAAAAACCTCCTTTGGGGCGCCGAAATCGAGATACATGGAGTCTGCATAATGGATCAGCGTCCGCACCTCGTCAACAGGGAGGTAATTGACGAGATTGCCGCCAACCTCCTCGGAGAGGGAGAGCTTGCCGTCTGAAAATGCACCGGCGCCAGCCCATCCGCTCATGATATTGCAGGGATTGCAGCGCACGCACACGCCATGCTTGCGCGCGGGGCAGCGCCTGTGCTCAATATTGATGCCCTCGTCTACGACCAGCACGCGCAAGGTTTCGGGGGCGTGCTTATAGAGCTCCAGCGCGGTGAAAATACCGGCGGGGCCTGCGCCGATGATGACAACGTCGTAATGTTTCATAATAACGATCTTTCACTCCAAAGCCTTTCGGCTAGAAATTTGGTTTCCCGCACAAAAGTCAGCGCAGATAAAACCATATTATTATAGCATTTTCTAAAATAGGGCGCAAGTGCCGCGTAAGTACTTTCATTTTTTTGGAGCGGTGTGCATTCCAAAGAGAGCCGTTTTCTGCTATAATGGATAGGAATTTGTAACAGGCGGAGGAACCCTTATGGAATTGTTGATCGCAGCGGCAGGACTGATTATCAGCGCCGCGGTTTTACTTCTTTTGCTCCTGCGCGGCGGGAAAGAAAAACAGACGCAGGTCGCGCTGCTCAGGCAGGTCGAATCGCTTTCGTCTCAGCTGCAGGCTTCCGGACGGGAGAGTGCTGTGCAGCTCGCCGCGTTCGGCAGGCAGCTCGAGCAGCTAGAGCGGCAAACCGCGGATGAATTTGGCCGCAGCCGCCGCGATACGCTGCAGTATCAGCAGGCACTGCGCGAGGAAACTGGAAAAAGCCTGCACGAGATGGCCGGGCAGCTTGGCGAAATGACAAAAGCAAATTATGAGCATCAGAAGCAGCTGACCGAAGCGCTTCGTCTTTCTCTCGATCAGATCCGCACGCAGAATACAGAGCAGAACGAAAAACAGAGCCGCCTAATCGAGAGCGCGATTACCCGCATGCAGGAGAGCAATGAAAAAAAGCTCGATCAGATGCGGGCAACCGTTGACGAAAAGCTGACCGCCACGCTTTCCACCCGGCTCGACAGCTCCTTTAAGACGGTATCTGACCAGTTGGAAAACGTGTATAAATCGCTTGGCGAAATGAAGGAGCTCTCCACCGGCGTGACCGACAACGTCACGGCGCTCAACCGGGTGCTGACGAATGTCAAGGCCCGCGGCACTTGGGCGGAGGTCCAGCTCGAGGGCATTCTCGACGAGACGATTCCCCAGCGTTACGAGCGCAACTGGGCGCCCAAACCGAATTCTGCAGAACGCGTGGAATTTGCGGTTCGGCTTCCCTCCAGTGAAGAAAACGGTGCAGACACCTTCCTGCCCATCGACTCCAAATTCCCGATGGAGGACTATGCGCGATTGTGCGACGCGGCCGACCGGGCGGACCGGGAGGGCGTGGAGGCGGCGCGCAAGGCGTTGGAGGCCCGCGTGCGCGACGAGGCGAAGACCGTGCGGAAATACATCAATGAGCCGCGCACCACGCCATTTGCCATTCTGTATCTGGCTACAGAAGGCCTGTATGCGGAGGTAACCTCCTCCCGCAGTGGCCTGCTCGAGCAGATCCAGAGCCAATATAACGTGCTCATCGCCGGGCCGACGACGATCACGGCGCTGCTCAACTCCCTTTCCATCGGATTCAAAGCGGTCACCGTCAACGAAAAAGCAAAGGAGGTCCGCGAGCTGCTCGCCGCCGCCAAAACGCAGTACGGTAAATTCAGCGATTTGCTCGAAAAGGCGCGCAGAAAGATCGACGAGGCTGGGCGAACCATCGGCGATGCGCAGAACCGCAGCCGCCTGATCCAGAATAAGCTGCGCAATGTCGAGAGCCTCGACGCGGGAATTGCCGACCGCCTGCTGCAGATCGATTCGCTTTCGGACGACATTCAGCGGGATTTTTCTGCAGAGTAAGTGAGCGCCTCCCTTCCTCGGCGGAACACACATGAACGAAAGCAGGCAATTTAAAAGGGTCGCTCTGAGGGCGGCCCTTCCTGATATCATCCCGGTTTTGGTGGGTTTCCTGTTAGCAGCAAAGCCTCAAAAACTGTCTGTTCCCCTGGCAAGTGGCAGCCTTATGCAGTCATGGGCGCGTTAGCCGTCTACTGCCTGCACCATGTTACCACTGCGCCCTTTGGTGCGCCGGAGGCGATTGCCGTGCTGTGCGGAGCTTAATACATCTCTGGGAGAAGGATACGCTGCTAAGCATCCGCGCCGGGACCGCCCTGTACATGACGCTCGTCCAGTTCGTCTTTGTATGCGGAAAGCGCCTCCCGCACAGACAGATTATGCAGGGAAAATCGTTCCCGCCGTGTTGTCCGGAAAAGAGTGCGTATCGTGCATACACCGCTTTCCGCCTGCCCGGGCGTTTGGAATACCCGCATGCCCCGCAGCGCATCCGGCAGGAGGAAGAGCGTCCATTCAGAAAAGCCCTTGATCGTCCGAACGATCCGGAAATCGGCAGACGCACCCTCCCGGCGTTCCCGCCTGCGCGCCGGAAAGAAAAACAAAAGCAGCACAGGGAAAGCAGCCGTACTCAGCAGGAATACCATTCGCAACGGCGCTTTCGTGAAAAAAACGGCAGACGCGGCCGCACCGGACAGCGCACAGATCTGGCCGAACGCCGGAAAGTACGCGCGGCGCCGCTCGTCAGGCGGAATGCGCAGGGAGATATCGGGGCGTAGCCCCTGGAGCTGCTGTACAAGCATCTGCACCCGGTCGGCGGGAAAAAGCGGCATCAAAAAGGTTTTCTCTCCGCGTCCGCCGGTACGCCCGGCATAGACCACGCCGAGTTGTACCCGCCTGAGGAAGGAAAGCGGCGGCGTTTGCAGCACGGCAAATGCACTGAGCCCTGTGATACGCAAAAAAACACGTCTTTTGACGAGCAGGCCGCTTTCCGTTGCCAAAACCGCACCATTGGACAAGAGCGTAAAATGATAATAAAGCTCCAGAAGCTTCAGAATATGCAGCGCCCACCCCAATAGCGCCAAAAGCGCAACCGTGGTCAGAATGGGCGGCACATAGGATGCCGCCAGCCGTTGCGCCGACGTCAAAACATCCCGAAACCGATCCTGCACAAGCGTGCCAAACAGGTTACCCGTTCCCCGCAAAATCGGGGCGGCCGCAAAGAGGCCAAGGGCAAAATTGGAGGTGCTCAGCGCCGCCAGCAGCGTATCCCGGGGTCTCATGTGCGAAACGGGATGAAGCTTTTCTCCTGTATAGGCCGCAAGGCAGGTATCTGCATCCTTTTTCCCCAGCAGGAGCGTGATCGACTGCGCCGTCTTTCTGCTTGCCGCCGTTTCAATCTGTATGCGCCGCGCGCCGAAGAGGTACAGCAGCAGCCCATGGCTTTCCCGAATCGCCGTAATCAGGGAAAACGGGATTCTGTATTGCTGACGCAGAAATATCCCGCTGCAAAAAAGCAATGTATCTTCTTGGACCGCCCATCTTCGCGTCTGCCATCGCAAAAAGGCGGCTGCGAACATCAGAAGGAATGCCAAAAGCATTGGCAGATTTTTCGCCTGAAGGGCCCCTCTCCATTCCATCAGCCGCCGCGCAAGGGGAAGGAGCAAAAGCCACACAAAGCGCGGGAGCTGCGTCAGCAGATAAACCGGATGTGTCCGTTTCATTGGGGATTCCCTCCCTTCTCCGGGCGCGAGAGGCGGCACGATACCGCCTGCGCCTGATCCTGTGTCAGCCCCGGAAGCAAAGCGCGGACGCCCGCACCCCACACCGCAATTCCATATAAGCCGGTCAACAGATAGAGCGGCGTCCGGTAGACGCAGGTATACAGGGCGGATGGCTGCGGCAAACTGACCAGACGGGGAAAGAACAGACCGCTTTTTATGGTTAACCCATCTTCGTCCAATCGATAGCGAATTTTTCTGCAATAACGGGGAATCCATGCCCAGAGCATCAGAAATCCTCCTGCTAGCACCGTGATTCCCAGTATCCCCGCGGCCGGGCGGATAGAAAGTAGCAGCCGGAGAAGCATCAAGAGCAGGATAGAAATGAGGATCAGGCGAATCCGCCAGACAGCGATAAGCTTATGAGACGGCTTCAAATGCCTTCCCCCCTTTTCTGTAAGACTTTGCTTACAAAATAGGATGCCGCGCGCAGCCATATTTTATCCTTTTTTCAATTGAATCCATCTCCAGAATCGGGTATAGTAAAAAGTAGCCGTCAGTCAGCCGCGTTTGGCAGGCTTTGAGGAACCCGTTTGTCTTTGTGGGAGCAATTGGCCTTTTTGTTACTCGCTACGCCGGTCCCCGGCATCGCCCTCAAAACTGTTGCTGCCCCTGTTTACCGATGCCATCAATTTTCCATTTTGATTAAACTGGGCGGCCGCTGTTTCTTTATTTTTCTGCGCCCCCCTATCTTTGTTAGAAAGGCAGGCCTTTCATTGCGTGTATTAATTGATGCTGACGGCTGTCCGGTCGTAGATCACGCCATCCGGATTGCACAGCGCTTCGGAATTCCGGTTCTTTTATTGTGCGACACCGCGCATGCGTTTTCCCGCCCGGGCGTGCGGACTGTGACCGTATCAAAAGGCGCGGACAGCGTAGATTTCGCTCTGGTCAACCTCCTGCGGCCGGGCGACGCCGTCGTTACGCAGGATTATGGCCTGGCTGCCATGTGCCTTGCGCGTGGAGCATTCCCGATTCATCAGGATGGGAAACGGTATACCGCGGAAAATATCGACGCGCTTTTGCTCGCACGGCATACCGCCAAGCAGATCAGGCGCGCCGGCGGGCGGCTGAAAGGGCCTTCGAAGCGCACGGAGGAACAAGACCGCGCCTTTGAAAAGGCCTTTACGCAGCTTCTGGAAACACAGCAAAAAAAGGAGACCAACACAGATGAGGACCTTGTTTGACTTTCTGGCCGACGCGGGAAAACCCGCGATGCCCGCCGTAATCGAGGCGATTGACGGCGGCTTCCGGCTGTGCGCAGAAATTTATGCATGGGGCAAAATTACGCTTCTGCTTACAGGATGCTCCTTTCGGGAAGGGGAAGTCATGCCGCAGGGCGCTTTGATGATGCACCGATTCTGCGCCCAGCAGGAGGGAGAACAGTATACGGCCATCCTTTATTATTCGCTTTTCGACGAAGAGCTCCCGCAGGGAAAAAATCTAGTTTTTTACTGCAAACAGCTCGGAGCGAAAGAGCAGCTTCTGCGCTATACGGAGCATGCGGGGCTCCCGGAGGCTGCTCTTTTGCGCGAGCAGACCGCCATGTTTTCCCTGCAACTGCTGACAAAGGCCTTTGCGCTCGACGAAGACGGCCTGACACAGGCGGAGCAGGCGCTACTGGATGGCGCATGGCTCGCCGTGATGAATGCTTCGCCGGAATATGCGGACGCGCTCGCTGCGCTTTACGGCGAGGACGGGCTGGAGCAGGAAAGCCGTATCCGCGAAATACGCGCCTGTTCACAGATTGAAAACAGCGAACCGCTGAAAGCAGCGCTCGAAGCATTTCACGAGGCAGACGAGACTGGGGATGAAAAGCGCATCCGCAGTGCCCAGACGGCACTGTTTCAGATTTTTGGAGATCCCGCCTGCCCAGAGCTGCACAGCTTTTATCACCGCCTGTTTGACGCTTTCCTGCAGGCGAACGAGTCTTTTGAGCCGCGCCGGGAATCGGAATCAACGTCAGCCTGCCTGCAATTTATCGACGAATTTCTCAGGGAAGCCGGCTTCATGGGCACTTTCCCGCATTACCGCCGCCAGCGGGGGCAACGCGGCGAATACGTTTCCTTCGCCTGGTCGCTCGATTTTGCGCAGGAGGAAGCCGTTGCGATGCTACATCTGGTCAGTGGTACGGCGTCTCTGGTAGAGAACGCGCTCGGCCCCGTTCCCTTTGCGCAATCCAATGCCTTTGACTGCGAATGGATGACGGCAAAGAGCCGCTGTGCAATTTTGGGCGCATGCTCCAATCTGGAGGAGGAGAGGCGGCTTTTGCAGGAAGCGCTGCAGGCCCTTGACGGAAAAGCGCTTCCGGTCAGCAAAAAAATTGTGCCGCCGAAGGCGGCGCTCTCCTTTGCCGGCGTGGGCGCGCTGCTCGGCGCCGGAGGAACCCTGCTGCTGTATCTGATGCTTGCCTGCGCCCTTTTCGTGGGGAGGCTCATGGGCCGCACGGCGCGGTGGGCACTCCTGACGCAGATGAGCTTCTGGGGGGTGTTCCTTCTGGCGGCCATTTTGCTTGGTGCGCTGGTGTCTGTCCTCTATTTATATCATGTCAGCCGCTATCCGCTCGGCGGGCGGTATCGCCCAAAAGCGCAACGATGAATGGGAGATGGCAATCAGGATGGATCAGGATCAAGGTTTTCTTTTTGAAATGCATCTACACACCGTCGGGGTCAGCACCTGCGCGCGCGTACCGGTGGAAAAGGCTATGCCACTTTATAAAAAAGAGGGCTATGCAGGCGTCGTGGTCACAGACCATATCAACAACAGCACCTTTTCGCGCATGAGGTGTACCTCTTGGAAGCGGAAAATGGACCATTTTCTGAAGGGTTACCGCCGCTGTAAACAATATGAAGATGCGCATTTCACCGTCCTGCTCGGCGCGGAGCTGCGCTTTCACGGCAGTGATAACGATTATCTGCTCTATGGCCTGACCGAGGAGTTCCTTTATCGTCACCACCGCATCATGGATATGAACCCGGAGTCTTTCCACAAGCTTGCGCGGAAGGAGGGAATTCTCTTCGTTCAGGCGCATCCGTTGCGCAACGGCCTGAATATTGTCGACCCAAAGCATGTAGACGGAATCGAAACTTACAATGGCAACCGCCGCCACGACTCCCGCAACGATATCGCCAAGGCCTGGGCGCAAAAATTTGGTCTGCTGGAAACCTCGGGCTCGGATTTCCACGAATATGAGGATTTTGCCCGCGGCGGCGTGATCTTTCCGCAGCCGGTACGATCTGAACGGGAGCTGGTTGCGGCTCTGCAGGGGCCGCACAACCTGAAAAAAACGGAGGAATGATCTTGGATGCCTTTTCTGCCTTCGGGATCGCAGCATTTTGCATCGCTGTATGCATGCTGGGCTTTCCCGGTCGAGTGAAAAAACTGGAAAGAAAAATCAGAAAAAGAGAACGCGAAGAGAAAGGAGGGCTCGCCATGTCCGAGCTATTGAAGCAGCTTGAGGGCACCAAATGCAAAATTCGGCTGGCAAGCGGGGCACAGTTGCCCGGCGACTGCCTGGTTCTGGCAGTGGATGAAGACTGGATCAAGGTGCGTATTACAAACAAAAAAGGGATCGATACCACAAAGCTGCTCCGCACGGAAGATCTTGCGGAGGTAACCTGCCTGTGATGATATGATGCGCACAGGAGGCACGAATATTTCCGACTCACCCGCCTTGCAGGAGCTGATTATTATTCATACAAACAGAAAGGCTGCGCAATCGCTGCACAGCCTCAGCCTGTTGAAAAAGGGATATCGTTTCGTCAAAATGCACGAGAACAACCTCGTAAATTGGTCCGCGCTCAGG
>DCJV01000106.1:16477-18370 GCA_002320555.1 Ruminococcaceae bacterium UBA1691 | reverse complement strand
AAAAATCCCCTCACGAGCCATGCAGATAATTGCTGCGGGTGCTGCCTCGGCCTTCCGACAGTGCTCGGCGGCACCGGTTCCGAAACCGATCAGAAACCATGCTTTTTCGTGCACTTTTTTCTCTTAAGCTTGATCGACAAGCTGAGGCTGTGCAATCGCTGCACAGCCTTAACATAATTGCATCAGAAATTAAACGGTCTGCCGGCCGATTATTTCTTCTTTTTGACTGAACGGATCAGGAAAAGAAATGGAATCAGGGCGAAAACCGCTACCACTGCGCTCGCGAGGAAGATTTCCGGCGTGGGGACGGGCTTGATCTGACCGAGCTCTTCATAGGTCATACCCGTATTCTGGATTACGCCTGACCCGATATACGGCCCTGTCACCATCGGGAGCAGCACCATAAAGAACATCCGCACACCCTGAAATTGCCCGGCCTTATCCTCCGGCGTGAAGTCGCGGATCAGGCCGCTGACAGCAGAGGTGAGCAGAAGCGCCGCCCCGAGCATGATCCCGCCGACGATGCCGAATACCACCTGGCTGCCCTTGTTACCGATCAGGTAAACAGCAATAAAGCCCGCCAGTAGCAAAACACCCGTGGGGATCAGGAAGGGGATCTTCCCCACCTTATCCATCAGCCGGCCGAGGCTCAGGCTGGAAACCATCGCGATAACCCCTGCAATCGCAATCACCGGGATGTAGTTTGCAAAGCCCAGATATTTTTCAATATAAATCAGCAGATACGGCATGAATACCTGCTGCGCCATGCTGATAATGCCGAGCGCGCAGAAGGTAATGTAAAGATTTTTATTTTCCCTGACCGTGGAGGGACGGAAGCCGTAAATGATATTGGAAAGATAATTGCCGGTGGCGGCTTTCAGCCCGGGCTTATCTTTAATAATGAAAAAGCCGACAATGCCTCCGATTGAGGTGAGCCCGCCGACGATCGCAAAAAAGAGCATCCATTTTCCCTGCATCGTCAGGGGCGCGAGCGCGCCGAAGACGACGACCATGGCAAGCAGCGGCATGATCGCCAGCACGGTTTCCGTTTTGCCGCGGTTTTCCGGGATGGTAACGTCTGTGATCCATGCGTTAAAAGCCGCGTCGTTCGCCGTGGAGCCGAAGAAGGTCATCACGCAGTCCATGATCACGACGAACACGCCCGCCAGCATCACGGCATTGGCCGCCGGGAACAGAACGCTTACGTTATGTACGGTAATCAGCGAAAACGCAAAGGTCGTGAAGCCCCAGATGATGTATCCGGCGCAGATGAAGATTTTCCGTTTGCCCACCTTATCGGACAGCGCGCCCATAAACAGGGTGGTCGGTGTAGCAGTGATCGCGCTGAACGCCACCATGGAAGCAATCACCGTGGTATTGCCCGTGATCGTATTATAGACGTAAACGTTGAAATACATGTTTTCAACCGTCCATGCGAGCTGGCCGAACAGGCCAAATACGATTAGAGAAACCCATACACGGGTGCTTAGCTTGGCTGAATTCATATTTTTCCCTCTTTAATGCTAATATATTTATATAAAACTCACATTATTATCCTAACAGAAGCGCTTTGTAAAGTCAATAGAAAAAGAAACACGGCGCTCAGAGGCACCCAAGGATGATTTTGGTTTCGGCACTTACAAAAAAAGAGGAGAAAAATAAAAAAAGGGCTTGCATTTTCAGAAAAGCAGTGCTATAATAATTCTCGTCGCTAAGGAGCGCAGGTAACGCTTCTTGAGTCGGTGCTTATGACGATGAGGGCCCACCCGTTCCCATCCCGAACACGGTAGTTAAGCTCATTCGTGCCGAAAATACTTGGCGGGTGACCGCCTGGGAAAATAGGTCAGTGCCGACATTTAGAAATTCAGCCACCCAATAGGGTGGCTGTTTTTT
>DCJV01000106.1:0-16336 GCA_002320555.1 Ruminococcaceae bacterium UBA1691 | reverse complement strand
ATGGATACTGCACTGCACCAACACACTCAAAAAGCCCGTTTAGCCCTCAGCCTTCTTTTCCTTCACACAGATCGACAAACAGGCGGATCAGTTGCACGCTATTTTGAATGCCGAGGCTTGCGCTGTCGAGAGAGAGCTGATTGGTTTCCGCAAGGCCCCATTTCCACCCCGTATAATAAGTATAGTAGGCGGCGCGGCGTTTGTCCGTCTTTTTGATGAGCGCGGCGGCCCTCGCCTCGTCCAACTCATACAGGCGCATGATGCGTTCGACACGCGCTTCCAGGGGAGCATGGATGAAAATCTTTACACAGTGGGGATGATCCCGCAGAATATAGTCGCAGCAGCGCCCCACCAGGACGCAGGGGCCTTTCTCCGCCAGCTCGCGCACCACATTGCATTGCGTGGCAAAAAGCCTGTCGGTCATCGATTCCTCTGGAAAGGCGGTAAAGCCGTTGGGCGGCGTATAGGAGCCCGCGACAAGGGAGTATAGCATACTGTTGGTCGCGTTTTCATCCACATCGTCCAGCAGGGATTTGTCAATACCGCTGCGCTGTCCCGCAAGGGCAATGAGCTCTTTATCATAAAACTCAACGCCCAGCTCTTTTGCAAGCGTTTCCCCGATCTCTCGTCCTCCGCTGCCGAACTGTCGACCGATTGTGATAATGGTACGGTTATATTCGCTCATTTTTAGCCACCCTTTCCAGTGATTTTTAGGCTCTTTCACAACTTTATTATAGCATATCCTGTGCAAAAGGGAAAAGGATTTTCTAACGCGCTGGATAATATTGATTGACGCGGAATTGCGCTTCATGGTAAACTGATTTTAAGAACCTGGGCTTGCATTTCTCAAGGCCTAGCGATCTTGAATGGAGGGATGGAATTTGGATTTCAAAAGCAGCCCCTTTCTATATGTTTTGGGGTTTTGCATCGTGGGCTTCATCATTGTGCAATCTATCTTCTTTCTGGTGCGCGCCTGGAAGCGCGGCAAGCAGCTGGGCATGACGACTACAACCCTGAAAAACACAGTGGTATCCAGCGCGCTGTTCACCATTGCGCCGGCTCTGGCGGTTGTCGCCACGGTGCTCACGCTTTCGAAGGCACTTGGCCTTGCCCTTCCCTGGATCCGGCTGACTGTCATCGGCGCCATCCAGTATGAAGTGCCGGCGGCAGAGGCGGCGATCAACGCCTTCGGGATCTCCACCGGGCTTTCCCAGCCCGTCACAGACCCTGAAATTTTTGCAACCGTCGCCTGGGTGATGACGATCGGCAGTATTCTCCCGCTCGTTATCATCCCGTTTGCGCTCAAGAAAATCCAGAAAAGCATCGGGAAAGTTTCTACGAAGGATCCAAAATGGGCGGATACGATGGCTGCCGCTGCCTTCATTGGATTGATTGCCGCCTTTATCGGGCGCGCGGTGCTCGGCAAGGGCCAGCAGGGCGTGATTGGGGACGGTGCGGGCCTGTTAAGCGTGGCAACGCTTTTATTCGCGATTCTATTTATGCTGATCCTGCAGCGGCTCTGTACAAAATACAAGCTGAAGTGGCTCGAGCCCTTTGCCATGCCGATTAGTATGTTCGCTGCAATGGGTATGGCGATGCTGCTGGCGAACCTCCTGCCGGCGGATATCGCATTTTTGGAGTGGAGAGGCTAGTGGGAAATCTGCGATTCCCCAGCCTGCAAAACTGCCTGTCGGGCAACGCCTCCTGCCGCTTTACACGGCGGCGCCGGTTTTTCCCCCGTTTTTTCGACTGACCTGATCAGCCATATCCCGGATTCTACGAAAGGATGACCATTCCTATGAAGAACCGCAGCTATGAAGATTCTGTCCATTTCTATGGACGGATCTGGACCGTTACGGCCCTGTTTGTCATGTTCTGTATCCCCACCTCCATCTGTATCTATTTTAATGTATGGCCGCAGGCGACCAAGGTGCTTGAAGGGTTGTTACCCGTCGCCATGCTGTTTTACCCTTCTGCGATTATCGAGGTGCTCACCTACGGGCCGATGCTCGGCTCAGGCGGCACCTATCTGAGCTTTGTCACGGGGAATATCAGCAATCTGAAGCTCCCCTGTGCGCTCAATGCGATGGAAAACGCCAAGGTGCGGGCAACCAGCGAGGAGGGAGATGTTATCTCCACAATCTCGATCGCCACCTCCTCGATCGTCACCACGCTGATCATCGCGCTCGGCGTTGTGGCGTTCAGCCCAATCCTGCCTTATATCACCGACCCGGATTCTCCTTTCGCCCCCGCTTTTCAGCAGGTGGTGCCGGCGCTTTTCGGCGCGTTGGGCGCAACTTATTTTGCAAAACACTGGAAAATTTCGATCCTGCCGATTGCGGTGGTGCTGATCGTGCTACTCTTCGCCGGAAATACGGCGATCGGCGTGCTGATCCCAGTCGGTGTGGTGGTATCGCTCATCGGCGCGCACATTATGTATAAAAAGAAATGGTTAGACTAACAGGAAAGAAGAGCTCAGTATGGTGAAATGGATTGTGATTGCCGCCCTGTGTATTCTTATTTTTGTGCTTCTCCTGCGTGCGGCGCTTTTCCGGCCCCAGGGGGAAGCCTTCGAACATATGGAAAAACCACAGCTCGACGAAAAAGAGGAAACCGAACGCCTTGCGCGGCTGATCCGCTGCAAAACGGTTTCTAGCCGCGACCCGGCATTGGTAGATGAGGCGGAATTCGAAAAATTTCGCGCCCTGCTCATTGAGCTGTTTCCCAAGGTGCACGCCACCTGCACGCGGGAGCTCATCAATGGCGGCCTGCTCTATCACTGGGCTGGAAAAACGGCGCAGGAGCCCGGCATCCTCATGGCGCATTACGACGTCGTTCCCGTTGATGAAGCAGGATGGAACGTGGACCCCTTTGCCGGGACCGTAAAGGATGGCAGCCTCTGGGGCCGCGGGACGCTGGATACGAAATGCTCGCTTTTCGGGATTCTGGAGGCGGCGGAAAAGCTAATCGGAGAAGGCTTCGTGCCGGAGCATGACCTCTATTTTTCCTTTGGCTGCGACGAGGAAGTGGAGGGAAAGGCCGCGCGTGCAATTGTGGAAACGTTGAAGGCGCGGCAAATCCATCCAGCTTTTGTACTCGACGAGGGTGGCACGATCGTCACGAATTTCCTGCCCGGCGTGAAAATGCCGTTGGCCGTGATCGGTGTGGGCGAGAAGGGCCAGGTCGATTTGGAGCTCACCCTGCGTGGGAAAAGCGGCCACGCGGCCTATCCGCCCAGACATACACTGATTGGACGGATGAGTAGGATTGTGCGCCGGGTGGAAAACAGGCAATTCAAAATGAAAATGACGCCGCCTGTGCGGCAGCTGATTGATGTGCTGGGACGCACCCTACCATTTCCAATCCGGATCATTCTGGCGAATACGGGCTTTTTTATGCCGCTGATCAAGCTTGTCTGCCGGTTTGTGCCGATCGGGGGCGCGCTCATGCGCACGACGATCGCATTTACACAAACGCAGGGAAGCCTTGCCTCCAACGTCCTGCCCGACCGTGTGACGGCCGTGGCGAATTTCCGGTTGGCGGAGGGTGAGACGGTCGAGGGCGTAGTGGCGCATGTCAAAAAGGCCGCCAGGTGCTCAGATTTGGAGACGCGTGTACTCAAGGGAAATCTGGCAACGCCCAATTCCCCGGCCGAGGGCCCGCACTGGCAGAGGATCAAAAACGCCGTCCATGCGACTTGGCCGGATACGCTGGTCGCGCCCTATCTGATGTTTATGTGCAGCGATTCCAGCAAGTTTTGCGCAATCTGCGATCACGTTTACCGCTTCTCCCCGATGGTATGCACCAATGAGCAGGTGGCGAGTATCCATAGCAATAACGAGCACATTACAACGAAGAATATCACACAGATTATCGAATTTTATGAGTATCTCATCAGGCAGTCCTGACGGGGTCGGAAGGATGGAATGGATGTCTAAAAAAGTCATGTTGGCAATGAGCGGTGGCGTGGACAGCTCTGCGAGCGCAATCCTACTTTTAGAGGCAGGATACGAGCTGTTTGGCGCCACGCTGCAGCTGTTTTCCCGAAAAGAGGCGGAAAAGGACGGGGCCTGCGGCGCTTCCTCCGATATTGAGGACGCACGCCGCGTGGCACAGCTCCTCGGCTTTCCGCACGAGGTATTCCCATTCTCCGACCGTTTCCGCGAACAGGTGATTGACCGTTTTGTCAGCGAATACCGCGCAGGGAACACGCCGAATCCCTGCATCGATTGTAATCGGGAGATCAAATTTGGCGCGCTGCTGGATGAGGCGCTTGCCCGCGGATTTGACGCGATGGCCACCGGGCATTACGCCCGTGTGGAGCGGGACAGGGAGACCGGGCGCTGGCTTCTCAAAAAGGCGGCGGATGAGCGGAAGGATCAGACCTATGTCCTCTATCAGCTCACGCAGGAGCAGCTTGCGCATGTGCTGTTCCCTCTGGGAAATCTGCATAAGGACGAGGTGCGCGCCATTGCAATGCAGCATGGCCTTATCAATGCGCAAAAGCCGGATAGCCAGGATATCTGCTTTATTCCGGACGGCGATTACGCGGCGTTTATCCGGCGAGATACGGGAGAGGAGGCTCAGCGGGGACGTTTTATCGACTGCCAGGGGAACACGCTGGGAATGCATCAAGGGCTGATTCATTACACCGTAGGGCAACGAAAAGGGCTGGGCGTCACCTTTGGGAAGCCCATGTATGTCCTGGCCAAAAACGCACGGGACAATACTGTAACGCTCGGAGAGGATAAGAAGCTATTTACCCGTGAGATGGAGGTGGCGCGTGTCAATCTGATTTCGGTCGATACGCTCTCCAGCCCGATGCGCGTGCAGGCTAAAGCACGCTACCGCCATGCGGCCCAGCCCGCCACGCTTTATCCTGTGGTGCAGGGACGTGCGCGTGTCGTCTTTGACGAGCCGCAGCGGGCGATCACACCCGGGCAGGCCGCTGTTTTCTATGATGGCGAGCTCGTGGTTGGCGGCGGGACGATCGTAGCAGATTAATCCGTCATATGCAGACACGCCGCCAACCCCTTGCCGGAAAGCGGCGTTTTGCTTTAAGTTGCATTTCAATGAGCACCTGGTCTTCATTTTGATTTGTAATCCTTATTCGCAAGCGCCCAATTTTACGCAATGAAAACGAAAAACCACGTAGCAAAGGCTGTTTGCCTCTAACTACGTGGCTCTGTGTATCACTTATAAAAAAACATATCCGAACAACCTATTTACAAAAAATAGACGGTATGCTCGGATATGCGTCATTTTGGAAGGGGTGGACACTTTAGATGCCCCTTTCAGTTACTTAATCTGACACTTCCCTTGAGCCCATTTTTTCAAATCGTTTAAATGCTTTATCTGCAATCTCCAGCTTATGATATTTATCGGTATCTAACTCATCAATAATATGAATAAGTTCATGACTATTAAGTGTTATGGCCATAATTATCTGGCTTTGGGAACTAACTTCAGATACTGACTGAATAAAGCTGTTCATATCTTCTGAAACTATACTTTGTTGAGCGGGTTCATCAAAAATAATAACTCCGGGATGATTTCCGTCTTTTTCAATCGAAACCTGTAAAAGAGCCAGTGTAAAAGCCCAAATTGTTCTGATTCCATCACTTGCAGATGAATCAAATTTCATATCAAATCCATCAATGGTTGGTAGCAAAGATTCTTCTGAGATTTCTATACCATCAAAACTTGATAAGCTACTATAGTGGTATCTTCGCAGATTGTCGATAAAGTGAGATTTCAATAGAGCTATTTTGCTCATATCCATTTCAGAAATCCCCTTCTTCGGCAAACGACTTTTCTGCTCCAAATAATCATTCCACTTTTCCGATAAGTCATTTAGATTATCAAGAAAAGAATAAAATGCATCTTGCAAATCTGATAACTGCTCAATTTGTTTCGATATTTCTATCTTTTTTAAAATTATTGCTTCAGATGCTTCGGTATCTGTTGTGGTAAAAAGGTCTGACCGAAGGGTTTGCGCTAAACGGCGTAAAGTTAATAGTCTACTTTCATAGCTATCTTTTTCTTTTTGTAGCGCGTCACGAGTATTCTTACGGCTATTGAGAGAAAATTCCAGCATACTTTTTTGCGCCTTAAGATGCCGTATGTTTTCTTCAATACTCATAAAGCCACTACACGGATTAGCTTCTAAAAGATTATCTTGAATTTGCTGTTTGCAAGTTGGACAAATATTTGCACTTATCTGCCCATTACTAACTTCCGAACCAAATTTTTGTAATCTGGCTGCATCCTCATTATTTCTAATATCAGTACAAATAAGTTGAAGATCAGAAGTCAGCCGATGAATTGTTTCACTAATTCCAGATAATTTCTGCATTAGATGACGTACAATCTCTTCAAATTTGAGAATGGCTGCTTCTGTTTCTGAAAGCTCTGTATTTAAAGCCTCAAAATTATCAGTCACTCGTGGCTTCAATTGACGCAATGAGTCATATTCCGTTTTTAATTGATTGTTTTTTTCATCTATAGTAGTTTTCTCAACTGTTAGAATAGCAATACGCGAAAACTGTTTGTCTGAAAGCACACAGGGATGCACGGGGATATTAACAATATCGCAAGATTCGGAATAAGCACGTCGCTGTATTTCTTTGATAAGCTGTTCCCACTTATTTTCAAGGTCTGTTTTTATACCATTTAGTCGATCTCGCTCTTTTTCGTTTTTAAAGGTATCGAGACCAAGTATATATTCAACCACTCGCTTTTTCGACTCTCGAATGCCAAATACAGGCATTCCCGACAGGATATCAGACCAGCCATGTTTTTGTTCAATAAACATAGCTGAAAAAATGATTTGTAAATACAGTTTTCGTTCACTACCATCAGATGTGCGAACTAAAGGAAGATTTAAATGTAAAAAGTCCTCTAAAAATGCATGAAATCCTCGTTGACTTGTAGCAGCATGCTGAATGTTTACATAAAAATCTTCCGACTGGGTTTTGGGATTACTAATCAAATCATATTCACTAAAATATACAGTAATAAGTCTATTGTCTTTATTTTCTGCTTTAATGCTTCTATAAACTGTTATTTCTTCGGAGCCATTACTGATTTCAAGATAGGCTCCAGATTCTGTAACATTCCATGATTTTCCATTGTCATCAATTGTATTTTTAAAAGCAGATGTTAATACCTTCCCACCAATGCCTGCGACACCACCCAGTATCTGCTCAAAACCAAGGCAATAATATATAGCTGCAAGTATAGAACTTTTTCCGCAAGTGTTTTCCTTACTTGCCACAAAATTTAACCCTTTTTTAAAAGATTCATCTATTCCATACATGCCGTTTGCAGTATTAATTTCAACACGTAATCTATTAATCCTCAGCATGTCTATCCCTCCAAATTTCAGTGAGTTCCTTAATCCTTGATTCAGTAAGTCTTTTTGACAAATCTGTAAGTTCTCTAATTTCAGTCACCATTAGATCGCCAGCCAATTTAATTCGCTCTGCGAAATTTTTCCCTTGGTCTGTTAGTTTATAATTCCCGTTTTGCTGTTGTACGACAAAGCCATAAGCCACTGCGTATGTAAGTGCTCTATTTACTGCTGGATCAAACCTAACTACCACTGATTCATTTGTTTTATCAGAAAACTCTAATAGATTGTCCATGTTCTTTCGTGATAACAATGCAAAGGATATCATATGAAGTTTAATTAGCGAGCAAGACGTTCCCCATCCACATATGTACATAATAAGACACAACTGAGAAACCTTATAACTTATTCGATAGTTATAAGGTACCGCATCTGGTTTTGCATCAAAAATTATATCACCTTGTAGAGGAAACTGATTTACCATTAGTTATACACTCCTGAATTCCATAGAACAATCAGCCAACCAACTTGCGACTAAATCTTGTTTTAGTTCTACAACGGAAGCTTGTGTCAGCATTTTGGAAAAATCTTTTTCGAGTTTTTCTTGAAACTCGTTAAGGATATTATTAAATAAACTTTGATTTAATTGCCGGTCAGTATTCATCCGAGTTTTCAATGAAACTTCTCTTTTATAGCTCTGTTCTAATTTGTAGAGATCTTCATATATTTCTGGGAAATGAAGTTGTAAGTTATTCATGATTTCCAGTCCGGCTATATAATAATCAATATAAACATTAATCACATAGTTTAAATCAGGATCATCTTCGTCAACATGCATTACTGCTCCTACTTTACGACGTATATTAGCGACTTTTTGGGAATCACATTTTGACCAATCAGGCTTCTCTTGATGTTGAACAGCTAAATTAAGCTTCATATCAGTAAGGTTTGTACGAATAATTCTGCTAATTTCCGGTGAAAAATCTTCTGCAACTTTAACAAGTATTTTAAAATCATCAGAAATATAGGCAAACAAAGTAGGATTCTTCTTTTTGGCAGTTAACACTTCTTGCTGCTTCGATTGCGCATGACTAAGAATCCTCGGATCTTTATATTCAGGAATATTAAAATGCCATTCAGCAATAGGCGGAACTCCTAATTTTTTAAGGCGCTCTCCATTATTCATTAATTTTTCGATATCTGCAGTTAGCTTGTCCCTTTGATGAGTATAAAGTTCATTATCTGAATATATACGTTCTGGACAATAGCACTGATGAACTATTCCGCTATGAGTAAATCCTTCAATACCAGCATCTCCACCTTGCACTGCAGGGATAGCTGTATAATGCTCTCTTTGATATCTTAGACGATAACATTTTACACAGAGTTCTTCCCATGCGTTTCCAGTCATATATCCTTCAATAAATGTCATAATACTGCTCATTATATCCGTCCTCTTAGCTTGTTTATTCCAATTGAATTTGTGTAGTCAGGCTGGGAAGATAAAGCATGATAGTCTATACAAAATTCAGCAATGTCATTTATATAGCGAATTTTGACAAGGTGAAATGTTAAATAGGTCTTGGTAATGATTACCTCTCGATGGAATAAGAATAATCTATCTCCTACTTGTGGGGGGGGCTGAACTTTCATGCTTTCCCCCCTTTCTTCACAAATCTTTTATTTCAAAGAACAATCTACAACGTACACTTACTCATTTTCATTATAACAGAAACGCTGCAATTTTGAAAGTGATTTTTCTCTCTATATACTAAAGTTACCCACAAAAAAATAGCACCGATGCTCCCCGGATTGAGGACATCGGTGCTATTTTTTTGCAGGCAACCTATTTTTTCAATGGCAGGTTTGCGTCCTGCTCATATCCACCTACAAACCGTATTCTGATTTGGGTAGCGGATAAAACAGTCACCTGTTCAATAATTCTTCGGATGAAGTCATCGTTAAATTCAGTAAGGTTCAGGTTTTCCTCGTTATTGATATAAAGCAGGGCCTGTTGGTACTGGTATTCCTGTGCTTGATCCGCCATCTTCTTTTTCTGGATTTCCTGCAGTTGGTTGGTAAGGCCCATCTTTTGTTCGGAAAGTTGCCGTAACTTGGCGGCATAGAAGTCGCTGTCACCACCCTGTGCGATAATTTTAACTAAGGCCGACATTTCCTGCTGCAGCTTGTCTATTTGCTTTTCCAGCGATTGCGGTGTGATTTGATTCCCGGAAAACAGGATAATGTTTTCTTGAACATCACGCAAATTTTTCAGGATATCTTCTTTGTCCCCGACCACTTTTTGAATACATTGGAGGATTGCCTGATGCAAGGCTTCTTCCGATATGGTTGGTGAATGCTGGCAGTATTTTGTTCCGAATTCCAATCGGCTGATGCAGCGCCATACTACTTTCCTCTTGCCTTTTTTCACCCAAGTGGTGCGGCGATACATGGAACCGCATTCTCCGCAAACCAGCCTTTCGGAGAGAGCATACTTGCTGCAGTATTTGCCCAGCGCGCTCTTGGTTTTCTTTTGGGAAACCTTCTTTTTGCTGTTCCTTCTGGTCAGTTCAAGCTGGACATTTAGGAAATCCTCACGAGGGATAATGGCCGGATGGTTGTCAGTGATGTAATATTGGGTGATTTCCCCGTTGTTTTTCTTCTTTTTCTTGGTTAGGAAGTCTACGGTGTAACTCTTTTGCAGCAGTACATCTCCCATGTATTTCTCATTCCGCAGGATATGTTTAATACTGGATAATCCCCATTCTGTATTCCCCCGTGGAGTCAGTATGTTTCGCCGTTCCAAGGCTTCCTTGATCTGGCGCAGGCTGCGGCCCAGCAGGAACAGGTTAAAAATCATTTTGATATGTTCTGCTTCTTCCGGCACAATCTCCGGCTCTCCGTCCTCTCCCTTTTTATAGCCCAGCATATTCTTATAAGGAAAGGCGAATTTTCCTTGACTGTACCCTTTTCGTTTGCCCCATTTGACATTGTTGCTCAGAGATTCGCTTTCGCCTTGGGCGAAGGCACTGGTCCATGTGAAGAATATTTCGCTGGTTACACGGGAGGTGTCCAGCCCTTCTTTTTCAAACCGGATGATAATGCCCCGATCCTTGAGCATTCGTATGTACGAAATGCATTGCAGGGTATTTCGGGAAAATCTGGATAGCGACTTTGCCAGCATCATGTCGATTTTCCCTTTTTTTGCACTGCTTTATCATTTCCATAAAACCGGGGCGGTTCTCATCTCTGGTTCCGCTGATGCCATCATCTGAAAAAACACCAGCATATTCCCACTCAGGATTTGAGCGAATCAAATCCTCATAATAGGTGATTTGGTTTTCGATACTGGTCTGCTGTTCTTCCTGCTCTGTACTGACTCGGCAGTAAGCCGCTACCCTTAGCCTGTGATTGCGGGTTCGGGCCTGCAGCACTGGGGAGGGTTTAATCTCCCGGATGATTTTCTGCCTGATGGGGGCTTGTGTCTCCATATAAATGCTCCTTTCCGGTAGGCTATATCACTTTTCCGTTTCGCAGTTGAAGGTGAACGGAAGTATTTGGCCGAATAAGGATTTTCTCTGCTATGCTGCTAAACAGGTCGTAGTCGAAGTCGGAAATCAGGGGTTGATCGGCCAGCCGTTCCTGTATAAGCTGAGTCATCTGCTCCGAAGCACCGCTTTCGCTGACTTCGTATTTCGCTTTGGCACAATCCATGATAAGCTGGAGCAGTTGATCCGCATTAGCGCGGGGATTGGTCATCTGCCGGTCAATTTCATTATTCAGCCGGAGGACTTCGATAGATAAGCATTCACAATGCCTTTCTTCCGGTTTCAGCTTTTCCCGGTTTTCAATTGCCCGGTTTAATAGGGCAGTCACGCTTTGCAGCAATAGTTCGTCTGATATGTAGTCTGTGCTGATTCCGCATTTTGGGCATTCCCACAGGATGTATCCTGTCCGCATATTGACTCGCTTGAGGATTTGCCCACAGTTTCCACAGCAGATCTTCTGGCGGATTTTTTTCATTTCCGCAGGTAGGCTGCCGCCATATTGCTTTGCCTTGGCTGCTCTGAGGAAAGCTACTTCTTCCCACTGTTCCTTTGAAACCAGCGGCGGGAATCCTTCATCGCCTGCGTACTTGGAATTGTCCAAAATCCGGCAAATCATGGTTTTATTCCATTGCCCGGCTCCTTCCCGATAAGGAATGCCCGACAAGGAGGCATATTTGGTGAGTGTTGAAAGGGCGGCCCTTTCAAGATATTTTGAAAAGATAGCCTGCACCAAAGGTCCCTCGTCAGGATGCGGGATGATTTCCCCCTTTTCCATTTGATATCCGAAGGGCAGGTATCTTTTCTTTTTCATTAGTACAACTCCTATCTTCTTTCAGCCAATTCCATCCCGTTGATTAACCGGAAACAGATGGTGTCTGAGAAAATCCTCACTTTAATAACCATATTGCGAAAGGCTACAGGTTCAAACTCTAAGATGCTTTCCTGTTTTTCAAAAATTTTCAGAAGCAGGCGGCTTCCATCAAGTATTTCGTGGTAGTCATTTAAATCACGGTATCGCTGAAGCTCCTTCCGTAAATTTTCCAGCTTAGTGTTATTGGTATTGGTTTCACTCATATAAAAAGCAGAATCAATGCACTCTTTGGCTCTCAAAGTGGCCAGCGCATGATTCTGCTCCAACAGATCCGCTATTTCTTTGTTCAACTGCATGGCCCCCGGATGGGACATGAAATTTTTATCGCGCAGTTTTTCCACCTGCGTAATGAATGGGGTTAAAAACTCCGAGCGATTTCTCCCCAACTTGTTATATAAGGTAACGAATGCGGATTCCACTTCGGACTCCTGCACATTTTCTATGGCGCACAATTTTTTGTCACGGAAATGCCGATAACAGGCCCATACTACAGTTCCGGCTTTGGTTACCCGCCTGCAGAATGTGCTCCCACACTCGCTGCACTCCAGCATTTTGGTGAAAGTATAGGTTTGGATTTCTTTTTTCCGTCCATGGAGTTGATTTTTCTTTTTTAGAAGTTCTTGTGCCAGACGAAACACATTTGGGCTGACGATAGCTTCATGGGTATCCTCCGCATAAAATTGGCTTTTTTCGCCACGGTTCTTTACTTTTCTAAAAGGAAATGCGTCAGTGGTGAAGCGTTTCTGGAACAATTCATCTCCCATGTAGCGTTCGTTGGTTAAAATATAAGAAACCCCAGTGGCACTCCACACGGGGTTTCCTTTCAGCTTTGGTACTTGGGCCTGTGCAAGTTCATTGGCAATTTCTCGAATGCTTTTCCCTGAGAGAAAGTCCCCAAATATCTTTCGGACAACTTTCGCTTCTTCCATATTAATCAGAAGGCCGCCTTTTTCATCTAAGCGGTAGCCATAAGGCGCTTGGGATAGACGATAGGTTCCATTTTTCATCCGCATGACTGCGCCTTTACGCATATTCTTTGCAATGGAAGTGGATTCTTCTTGTGAGAATGCACTGTACATGGAAAAGTACATTTCATTGGTCATGCGGCCTGTATCAATGCCTTCTTTTTCAAAGGCAACGGCTATTCCTAATATTTTCAGTTCCCGAACGGCTTCAATGCAGTCGGCGCTGTTTCTTCCGAATCGGGAAATGGATTTAACCAGTATGCGGTCAATCCTTCCGGCTCTGCAGTCCCGCATCATCCGTTGGAAATCGTCGCGCTTGTCGGCTCTGGTACCGGTTATGCCCTCGTCGGCATAGATATCAATGAATTCCCAATCGCTGTGGGCTTGTATCAGTTGGGTGAAATATTCGACCTGCGCGGAAAAGGAGTTCAACTGATCATCGGAGTTGCTGCTCACACGGGCATAGGCACAAACCCGGATTTTCTGTTTCTGTGGCCTTATCGTAGGTTCTATGATCTGCACCTGTGGCATTCTCCGCACCGCCCTTTCTGCGCTTTCTTGGGCGGCATCTATTGTGACCACCCCGCAGCAACAACATTACCACAACGGCTGGTACAAAGCTATCACGACAACCACTAAATATCGTATCGCAAAACCCGGTATCTTTCGGCAATAGCAACAGTCGCTTTCTTGTAATTATCAGAGGTTATGACGCCATCGGCCAGCATCTTTTTCAAGGCCGAAAGCGCCATATAATATTTGATTTCATTGACTATGAGAGGGGATGGCGCTTCTGGATTGTAAGTAACACGCATATAAATTCATCCCCCTTCACCACGGCAAATGGAGGCCCTTTTGGGCCGCCCTCTGGAAAAAGCGGTTTTCCAGCCCCTTGATGTAAAGTTCATACCGCAGGTCGCTCTCGGTGGTGATCAGTACCGCATCGTGGTCCTGCAAAAACTCCAGTATTTTAATGAGAATGGCGGGATCATGGCTCAGACGGGTTAAATCCCGTACAAGCACAGCGCGGACGAAGCCACCCTTCACTGCCTGCATCATCTGCTTTAGGCCCATGCGGGCCATGCTTCTGCCGGTACCCATATCCTGAGAAGTCCCCACAACGGTGTATTCCCGGCGCTTGGCTTCACTTAAAAGGTTTCGCATCTGCTGGATCAGCACAAACATCCTTTTATCGCTGCTCCGGCTGTATAACCACATTGGGCGGTCTGCATAGGGAAATTCCGCCGTTTCTGTTTTTCTGTTCATCTATGTCAATCTCCTTTATGGCATAAAATAATCCGGACCTTTCTTTGCCCGGATGAATGCTTCCACATCTTCGATTTTTCTGGCGATACGAAGTGGAGGCAGGGTTTCCAACACAGCCCGGTGATACCGTTCTCCGGGCGCTGCCCGATAATCCAGAATGCTGACAACGCAGGTGTCGGTTTCGGTGCGGATGGCCCGCCCAAATCCCTGCCGCAGCTTTACCTGCATATCCGGGATAACGACAGCCCGGATATAATCCTGCAACGTGGGATACTGCTCCCGTTCCGCTTCGCTCAGTGGATCGGGAACAGGGAATGGCAGCCGCACAATGATGAGCGACGATACCATATCGCCGGGAAAATCCACCCCTTCCCAACAGGAGCCTGCTGCGAACAGCACGGCATTCTGTACCTGTTTGAATTGGTGAATAATATCCTGTGAGTGCCGCCATACTTCCATAAGCGGAAAAGACAGCCGGTCCTTTACCTGATTGTAAACAGCGCCCATGAGGGAATAGGAAGTAAAGAGCACCAGAGTGTGGCCATGGGTGGCTTCCACCAACCGGCAGATCTGCTCTGCCAGACACTTGGCTTCCTGTTCGCTGCCCATTTGTGTTTTGGGCAGGTCGCTGGGAATGTAGAGGAGGCAGTTTTCCTCGTAGTTAAAGGGAGAAACCGCAATAAAATCTTCCAGCCGGTTGTTCTCGGACAGCCCCATGAGCTGCCGGGTTTTGTCAAAGATGCCACCGGCCATGAGGGTGCCGGAGGTCAGGATGGCGGGGATATTCTTCAGCCACAGCGCCCGGCGCAGCTGCTCCGGCATTTCCCGGCTGGCGGCGCAGAGGCTGGGGCTTCCGTCCCTGTCGTATTGGATGTAAAGTATGTACCTGCGATCCCCGGTAAAAAAGAGGTTAAGAATCTGCTCTGTTGTTCCCAGCCGGTGAAGAAGCCACCGTGGGAGATGCGGGGCAAGCTGTTTTTGAAGCTGCCGGAGGAGGGAGAGGCAATTCCGAAGGGCTGCTTCCCGATCCGGCGTTAAAATAAAGGCGGTGCGCTGCGCTTCTTCCAGCAGTTCGCCCCGGCACATGGCTCCCAATAGGGCGCTAAACTTTTCTTTCAGCCGCTGGGCCGCAAGGATATATTTTTCTTTTGCCAGCAGAGTGCAGAGCTCGCTGAAATCCTCCGCCGACAGGTTCTGCCCGTACATCTGGCAGGCTGCGTCCGGCAGCTTATGGGCCTCGTCAATCACCAAGGCACGGTAATCGTTGAGAAGAGGGCGCAGTTCCTGTAAACGGTGGGCTGCATCTGCCAGTAAGTAATTGTGATTGCAAATCTGGACGAAAATCTCCGCACTTCTGGCTTCTTTCAAGTATTGATGATAGCGGCAAGTATTCCGCAGAGGACAGTTTTTTTCGCATACCTTGGGGACGCATACCTGCCGCCTGTCAAATCCGCTGAGACCGGTTACGGTGTCTAAATCATAATAGGCGCGAAGGGAAAGCAGGGCTTTCATCTGCTGGGCATTCTTTTTCTTATCTTTTACGGCTTCCAGCCGCCCTGCAAGACGGACGTCACAGACAAAGCGTTCCTTGCCTTTTCGCACCATCGCCCGGATGGGCTTCTGAATAATACGGTTCTCCAGAAAAATCCGGGACAAAAACGGGATGTATTCCCCGATGATGGCGTCCTGCAGGGCAACGCTGGAGGTGGAAACCACCACCGGCTGGGAACCGGCAGGCCCATGCGGGGCAAACTTTTTCAGTAAAATACAGGCGGTCAGGTAGGCATAAGTTTTTCCAATCCCGACTCCTGCGTCGCATAAAGCGATATTGTTTTTGAGCAGGGTATCTAGCATGGCGTGGCAGAGGGTAATCTGTTCTTCCCGCACTGCCAGCCCGTTTTGAGGCAAAAGGATCCGGAAGATTCGTTCGATCTCCCCATGGGCCTGCTCCTTCAGAGAGTGATTGTTCATTTCGGCACATTCTCCTTGGCCTGTTGGCGGCAAACTAATGCGGCGCAGAAAACCTGCGCCGCACGGATTCGCCGTCAACGGCAATCTGAATAAAATAAAAAGGGTGATTTTGATGTGCCGTATTTGCAGCCCGCCCCCCGGCAACCTTGGGAACCATGCGGGCAGGCTTGCAGTTTACAAGCCGTTCACTGGCTCCCCAAAGGTCTTGCTGATTACAACCCATGTTGTGGTCAAGCTTTTTTGTAACAGTTGTGGCTTAAAAATATCTTTTTACGTAATCCGAGCCTGATAAGGTGTTTGATACCCATTGAAAATATGGGGGCGCACGTGATTATAAGTGACATATGCAAATTCTTCCACAGTC
>DCJV01000034.1:4073-5683 GCA_002320555.1 Ruminococcaceae bacterium UBA1691 | reverse complement strand
AAGAGAGAGAGTTGGAGGCGATTTCAATGTCCGAAAAGAAGACTGTGTTTTTGACGGGTGCTTCGGGAAATATGGGCTTCGCCGGTTTTCAGGAGCTATATCAGAGAAAGGATCATTTCAATCTGGTCTTGCTCAACCGTGGCAGCGATAAAAACAGGGAAAAATTCAAGTTTTATGCAAACGACCCGAGTGTGAAGATCGTGTGGGGCGATCTTACCAACTATGAGGATGTGCTCGAGTGCGTAACCGGCGCAGATTATATTCTCCATGTGGGCGGAATGGTTTCCCCGGCGGCAGACTATTTTCCAAAGCGCACGATGAAAACCAACATTGGCGCGATCGAAAATATTATCCGCGCAATCAAGGCACAGCCCGACCCCGATGCGGTAAAACTGGTCTATATTGGTACGGTTGCCCAAACGGGCGACCGCAATCCGCCGATCCATTGGGGCCGTACAGGCGATCCGATCAAAATCAGCGTCTACGACCACTATGCAATCAGCAAAACGATTGCCGAGGCCAAGGTGGCGGAATCCGGCCTGAAACACTGGGTTTCCCTGCGCCAGACTGGAATCCTCTATCCCGGTATTCTAAAGAATTTCGACCCGATCATGTACCATGTGCCGATCAACGGCGTGCTTGAATGGGCCACAATTGAGGATTCCGGCCTACTGCTTGCGAATGTCTGCGAGGAGGATGTGCCGGAGAGCTTCTGGAGGCGCTTTTACAATATCGGTAGCGGAGCGGAGTACCGCATCACGAATTATGAGTTTGAGGTTTATCTCCTGCGGGCAATCGGCTTGGATTCCCCAAAAAAGATCTTTGAGCCGAATTGGTTTACCCTGCGCAATTTCCACGGACATTGGTTCACGGATTCCGATGTGCTCGAAGACTATCTGCATTTTCGTCACAATGTTCCGATCAAAGATTATTTCGCACAGCTTTCCCGGCATGTGCCTGGCTATTATAAGCTGGCGAAGATCATTCCGAACGGCCTGATCAAAAGGGCCGGAATGATTAAGATGGCGTACAAGGAGAAATACGGCACCCAAACTTGGATCAAGAATAATATTACCCCGCGCGTTACGGCCTATTACGGCAGCCATGAGAACTGGAAGAAGATCGGCACATGGAAGGACTTCAAGGTGGAGACACCGAGCCAGGAGATGTCCTATTTGGATCATGGGTATGATGAAACGAAGCCGGAGGCGAGCCTCGATTTGGAGGATATGATCCGGGCGGCGGCGTTCCGCGGCGGCGAATGCCTGTCGAATTCGTTCACAAAGGGTGATCTCTTCACGCCGTTGAAATGGCGCTGTGCGTTCGGGCATGAATTTGAAATGTCGCCTAATTTGGTTCTGAAGGGCGGACACTGGTGCCCCGACTGCCTGCCTTCGCCCTGGAACTATGACGCGATCGCCAGAGTCAATCCATTTTTTGCACAGGTCTGGTATCCTCTGCACGATAAAAACGAGAACAATTACTATGACGACAGCATTTTCGACGGGATGGAGGAATAGCATCCCAAAATGCTTTGCAAATGAGGGAAAAGAATCAACGAAACGGCCTGCATCTCAAATGAGACGCAGGCCGTTTCGTTTTGTATGGTT
>DCJV01000034.1:0-4036 GCA_002320555.1 Ruminococcaceae bacterium UBA1691 | reverse complement strand
CCGGAAAAACCGCCGCCCAAGGTGCCGTTCCCGCCGCCACCATGGGGCCCGTGCGGTCCCCCAAAAAACCAGAAGAATGGGAATCCTCGGCCACGGAAAACGAGCCGCAGGATCACCAACAGAAGGATGATTGCCATCGGTGAGATCATGGTAAGGACCGTGGAAATATCCTGCCTATCTCTGGTATCCTGACTGCCGGAAATATTGTAACCAGCGAGCTCTGAGGCATCGATATCATACTCTGCATAAATCTGCGCGGCAACCGCCTTATATCCCTCCAGCATGCCGGTAGAATAGTCATTTTGCCGCAGGGAGGGCGTCATATATTCGTCCATGATACGCCCGGTCTTGCCATCCGGCAGAGCGCCCTCTAACCCAAGGCCCACTTCAATGCGCAGCTTACGTTCCTCCACGGCGATCAGGATGAGCACGCCGTTGTCCTTATCCTCCTGTCCAATCCCCCAGTCATTGGCAAGGTCGATTGCGTAGTCCTCTACGCTCTGCCCGTCGAGGGTGGGAACCGTGACAGCGACTGCCTGCGCACCAGTCTGCTGCTGCAGTGTTCTGCCCAGCTCCACAATCTGCTGCTCTGTTTCAGCTGAGAGCACATCCGCAAAATCATTGACAAAAAATTGTGCGGTGGGCTGGTAGGCAACCTCCGCCGCAGCCGACAGGCAGAGGGCCACTGCCAAAACGATCGCGGCGGCGCAGGACAGGACTCGTTTGAAAATCCGCTGAAAGTTGTTCACCCTGTACCTCCTCATGTGGGGAATCCCATTCATCAGTCAAAATTGACGGACGGGACCTCCTGTGCGTTTTCATTCGCCTGGAAATATTCAAAGGCGTCGAAATTGAAAATTCCGGCAATCAGAGAGGTCGGGAAACGCTGAATTTTCGTATTATAGGTTTTGACTGCGTCATTGTATGCGCGCCGTGCCTGGGTGATGCGGTTTTCCGTCCCCGCCAGCTCATCCTGGAGCTGGATAAAATTTGTATTGGCTTTCAGGTCCGGATAGTTTTCTGCGATCGCCAGTAGACGGTTCAGAGCGGAGGTCATCCGGTCGTTTGCCGCCAGCTGTGCGCCGGTGTCCTTCGCGCCGACAAGGGCTGCACGTGCATCGCTTACTTCCTTCATGATGGATTCCTCATGGGAGGCATAGCCTTTTACGGTGTTGACCAGATTGGGAATTAGATCTGCGCGCCGCTGCAGGGTGGTCTGGATGTCTGAATCCTTCTGCGTGACCTCCTGCCGTAGGGTAACAAGGCCGTTATAGCTGCTAACCGTGTAGCCGACGAGTAACACAATGAGCACTGCGACGACGATGAGGACGATATGCCAGGGTTTCAGCCTTCTGTTCATAAATGTTCCTTCCTTTCACAGCGTGCTTTTAAAATTGATACGTTATTGGCAATCAGCAGCTGTTTCAATCATGGATTTCCGCAGGGTGCGGATCAGCTTTATTATAATATAAGTATCCCCTGAATACAAGGAAAATAGCAATCGCCTGCCGTTTCACGCCTTGACAAGGTTTTCCGGGATGCGTATGATGAAAGGGACAAGAAAGGGGAGACGTGACAAATGCCGCTGAGAAAGCTTTTGAGTCTGGGAAAAAAATGGGTGCTGGAGCGCTGCAATCTGATGCTGCGCGCGGTATTTTCCCGCCTGCCCATCCGGAACCACGTCTTTTTTTATACCATCCGCGCAGATGGAAAGCTGCTGGAAAACAGCAAATGCGTCTATGATGCGCTGGAGGATGTAGAAAAGGTGGTAGTTGCTCGGATGCTGCCTCATCCGGTGCTGCTCAAGCCAAAAATTTATTATCATCTTTTAACCAGCCGCGTGATCGTTACGGACGATTATCTGCGTTATCTCCGCCATACACAGCTGCGTGAAGGGCAGAAGGTCGTGCAGATCTGGCATGCCTGCGGCGCCTTCAAGCGCTTTGGGCTCGACGCGCCGTCACTTTTGTCTCCGCAGGAGGAGAAGCGCACGCACAGCCAGTACGCTGCTGTCTGTGTCAGCTCGGAGCAGGTGCGGCCCTACTATGCGCAGGCCTTTGGAATCGGCATGGACAAGGTCCAGGCGCTCGGCACGCCCCGCACGGATGCGTTGCTCAATGAAAAGACGTGTCATGTGATGCGGGAAGAGCTGCTTCGGCGACATCCGGAAATGCGGGGAAAGCAGATTTATCTCTATACGCCCACCTTCCGGGAAAAGGACGGAAAGCCCTGCTATTACGATCCCCAAATCGAATGGGACGCGCTGGATAGCGCGCTAACGGATGGCGAGCTGTTTGTGATCCGCCGCCATCCGATTATGAAGGACTCCTATCTTGGAGATCAGTCCTTCCGGCATATTGTGGATTGCACGGACGAGCCAACCTCACAGCTGTTGACAGCGGCCTCTGTGGTTGTAACAGATTATTCCTCTGTGATTTTTGATGCCATCTTATGTGGTGCGCCGCTTGTGTTTTATTGCCCGGATTTTGATGCCTATGAACGCAATTTTTATCTCGACTATCCACAGGACCTGCCCGGCCCAACAGTTTTCCAGGCACAGGAATTGCCGGAGGTGATGCGCAGCGTATGCCAGAATCCGCCGCTTGAGAAGCTCTCCGCGTTTCGCAGCGCACAGCTCGGGGCGTGCGACGGACATGCGGCGCAGCGTGTTGCACAGTTAGTACGCAGCTATCTGGATTAGAAGAAGCTACACTACGTCTGCAGACTTTTTATAAGCCTACCGAAAAAGGAACATCGTTTCGTCAAAATGCTCAAGAACAATTTCGCAAACTTTTTCCATTACGCTTGCCTTTTTTGACTACCTTGACAACGGAAGAAGACATTGAAACGCGCTCCGGCCGCGCGGGCCCTTCCTTTGGGAAGGTTCGTTTTTGCCCTACGCGTAAAAACCCCCTCACGAGCCACGCATTCGGATTCTGCGAGTGCTGCCTCGGCCTCCCGCAGCGCCCAGCGGCGCATAAAGATGCCGGTTCCGAAAACGATCAGAAACCATGCTTTTTTGTGAACTTTTTCTTCTCTTAGACCTTATCGACAAGCTGAAGGCTGTTGCAAAACACATTGATATGCGTTTGCAACAGCCTTTCCTCTTAAGTAGCCGCCCCCGGAGGGAGCGGTATTTGTTTGCCAGGCGCCTTTAGCAGCATTTGTCGCATCCGCTGTAACGGCTCATGGTTCGGCTGCATGAGCAGCAGACCCCATAATAATCCTGCCAGGCGGCGGAGATGGCTCTGTCGTTAGAAGGCCGTGTTCTATCGCATGCGCAGCCGCCTGTGCGAGAAGAGCCTTGCCGTTCAGAGATATTTCGATTACACATATTTCTCTCTCCCGTTATTTGATCGCATCCTGATGTAGGTGCGTCTGCGGGGAATATCCCCAGTCCAGATTATGCGGGAGGGGAGGGCATGGTGCGCGTTATCTTCCTGTATCCGGGTGGGAATGCCCCTGCTGATTTTTCTGCTTCTTGTTTTGCAGGCCGTGCTGTGCCGCCTGTTCGTCCCCTGCGAGGGGAATGTCGTAGATGGCGCTGTAGGAATCGATTTCTGACTCTGAAACAGGGGCGGCAGGGATCAGCCCTGTGCAATCCGTCATGGAGGAGACGCTCATCAAGTCATCGAACAGCTCTTCGCCGTCCTGTGCGTCATAAGGCAGCGGGCGCTTTTTGATATCGTCCATATGGAACCCTCTTTTCTGATAGATAAGATTTTAGTTTTGAAAATCGGAATAGCCTTTTGAGCCGTCCTCTTTCCTGCTTAGTGTTTCGTGAAACGCGGGCACTATACGCTGGATGTGGATTTGTCAATGATGTGTTACACATTAGGGAAAGCGAATAAGACCCGCTTGGGAGAACGCCAGTTGAGAGGACGCATAGGGAAATTGTTGTAAGAGCGCTCGCGAATGGCGAGTTGATTTCTGAAATCGTCAAAGGAATAGAAGCGATGAGAGGCGTAGGATTCCTGCGCCGCATATCCAGGATGAGTTTGATCTCTTCCGGAGTATGCTGGTTCGGATGGCTGTG
>DCJV01000121.1:19225-21032 GCA_002320555.1 Ruminococcaceae bacterium UBA1691 | reverse complement strand
GTTGCCCCTGTTCACCGATGCTACCGTGTGCCGATACCAAAGAGCCCTCGCCATTTTTCATGTATCCTCAGTGCCGTCCAAAGCAGCAGCCTGCGCACAGCAGTCTCTGCAGAGAGAAATCCCGTGCATTTTAGTGAGTGGACCGGACGCTCCGCAGAAAAAGCAGGTAGAATTGAGCTTTTTCAGCAGGACAGATCCATCCTCCTGTTGCAGAAACTCAAGCCTGGCGTTTTGTGAGATATCAAAATCCTTGCGCAGCTGAATCGGGAGAAAAATGCCTCCCCGTTTATCCACTTTGCATACGACGCTCTTGGAAGAGGCCATGAGCAATCCTCCTTGTTTGTAGACTCCACCGGCCCGATGCGGTTCACCGCTGATTCTGTGCGGCGCTTTTCTGCCGAAGCTCCGCGCGGCACTTGGCGCAGACGGGAAAGGTGCGGAAGGTTTTCAGATCCTCGTCGCCGCCACAAAAAAAACAGGCCGGGACATATCTTTGAATGACGATGCGATTGCTTTCCGCATACATTTCCAGGGGATCCTGTTTTGCAAAGCCAAGGCTTTCCCGCAGGGAAAGCGGAAGAGATACGCGACCAACCCTGTCGACCTTACGGACGATATTGGTGGTAACCATGCCTCCTCCTCCTTTGAAAAGATTTTTCCAGAAAAGGGGAGAACAATCTCCCTACTTCTCCCAGATCGATTATGTGGAGTATAGCATTTTCGGACAGGTTTGAAACAGGAATGTGAATATTATTCAACTTCAAAAGGAAAAGAAAAAAATAGGACGCGTCAGGATTCCCGATGCGCCCTTATTATGGATATTTTGGAACGATAATAATTTGAATCTTACCTAACATGGAAAAATAATGATTGTGTTAGGAGCCAGGGAATCGTTGTATCTGTTATTTCTTAACAAGGACACGTTCGATTGCGCCGACATACATGCGATGATAATCCTTGGCAGCATAGCAGGAGGGATCGATTGAGGAATCGATAAAGCCGGCCGGATTAATATCTTGAAATGCCAACTTTCGGCAGACAAGCACAAGCTTCGCTTCCTCAATTGCCACTGCCGGACCGACAAAGAAGGGCGTAAGGCCGGCTTCCTTCGCCTTATCGATATCGCGCCCGGATTTGGAACCGCACAGGGAAAGCGCTTTTTTTTGTTCTCCGCCGAAAAAGCTCATGGTAAAATAATTCTCCCGCTCGATGAATTCATAGGTATAGCGCTGCGGACGGATAAAGATAAAGGCGACGTCTTTGCCCCAGAGCTCGCCAAGGCCACCCCAGCTGACCGTCATCGTGTTCCATTTTTCCTGATTACCCGCAGTGACAAGAGCCCAGTCGTCGCTTATAAGTTTGACGACACTGTCGCGGACTTCCCGGATGTTCGTTTCCTGAAATTGCATTTGTGATAAACCTTCTTTCAGAGAGATAGAGATTATGAATCTGTATTTTATTATACTCGTTGTCTTTCAAAATGATAAGTCTTTCTGTTGAATTTTTCCTTTTGCATTCGTATAATGAGAGCAAATAGAAACAAATGCCAATAGATTCTAGACAAAAAAAATTTGCCGACGGACAGAGAGTTGGTGAAATACACAAACTTGCAGAGATTTCGAATATTTATGCAATAACCCCTTGAAAAAATGAATATTAGTCGTATAATATTGAATAAACAAATGAAAACCCGTTAGGAGGCAATCAAAATGGGAGCAATTAAAAAAGTTGTGCTTGCGTATTCCGGCGGCCTGGATACGTCGATCATTATCCCATGGCTGAAGGAAAACTATGATAACTGCGAGGT
>DCJV01000121.1:0-19111 GCA_002320555.1 Ruminococcaceae bacterium UBA1691 | reverse complement strand
ACAGGCAAGGGCAACGACCAGGTTCGATTTGAGCTGGCGATCAAAAAGTTTGCGCCTAGCATGAAGATCATCGCCCCCTGGCGCATTTGGAATATTAAGTCCCGCGAAGAGGAGATCGCATATGCGGAAGCGCATCAAATCCCGCTGAAAATCAACCGCGAGACCAATTACTCCAAGGATAAAAACCTTTGGCACCTCTCCCACGAGGGGCTGGACCTGGAAGACCCGGCCAACGAGCCGCAGTATAATAAGCCCGGCTTCCTGGAGATGTGCGTCTCCCCCGAGCAGGCGCCCGATGAGCCCACCTATGTGACGATTCACTTCGAAAAGGGTGTCCCCACAATGCTCGACGGCGAAGCGCTCGACGGCGTGAGCATGATCGAGAAGCTCAATCAGATCGGCGGTGCAAATGGCATCGGCCTTGCGGATATCGTTGAAAACAGGCTCGTGGGCATGAAGTCCCGCGGTGTATATGAGAATCCGGGCGGAGCGATTCTGTACCGCGCGCATGAAGTGCTCGAGACAATCACGCTTGACCGCGATACGCAGCATTATAAGGAGCTCGTCGCCCAGAAATATGCGGAGCTCGTCTATTTTGGCCAGTGGTTTACCCCTCTGCGCGAGGCGCTCGACGCGTTTGTAGACAGCACACAGCAGACCGTTACAGGCGACGTCAAGCTCAAGCTCTATAAGGGCAATATGATCAACGCCGGCGTCACCTCTCCGTATTCGCTTTACAGTGAGGCGTTCGCAACCTTTGATGAGGACGATGTATACAATCAGAAGGACTCTGAGGGCTTTATCAACCTCTTCGGCCTTCCCATTAAGGTGAAGGCAATTCTCGACGCAGAGCGCGAGGGCAAATAAGGCATTCAACGTGATATCAATGATGTGATGAGATCATAGGGGCGGGCACTTGCAGAAGCGTTCTTCTGCGGCCGCGCCCTTATGGCGATTCTGCCAACGGCGGAATCGGGAAAGGATGAGCACGGCGATGAAACTATGGACAGGTCGTTTTTCCAAGGAGGCCGATCAAAAGACCAATGATTTCAATTCCTCTATCTCCTTTGACAGCCGGATGTACGAGCAGGATATCCGGGGGAGTATGGCGCATGCCACGATGCTGGGGGCCTGCGGCATCATCGGGGAGAAGGATCAAGAGGAGATTCTCAGCGGCCTGCAGGGCCTGCTCGACGATATTCGGAGCGGAAAGCTTCCGATCGATCCCGATGCGGAGGATATCCATACCTTCGTGGAGGCGGAGCTCACCGCCCGCATCGGCGAGGCGGGGAAGCGCCTTCATACCGCCCGCAGCAGGAATGACCAGGTCGCGCTCGACCTACGGCTGTATCTGAGAGATGAGTGCGATGCGGTGACGAAGCAGATCAAGGAACTAATCCTTGTGCTCTGCGCCAAAGCGGAGGAGCACGCCGGTACAGTGATGCCGGGCTATACGCATTTGCAGCGCGCTCAGCCAATCACCTTCGGGCATCATCTGATGGCCTATGCGGAGATGTTCCAGCGCGATCTCGGCCGGATCGCGGATGCCAAAAAGCGCATGGATGTTTGCCCCTTGGGCTCCGGCGCGCTCGCGGCGACGACCTACCCTATCGACCGGGCCCAGTCCGCCGCCCTGCTCGGTTTTTCCGCTGTCTCCCAGAATTCACTGGACGGCGTATCCGACCGGGATTACTGCATTGAGCTCGCCTCGGCGATAGCGATTTTGATGATGCATCTCTCCCGCTTTTCCGAGGAAATTGTGCTGTGGTGCTCCTGGGAGTTCAAGTTTATTGAGTTGGACGACGCTTTTTCTACCGGCTCCAGTATCATGCCGCAGAAGAAAAACCCGGATATTGCCGAGCTCGTCCGCGGCAAATCGGGCCGCGTCTTCGGCGATGTGATGACGCTGCTGGCTGTGATGAAGAGCCTGCCGCTTGCCTACAACAAGGATATGCAGGAGGATAAGGATGCGATCTTCGACGCGTTTGATACGGTAAAGCTCTGCCTGACCGCGTTTGTCCCCATGATCGATACGATGACCGTGCTACCACAGAACATGCGTAAGGCGGCCGCCGGTGGCTTTATCAACGCGACGGACTGCGCGGACTTCCTGGTTGGCAAGGGGCTTCCCTTCCGCGATGCCTATAAGGCGACGGGCGAACTGGTCGCCCGCTGCATCCGCGAGGGGCTGACGTTGGAAACGCTGCCACTGGAAGCCTACAGAGAAGTGTGCGAGCTCTTCGACGAGGGCGTGTATGAGGCGATCTCCCTGGAAAAATGCGTGTCCGACCGCACGCCGCTGGGCGGCCCGGCGCCGGACAATGTGCGTGCGCAGGCACAGCGCGTGAGGGCTTTGATTCAGAAAGGCGAATAAAAAGGAGACTATTTATGATAAAAGTAGGTATCATCGGCGCCACCGGCTATGCGGGCGTTGAATTGATCCGGATTCTACTCAACCATCCGCAGGCGGAGCTTGCGGCCGTCAGCTCCGTGAGCTTTGAGGGAAAGGCGGTTAGCGAGGTGTACCCCTCCCTTTACGGGCTGTGCGATCTACCTTGCTGCTCCGCGCAGGAGGCGATCGAGAAGAGCGACGTTATCTTCGCCTGCGTGCAGCATGGAATTTCACAGGAATTCGCGGCGCAGTGCGCGGAGAAGGATGTGGCCTTCATCGATCTTGGCGCGGATTTCCGCCTGAAGGAAGAATCGGATTATGCGCAGTGGTACGGCGGGGCCTATACGCATCAGGAGCTGCATAGCCAGGCGGTTTATGCGCTGCCGGAGCTGTTCCGTGAGAAGATCACAAAAACGCGTATCCTTGCAAACCCCGGCTGTTACCCTACGAGCGTGGCGCTGGGGCTTGCGCCCGCTTTGCGGGAGGGGCTCATCGAGCCGCAGGGGATCGTGATCGATTCCAAATCCGGCGTGACAGGTTCCGGCCGCTCCCCCAGCGAGACGGCGCATTTTCCCAATTGCAACGAGGCATTCTCCCCCTATAAGATTGCGGCGCACCGCCACACGCCGGAGATCGAGCAGACGCTCTCCACAGTGGCAGGCGAAAAGCTGAAGGTCGTCTTTGTGCCACATCTGCTGCCGCTCAACCGGGGGATTATTTCTACAATGTATGCGCGCCTGAAGGAGGGCGTGACGGAGGAAGAAGTCCGCAGTGCTTATGAGGATGCATACTGTAAAGAGCGGTTCGTCCGCGTGTTGGGGGCGGGCAAGACGGCGAACCTGCGCAATGTGCGGTGCAGTAATTTCTGCGATATTTCTCTGCATCTTGATCCCCGGACCGGGACGCTCATCGTCGTTTCTGCGCTCGACAATATGGTCAAGGGCGCGGCGGGGCAGGCAGTGCAGAATATGAACCTGCTGTTCGGCCTGCCGGAGGATATGGGGCTTCATATGATTCCCACCTGTTTTTAAAATACGGCTGGCTTGAGGGCTGCCGCTCAGGAAAGGATGGAACCTGCCATGAAAAGAAGACAATGGGTCGCAATTGTTTTGCTGGTGCTCTGCCTGCTGTTTTTGCTGAGCGGTTGCATACCGCACCGGACGGCCTCCGCCGACGCGGCAGGTTTCTTTACAGGCATCTGGCACGGATGGATTGCGCCAATTTCCCTGATTCTTTCATTTTTTGGCAACTATCAGATCTATGAAGCGCACAATACGGGATTTCCTTATAATTTGGGCTTTTATATGGCGATTATCAGCGGATTTGGCGGCCTTGCGCTGTTCCGCAGGAAGCATAAGGATTAACCTAGGCAGGAAGGACGGTTCTATCAATGGTAACATGCTCATTTATCCCCGGTGGGGTTGCCGCGGCAAAAGGCTTTACTGCGGCAGGCGTCCACTGTGGAATTCGAAAAAACAAGTCGAAGCGCGACCTCGCGCTGATTTCAGCGGACTGCCTTTGCAATGCAGCCGCCGTTTACACGCAGAATCTGGTCTGCGGCGCGCCCGTCACGGTGACGAAAAAACATCTGGCGGCCGGCAAGGCTCGCGCCGTTGTGTGCAACAGCGGCATTGCGAACACCTGCAATGCAGATGGCATTGAAAAGGCAGAAGGAATGTGTGAAATCACGGCAAAGGCGCTGGGGATTTCTCCGGGCGAGGTGATCGTTGCCTCCACAGGGGTCATCGGGCAGCCGCTCGATCTTGATCCAGTGAAGAGCGGTATGCCTCATCTTGTCAATGAGCTTTCAAAAGACGGCTCCGGCAATGCCGCACAGGCGATCATGACGACGGATACGCGCAAAAAAGAATTTGCACTCACCTTTACGCTCGGCGGTAAGGAATGCACCATCGGGGCGATCTCAAAAGGCTCCGGCATGATCCATCCCAATATGGCGACCATGCTCTGCTTTATTACGACGGACGTGGCGATCTCCTCCCCGATGCTCCAAAAAGCGCTGACGGCGGCGGTGGCGGACAGCTTCAATATGCTCAGCATCGACGGCGATACATCGACCAACGATATGGCCTGCATCATGGCCTCCGGCAAGGCGGAGAACCGGGAGATCGTCTCGGAGAACGAGGATTTTGCGCTGTTTACACAGATGCTTTCCACCCTCCTCATCCGTATTGCGCGGGAAATGGCGCGCGACGGCGAGGGAGCAACCAAGCTGGTGGTCTGCGAGGTTAGCGGCGCAAAGGATCAGGGCACCGCCCGCACAGTGGCGAAAAGCGTGATCTGCTCTTCCCTTGTGAAAACAGCGATGTTCGGCGCGGACGCAAACTGGGGCCGCGTGCTGTGCGCCATGGGATATGCCGGGGCAGAAATTGACGTGACGAAAGCAGATGTATCGTTCGCCTCTCCCGCAGGGCGTGTGGAGGTATGCCAGAACGGAGCGGGCATTCCCTTCAGCGAAGAGCAGGCGAAGCAAGTCCTCCTGGAGGAGGAAATCAAGATCGATGTGCGCCTGCACGATGGTGCGGCCTGCGCGGAGGCCTTCGGATGTGATTTGACGTATGATTACGTTAAAATTAACGGCGATTACCGTACCTGAACCGGAAAATATTCAAAACAGCCGGGCTGTGGTTTGTTTCGAGAAAGGAAGGGGAATGCATGGAGATCTCCAATTTTGAGCGCTCACAGGTGCTGGTGCAGGCGCTTCCGTATATCCAGAAATACTATCAGAAGACGATTGTCATTAAATATGGCGGCAATGCGATGATCAATGAGGAGCTCAAGGACGCCGTGATGACGGATATCGTCCTGCTATCCCTCGTTGGGATCCATGTCGTGCTCGTTCACGGCGGCGGTCCGGAGATCAGCACGATGCTGAACCGGCTGGGCAAGGAGAGCCGCTTTGTGGGAGGGCTGCGCTATACGGATCAGGAGACCATGGACGTGGTGCAGATGGTGCTCGCGGGCAAGGTCAATAAGGATCTCGTGCAGCTGCTCGGCGCGCACGGCGGCAAGGCGTTGGGGTTATGCGGGCTGGACGGTGGCATGATCCGCGCGGTGAAGCATTCGGGCGAGGATCTCGGCTTCGTGGGCGAGATCGAAAGCGTGGATGTAACCCCGATCAATGATGCGCTAAGAACTGGATATATCCCCGTCATCTCCACCATCGGCGGCGGATATGGGGAGGATGTTTATAATATTAACGCCGATACGGCAGCGGCACGCATCGCGGCCTGCCTGCATGCGGAAAAACTGCTGCTGATGACAGATGTGCGCGGCCTCCTGCGGGATAAGGAGGATGAGAGCACATTAATTCCGGTCGTCAACGTCAGCGATGTGCCGGGGCTGAAAAACCAGGGGATCATTTCCGGCGGGATGATCCCGAAGATCAATTGCTGTGTGGAGGCGGTGCGGCGCGGCGTGCACCGCACCCATATTGTGGACGGGCGAATCCCGCATTCCCTTCTCATCGAGCTCTTTTCCGATGAAGGGGTAGGGACGATGTTCATTTAAGGAAGGTGAGCTTTATGACATATGAAGAGATTAAAAATATGGCGGATCAATATCTGATGCCCACCTATGCGCATTTTAACGCTGCCCTGGTGGAGGGAAAGGGCGCGCGGCTTTTCGGCCCGGAAGGGGAAAGCTACCTGGACTTCACCGCCGGGATCGGCGTCAGCTCCCTGGGTTATGGGGATGAAGCCTGGGCGCAGGCGGTCGCAAAGCAGGCATCCCTGCTTGCACATACATCGAATCTCTACTACAACCCAGTGGTTGCGCAGGCGGCGAAGCTGTTATGCGAAAAATCTGGTTTTGCGCGCGTGTTCTTTGCAAATTCCGGTGCAGAGGCCAATGAATGCGCGATGAAGCTCGCGCGCAAATATAGCTTCGATACCTATGGGGCGGGCCGCTCGACGATCGTTACGCTGAAAAATTCCTTCCACGGCCGCACGATGGAAACGCTCACCGCAACCGGGCAGGATGAACTGCATCAGTATTTTGATCCCTTTCCGCCGGGCTTCCGCTATGCGGCGGCGAACGATCTCGATGCGCTGAAGGCCGCGCTGGACGAGACCGTTTGTGCCGTGATGATGGAGCCGGTGCAGGGCGAGGGAGGCGTGCAGCCGCTGGATGCGGATTTTGTGCACAAGGCTTCAGAGCTCTGCCGGGAAAAGGATATCCTCCTGATTTTCGACGAGGTGCAGACCGGCGTGGGCCGGACGGGCAAGCTTTATGCCTGGGAGCAGTTCGGCGTGCGGCCGGATGTGCTCACAAGCGCAAAGGGGTTGGGCGGCGGCCTTCCCGTGGGCGCGTGCCTGTGCGTGGAGAAGCTCGGCTCCGTGATGGGCCCAGGCACACACGGCAGTACCTTTGGCGGTAATCCGATTGTCTGTGCGGGTGTCTGCGAGGTGCTCTCGCGTATGGATGAAGCGCTTTTTGAGCAGGTGCGTCAAAAAGGTGAATTCCTGCGGGAAACCTTATCGGAATGTGATGAAGTGGCAGAAATCCGTGGGATGGGCCTGATGCTGGGGTTGGTGCTCAAAACAAAACAGGCAAAGAAAGTTGCCTCCCGTTGTGTCGAAAAGGGCCTGCTTGTGCTCACGGCGAAAACGCTCGTCCGCCTGCTCCCGCCGCTGACGATCTCGCAGGAGGAACTGGAACAGGGCATTGCCATTTTGAAGGAAGTACTCACGGAGAAATAATAAAATTGCCCGGAAAGGAATGATTGCCATGAAACATTTACTAAAAATGCTCGATCTGTCCACTCAGGAGATTCTGGAGCTCTTAAATCTTGCAGACCAGCTCAAATATGAGCGCAGCCACCATATCGCGCACCGCCATTTGGAGGGCAAAACGTTGGGCATGATCTTCCAGAAATCCTCGACCCGCACGCGCGTCTCCTTTGAAGCGGGCATGTTCCAGCTCGGCGGGAGCGCGCTGTTTTTAAGCGCGCGCGATCTGCAGATCGGCCGCGGCGAACCGGTGCAGGATACGGCGCGGGTACTCTCCCGGTATCTCGATGGCATTATGATCCGCACCTTTGCGCAGGAGGAAGTGGAGGCGCTCGCAGAGTATGGATCGATCCCAGTCATCAACGGCCTGACGGACTTCTGCCACCCCTGCCAGGTGCTTGCCGACCTGATGACAGTCCGGGAGCATAAGGGCCGCTTGGACGGCCTGAAGATGTGCTATATAGGCGACGGCAACAATATGGCGAATTCTCTGATCGTCGGCGGTTTGAAAACTGGGATGAAGGTGAGCGTTGCCTGCCCGGAGGGCTACGACCCGGATCAGAAAGTGCTGGATTTCGCGGCGGAAAACGGCGGCTTCGCACTGGAGCGCGATCCCTTGAAGGCGGCGGAAAATGCGGACGTGATCTTTACCGACGTATGGGCCTCCATGGGCCAGGAGGGCGAGGCGGAAAAACGCCGCGCAGCCTTCGAGGGCGTCTATCAGGTCAATGAGAAGCTGCTGGGAGCTGCGAACGAAGGCTGCATGGTGCAGCACTGCCTGCCTGCCCACCGCGGTGAGGAGATCACGGCGGACGTGTTTGAAGCGCACGCCGCGGAAATTTTCGACGAGGCGGAAAACCGTTTGCATGCACAGAAGGCCGTTATGGTTACCCTGATGAAATAAAAACGCAGCTGAAAGAAACGGTTGCAAAAGAACCCGCCATCTGTATACGTAGATGGCGGGATTTTGTTAAATAGGATAATCAACGGGCTCCCAGCCGCATTTCCGCAAGCTCGCGGTAGTTAATCAGCTGAATGCCGCAGCTTTCGATATGCTGCCGCGTTGCAGGATCGGCAAAGAGCCGGTGCTCCCAAACGCGGCGCTGCCAGGAGCGGGTGATTCCCTTGAGCTCGTCGCATTCAAGCGAAGGATGGATGAAGGTTTCCGAAATGCCCTCCGGAAAGGTTTCGAACTGGGTGAGCATATAGTCGCGGAAAGCTTCGTAGCTCTGGGCCTGCGGGCCGTTCCAATCGTGTGGGAGCAGATAGTCCAACACGGGCACCTGCCTCTGCTGCGCATAATCACGCACATTGCCCAGCAGCATTTCCACCATATCTTCGGTAAAGGCGCTCTCATTGAAAAGTGCCTTTTGGGCTGGGATATAAGAGGTGGGCAGGCGGAAGGGCATGTGGAGCTCTCCCTCCCCGGTTAAAGCACGGACTGTGACGAAGCCGTCGCGGCGCACATGGCACGTCCGGATGCGGTATCCAGCGCTTATAGCCGAGATATTTGACCATGCCATCCTGATGAATCAGAATACCGAAGGGCGTTGCAAAAGAGTGCGTCCCATCCAGCGCACAGGCGCAAGCGCTCAAATTGGCCTTTGGAAGGGCCGCGGTTGTCTCCGGCGTCATCCAGTAATTCGAGCCGTTATAGACGCACAGGCCCAGATCCGTGCCGATCCAGAGATGACCGAAATCGTCAAAAAACAGGCACTGGATGCAGTCGCTCAAAAGCGGCGTGGTGCGGGAATACAGATCTGACCAATGCCAGCGCTTCCAGCGCTGCTTTATCGCGCTGCGCGATATTTAATAAGGACAATCGGCAAACCGGGTTTCCAATATTATTAATATCCGGTTTATAAATTGGATGTTTTCTAAAAAATTGCAAGGGGATGTTTATTTGACAGAAAACAGCCTTGACCAGAGCGGCGCATGGGCTATAATGAGAGAAGAGGAATGGAAAATACAGGAGTCAGTTGGGCGGAAAGGCAGTCGTCTGTCCGCCAAACTTTGAAGGGATGATCGTTTTTATGAACGAAGAAAAAATTTTTTGCAGGAGGGTATCCGCCCTTTGTGCGGCGGCGCTTTTCCTGATCACGATGTCAGCTGGGCTCTCGGGCTGCGGCAAAGGGGAAGAGCTTGACGTTTCCACAGAACCACTGGGGACCCAGGAGCAGGAGATTGGGGATATCAATCCGCTGACGGGCCTTTCCGGATTCCCACAGGCGGCTGCCGGGAAGCGCCCGGTGGCAGTGATGATCAATAATGCACCGGCGGCGCGTCCACAGTGGGGCTTGTGCTCGCCGGATATTGTGATTGAGGGTCTGGCAGAGGGCGGAATTACAAGAATGATGTGGCTTTTTTCCGATGTGAAGAGTATTCCGAAGATCGGATCCGTGCGCAGCGCACGGCATGATTTTCTGGAGATGGCAGAGGGCTTTGATGCGATTTTTGTGCACTGGGGCGGCAGCGTTTATGCCTATGATGCGCTGAAACAGCGCAATATTGACGACATTGATGGTCTGGTTCATTCGACTACTTATTTTTATCGAGATAAATCCCGCAACGTGGGGCTGGAGCACACCGGCTGTACGGATGGGGAACACCTGACGCAGGCGATCGAAAAGCTTGATATCCGTCAGGCAGCGAAGAAGGACTATCGAGCGCCGTTTGCCTTTGCTGAGGAAGGAAAGCCGAAGAGCCTCTCCGGTGGCGCATGTGAGAGCATCACGTTTTCCTTCTCCAACGCCTATACCCATACGTTCCGTTATGATGGGTCCACCGGACTTTACCAGAATTTCTTGAATGACCAGCCCATGACGGAGGACGGCGGCAAGCAAATGGCTGTGACCAACGTTTTGCTGCTATACTGCCCGATCAAGAGCATGGGAGATGCAAGCGGCTGCATCGATATGGATCTCACAGGCGGCAGCGGGGTTTACGCGACAAATGGAACGCAGGAGCAGATTACCTGGAAAAAGGGAAATACCCCGTCCAATCCGCTGAAACTCTACGCCGCAGACGGAACAGAGCTTACCCTGAATACCGGAAAAAGCTATATCGGTCTTGTGCCGGTGGACCGGCAGGGAAAGACTTCCGTTTCTGCTGGAGGGGAATCATAAGCCAAAATTTGTGCATTACATACAATTTTTAAACCTGTAAATGGCGGATCATCGTTAGGAAAATTTATACTTTCGTCATTGTTTTTTACAAAACCCGCAACATCTAAGCGGTATGATATGGATGTACCTTGGAGAAATGGTGAAGGAGGTGAGTCCATGTCAAAAAACGCTTGCGTGTTGGTGTGCGTTACCAGCCAGCCGAATTGTGAACGGCTGATCCGGGCGGGTAAAAAAATTGCCGATGGAGAACGGGTGCCGTTACAGGTAGTCAGTGTACAGAGGGCGGAGGAGTGTTTCCGGCCGAATCCGGAAGCGCTCGAAAATTTGCACCAGCAGGCAAAGGCGGTTAATGCGGAGATGACGATTTATTTCAATGACAGTCCCGCAATAACGGCCGCAGTACACGCTGTCAAGGAGGGTGCTGTTAATATCATAATGGGGTTTCCAAAGGAGAACAGCACTCATTTCGTGGAAGACGTCCATATGTTGGCACCGAATATCCCGATCAGCATGGTGGATAGTGACGATAAAATCTATCAGATGATACCGGCAGCTTCGCCGCAGACGATACACCACAGATAAAGGCGGACTCCGGAGTAAATTTTCCATATGAGATCCAAAAGGGCGCGTTGCAAAATGTGTGTTTTTACATTCTGCAACGCGCCCTTTAGCCTATCATAAACGTTTGCAACGATCCCTTTTCTTTATTAACCTACCATTCCATTCCAAAGAGAATTCTCTGCTAAAATACGGTGAAAAAGATCCTGCAATACGTTGGTCAGCGTGTCTTCCGCCCGCTCGTTCATTTCCCGGTATTGCTCAGTAGCAGCATCATCTGCATCGTCGGATATTTTTCGCAGACATAGAAATGGAATGTTACTTTTATGACAGACCGAGGCGATCGCTGCGGTTTCCATATCAAAGGCGGTGATCCCAAAACGCTCGATATACTGTTTTTTGATTTCAGCATTGGTCAAAAAGAAATCACCGGTTCCAAGATTGCCCGCCCGGACGCCATCGTGCGCAAGTGCTAAACGAAGGAGGACTTCATCTGCCTGGTAGACCCAGTCCTGCCCGGGCTTTTGGCCCGCGGGCACGCCGATGGCGCTCAGGTCGAAGTCACATTCCACATAGGTGGCGCCAGCAACCAAATCGCCGCGCCGGAAGCCGGATACTGCACCCGAAAGGCCCGCATTGCAGATCATCTGTGCGCCGTCGTCCGCAATTAGAAAAGAGACGGCGCTCGCTACATTTACCTTCCCGATGCCGCATTGCACCGCATGGATTTCCAGCTGGCGGTCGTTTTGTGTAAGGGTCATAACGAGGCCTGCGTTACCCCGCTTTTGTGTTAATCGGCAGGTTTGCTGCTGTGCATATGTCAGGAAAGGTGCGTATTCCAACTCGTCGGCAAAGGCCACTCCGATTCTCTTTTTTTTCACTTCTGCATCCACCCTTTCTGCCTCCTCGGCTTTGCTTTCTATTATAAGGAAAGAAAGGGGGAAAATCAATTGCATGCGGCCGAATCACCGGCAATTCTTTTTTGACGGTGGATTTTGGAAAAGCGGCGCAAAAAGGCGCTTGTTTTCTTGCTGATTTCCCAGAAACAGGGGAAAGAGGCTGCCTGAAGACGATAGGGAAGCAGTCGCTAAAGCGGGGGCTCGGGCATAGACTGTAAGCGGGGATAACAATAAGCGCCTGTGCGCAGCCGGTGACGGGAGACCGTCCACAGGGGAGCCGGAGGCAGCCGCAAGGCACACAGAGCGCATTTCAGATAGATCGCCCCGCTTTCTCTTCTTTCGGCCCGGGCGGAGGAGAGGAAAAGAGCGCGTTGCAATCATGTAACCATACACATTTTGCAACGCGCCCTTATCTGTCTACATATTGCTGCGGTTATCAGCAGTGCGATGAAGCTTATTCTTCCATTTGTTTTCCCAAAAAAGAGGCGGCAACCTGCATCAGTTTGATTTCCGTCTGGGAGGGCGCCGCGGCGTTGTTTTCCGGAAGCAGGAGTACGACGGCGCCAGATACGTCTCCGGAGCCAATGATCGGATAGGCGATGCCGGCCATGCGATCCAATCCCTCGACCGGGTGCAGGGTATCGCTTGAAGCGGAATAAACAAAATTCGCTCGCTTTTCCATCAGCGATTCCAGATTGGCAGAAATGCGCCGGTCGACTGCCTCCCGCTTTGGAATACCCGCACAGGCGATCACATGGTCCCTGTCGCAGATGAGAACGGGAAGATTTGTGCTGCGGGAAAGGACCTCCGCATACTGGCCGGTAAAGGAGGAAAGCTCCCCGATCGGGGAATACTTTTTGAAAATAACCTCGCCATCCGCATCCGTATATATTTCAAGCGGATCACCCTCGCGGATCCGCATCGTGCGGCGGATTTCCTTCGGGATGACCACGCGTCCAAGATCATCGATTCTTCGTACAATTCCAGTGGCTTTCATTATAAATAACTCCTCCATTTAAATTTTCATTGGCTGCCGCTGTGCAGATAAGCAGATAAAATTTGGAACGGGACGGAAAGCAAAACCCGCCGCCGTATGAAGCAAAAATAGTATCTGCGTTGTGGAAATTTTTATACCTGCGCGCGATGAAAAATCCGACATGGAATGTTTTTCTTCGCCTGGAAAAACCACGAAAAAAGCACGCTGCAAAATGTACATACACATTCCTACAGCGCGCTTACGGTTGCATATTTCTTTCATAAAAGGATCAGGGAAACGGCCTATTCGGCAGGCTGATCCGGCGGCGGGGATCCGGCGGCTTCTGCAGGCGGTTCTGGCACAGCGGCGCCTTCCGATTCCTCATCGCCCCGGTTCCAGAGATGGATCAGTCCCTGGTCATTGAGCAGCTTGAGCATGATCAGGATCAGAGGAACCAGGAACAGGCCGATAAAGCCAAACAGCTGCAGGCCGATATACATGCCCACAATGGTGACGACAGGCGGAAGGCCGAGCTGGCCGGCGACGAGCTTCGGCTCGATGATCTGCCGGATGACGGAGATCGCCGCATAGAGGACCAGCAGGCCGATGCCGAAGCCGATTTTATCCGTAAAGAGCGAAAATACCGCCCATGGAATCAGGACGGTCCCCGTCCCCAATACCGGGAGGATATCAACGATCGCAGTCAATAATGCGATGGCAAGAATATAGTTGCTCTCATACAGGCCGGTCAGCTTCAGGATGCCGAGCCCGAGCACCATCTCACAGAAAGTGATCAGGATGATCAGCAGATAAGCCCGCAGCATTTTAAACATGGAGGAGAAGAGAAGCCGCTTGGAGGCACCCAGTGCTTCCCTGCGCTCCCGGGGCAGCTGGCGTTTGATAAAGTTAACAAGGCGGTCGTAATCAGCCGTCATAAAGCAGCAGGCGATAATGGAGATCAGGGCGGCGAGGAAGATCGCAGGGATCTGCTTTGCGGTATTCCATACGCCGGAAAGCGGGGAAGAGAGGATCGAGAGATCGATATTCAGCTTGCCGTTTGCAGCGCCGGTTTCCAAGTCGTGGAAAAGCTCACGGATGCTGTTGGCCACCATCGTCTCGATGCTGTCCGGCAGGAAGTGGATGTTCTCCAAAATCCAGGCTTCCGTCTGCTTGAGAAAAACAGGCAGGTTGTCGAGCTTTGCCGTGACCAGGGAGAAAAAGCCCCGCAGCTCATCTACGATCCGCACGCCGATGAGTGCGAGCACGGCGGTAATCGCCGCGAGGGCGAGAAGGACGGCAAGCCCGGAGACAAGCCCTTTTTTCAGCGGGGTCTTGCGCGTGATCCAGTTGACCGGGCGCTGCAGAGACATCGCAATAAAAAAGGCCAGGATAAAGGGAAAGCAGGTCCAGAAGGCAAAACGCATAAAAAAGTAAAAAAGGCCCAGAATGATCGCAAAATAGACGGTATTGATGATAAAGCGTCTGCGTTTTTCGATTTTAGTCATTATACCACATCCTTGATGGCCGCGGACCGGGGACGGCGGCAGTTTTTTGAAACGTAAAAAGGATAAACCGGGCAAAGCGACGCCCTTTTTTGCTGAAAGAATAGGTTATTTGTATTCTATAACAGTCAGATAGCGAATACAATTAAAAATATGTTACAAAATTCTCTCTTTTTAAATCACTCCAGCCTACAGTTCTGACGTATGTGACAGAGAAACGAAAAAAGTTAAATTTCTCCCTTTATTATGCCGCCGCTTTATGATAGAATATTCTGAGATTTCCTAGTTTATCGAATTCCCCGCAGAATATTAAAGGAGTTGTCACACATGTATGTAGCGGTAATGGGGTATGGCGTGGTCGGCTCGGGCGTGGTGGAGCTGTTTGGAAAAAATCACGACAGCATCGTGCGCAGAAGTACGCAGTCCGAGATGGAGATCAGGTACATCCTTGACCTGCGCGACTTTCCAGGCGACCCGAATGAGAAAAAATTTATCAAGGATTTTAATGTGATCCTGCAGGATAAGGAGGTCAAGATCGTCGTTGAGACGATGGGCGGCCTGCATCCGGCGTTTGAGTATGTGCTCGCATGCCTCAGGGCCGGCAAGAGCGTAGTCACTTCCAATAAAGAGCTTGTGGCGGCAAAGGGATATGACCTGCTGCAGGCCGCTGAGGAAAACAATGTCAATTTTCTCTTTGAAGCGAGCGTTGGCGGCGGCATCCCGATTATCCGGCCGATCAGCCAGTGTCTTGCGGCCAATGAGATTGATGAGATCGCCGGGATTCTCAACGGGACCACGAATTTTATCCTGACCCGCATGATCGAGGATCAGATGACGTTTGCAGACGCTTTGCATCTGGCACAGGAAAATGGTTATGCAGAGAAAGATCCGACGGCCGATATCGAGGGCATCGACGCCTGCCGTAAGATCTGTATTCTCGCATCTTTGGCCTTCGGCAAGCATGTATATCCAGATGGCGTCTATACAGAGGGCATTACCAAAATTCATCTGCGGGATGTGGAATATATCCGGGCTTGGGGCGGCGTGATCAAGCTGCTTGGGCGCGCCAAGCGGCTGGACGACGGCCGGATCAGCGCAATGGTCAGCCCCGCCGTCGTGAAACGTCACAGCCAGCTGGCAAGCGTGGATGATGTATTTAATGCCATTCTGGTGCGCGGCGACGCGATCGGCGACGTAGTCTTTTACGGTCGCGGCGCGGGCAAGATGCCCACAGCGAGCGCCGTTGTGGCCGATGTAATCGATTGTGCAAAGCATTTGAAGCGCAAGAAGCTCTTCGGCTGGGGCAACAGCGAGGAGGGCTATGTGGCGGATTACCGAGATATGCAGACAGCCCTTTATGTGCGTGCACAGGCCGGGCAGCATGAGGCGGCCGTACAGGCCGCTCGGGATGCATTTGGCGACGTGACGCTTCTTCATTGTGAGGATGCGCCGGAGGACGAAATTGCATTTATGACGCCGTGGGATACGGAGCGCGCGCTGCAGGCAAAGCTTGCCGGGCTCTCGGAGATCGCGCCGCAGTCTGTGATCCGCATAACGGATTATTGAGATTAGGAGGTTATCGCAATGGCACTCATTGTTCAGAAATTCGGCGGCAGCTCTGTTGCAAACGCCGACAAGGTGCGTAATGTGGCAAAGATCGTCACGCAGACCTACAGCGAAGGAAACGATGTGGTTGTCGTCGTTTCCGCACAGGGCGATACGACGGACGATCTGATCGAGAAGGCGGCTGAAATCAACCCTAAGGGCTCCAAGCGCGAGATGGATGTGCTCCTGACTGCGGGTGAGCAGATGTCGGCCTCCCTGCTTGCGATGGCGATCGAAAAGCTCGGCTTTCCGGTCATCTCTCTGCTTGGCTGGCAGGCAGGCTTCCAGACGAGCTCTGCTTATGGCAATGCGCGCATCAAGTCCATCAAAACGGACCGCCTGCGTGCGGAAATCGGCCGGAAGAATATCGTCGTGGTCGCCGGATTCCAGGGCATCAATAAGTATGACGATGTGACGACCTTCGGCCGCGGCGGATCGGATACGACCGCTGTTGCGCTGGCGGCTTCGCTCCATGCAGAGCGCTGCCAGATTTTTACCGACGTGGAGGGTGTGTATACCGCCGACCCACGCAAGGTGGACGGCGCAAAGAAGCTCAAGGAAATTACCTATGACGAGATGCTGGAGCTGGCCACGCTAGGCGCGCAGGTGCTCAATAACCGTTCTGTGGAAATGGCGAAAAAATATAATGTCGAGGTAGAGGTGCTCTCCAGTCTCAAGAGGGTGCCGGGCACAATTGTGAAGGAGGTTGCCAAAATGGAAAAAATGCTGGTCAGAGGGGTTACCAAGGATACAAACGTGACGCGCGTCTCCATCATCGGTGTGCCGGACGTGCCGGGCATCGCGTTTAAAATTTTTAGCAAGCTCGCTGCAAAGGGCATCAATGTCGATATCATCCTGCAGTCCGTCGGCCGCGACGGCACGAAGGACATCTCCTTCACTGTTAGCAGGGAAAATGGCGCTGCTGTTTCAGAGATCCTTTCCACCTCCTTTGAGGAGCTTGCGGGCAAGGAAATTGTGACGGACAATCAGGTCGCAAAGATCAGCGTGGTCGGCGCGGGCATGGAGACGCATCCCGGCACGGCGGCAAAGATGTTTGAGGCTCTGTATGAGATCGACGTCAATATCCAGATGATTGCGACGAGCGAAATCAAGATTTCCGTCCTGATCGACGAGAGGGACGCCGACCGTGCGGTTGCCGCAGTGCACAAGGCATTTATCCCGGTGGAATAAATAATTAAAATTTAAAAACCGTCCGCGCACTTCTTTTGCGCCGGACGGTTTTTTTCAGCTTTCCGGCAGATACTAAGCGTTGTAAACATCCATCTTTTGAAAGATGGAGACAAACGGAGGTGAACCGGATGGCACAAATTCCAACGCCTGCCTGGGAAGATCAAAAGATGAACGAGTATTTCAAAACGCTTCCTGTTTTCGTGCAGGAGACGATCGTGCAAACGGGTGTACAGATCTCGGATGAGACGCAGCTACGCGCTGTGGCGGAAAAAATTCTGAAAGGACAGCAGAAGTAGAGGCACACATGAGATTTCTGCAGCTTGGATGCGGGCGCGGCGGAATTTTTCCGCCGTCCTCGTTTTCTGCCATAATACTAGCCACTGGCCTCCTGCGATTGGAAAGATCGGGCCTCTCTTTTTCCTGTCTGGTGACAATAGCCTTTGTTTCTCCGCTATTGTTATGTAATTGGGCACAAAAAGAAGACGATAAATTATGGATAGAAATGGAAACTATCCAGCCTTTTCGCCTCCAGCACCTGCGCGCCCACCTCTGTAATCAAAAGCGCCTGGCACGGGTATGTGAAAAGATTAATTGTCCTGGGGCGTTCCCCCGGTTCGCTGTGTGCATCCGAAATATCATTGATCAACTTTAGCCCTTTCCGCATATTACCTGCGGTTACGGAGCTTCCTCATCCCTCTCGCATAAGTGCATATCACAGCGGCCTGATTCATTGCAGACTGCGAAAACGCAATCTCAGGTTGTTCTGATACACAAATAACGACTCCGCAGAAGAATCCTCCCACGCAGCTGGCGCCTTTTTATGATCGATCAATAATAACGCAGCAGTGCGACCACCTTGCCGAGAATCGCGACCTCGTTGACAATGATCGGCTCAAAGGCGTCGTTCTCCGGCTGCAGCCGGAAATGGCCGTCCTCTTTATAAAAACGCTTGACCGTCGCCTCGTCCTCCAGCATTGCCACCACGATCTCTCCATTGCGCGCAACGGGCGTCTGCTCGACTACTACGATATCGCCGTCGAGAATACCGGCATTAATCATACTTTCTCCACGCACATGCAGTGCGAATAACGGTTTATCCCGCGAAATATGGCCCGTATAGGGGAGATAGCTCTCAATCTGCTCAACCGCCAGAATTGGCTGGCCCGCCGTAACCGTGCCGAGCAGGGGGACGTGCGTCACATTTTCCGCCTGCCCGTTAATCCGAATGGAGCGCTTGAGCATAGGGTCGCGCGTGATATAGCCCGCAGCCTCGAGCGCATCGAGATTCGCCTGCACGGAAGAGGTGGATTTAAGGCCCACGGCGGCGCCAATCTCCCGCACGGAGGGCGGGACCCCGTCCTGCGAACGTTCCATCAAATATTCATAAATTCGCTGCTGTGTGTCGTTAATACGGTCCATCGCAGTCTCCTCCAATATAATAAAGCAAGGTTGTAATTCTTTCAGATGTATTTTCATGCAATTGCAATGCCCATTGTGCAGTGGGCGGCGAAAGCCATAAGAATAGCTTGCGAAGCCCTCAATCGCGGCTTCAATGGTCTCCAAAAGAGTTGGAATTATTGATTTCATTCTGTTTTGTTAAGTTATTATAACACAGTATTTTCAAAAAAGCAAACATTTGTTTGCGTTTTTTATTGCGCATTTTAAACGAATTGGCCATATGAGGCATTTGTTCACAAGAACGCTCAGGATTGTTTAAGGAAAATTCATAGCCGCGTAACAAAAAAAACCGAGGCCGCGGTTATAATAAGGTTGTGTTCGACAGAGAAAGGAGCCGCACCGAGTATCGACTGAACACATGCTCTACCCCTCCTCAAAGCAACCCCTCAATTTTGGAAAAAACGGCTGGTGTTACACCGGCCGTTTTTTCTGCCTTTCCAGGTGAAATCTTTGCACATATGAATGGCTCGAATATAACACACTGGGGCAATGCCCCGGTGATTTTTATCTGAAAAGTCAAGGTATTGAAGAATGAAGCGTCACTACCAAGTCTTGTCGAATGGGGATAGACATGTTCGCAAAAAAATGGTATGCTGAAATCAGCGAAAATTTGGAATTTGGAGGGTAATCATGAAAAAATGGTATGATGAGGAATAT
>DCJV01000067.1:1977-10865 GCA_002320555.1 Ruminococcaceae bacterium UBA1691 | reverse complement strand
CACATCATTGTACAACCTACAGATTTGTGGAGCGGCGCTTCAGATTTATCGTTGCTATTTTCTAATGGCTGATGTAAAATAGTATCGAGAATTGTGTTTTTAGAGGAACAAGGTGAAAGGATGATTATAACGATGAAAAAAAGCGTATTGCTTGAGACCTCGGCGCGCCACGCCCATGTCAGCCGCAGAGTGCTCGATATCCTGTTCGGAGAAGGCTATGAACTGACCCATAAAAAGGATCTCTCCCAGCCAGGCCAGTTCGCCACCAACGAGCGCATCCAAGTGATCGGCCCGAAGGGCAGTTTCCCGAGCGTGTCGATCCTCGGCCCGATCCGTCCGGAGACGCAGGTGGAGCTTTCTGCTACGGACGCCCGTTCCATCGGACTGAAGCCGCCCGTGCGCGAGTCCGGTGACCTCGAGGGCAGCGAGGGCTGCAAAATCGTAGGCCCGAAGGGCGAGGTAGTGCTCAAGGACGGCGTGATCATTGCGAAAAGGCATATTCATGCTACACCTGCGGACGCGGAAAAATATGGCCTGCAGGATAAGCAGATCGTATCCGTCAAGGTTGATTCCGACGGGCGTTCCCTCATTTTTGGCGACGTTGTCGTGCGTGTGAGCGAGAAGTACGCGCTGGCTATGCATATCGACACAGACGAATCGAATGCCGCGGGCGCCGTGCCCGGCATGATGGTTGAAATTCTGGACTGATTGCAACATAAAACGGACGGGCGGGAAGGAATGTTTCTTCCCGCCCGTATTCTTTTGCTGGTATAATGGCCGTTATGAAAGCATAGGATTTAGATAATAGGAATTCAGTAAATGAGAACGGGGGACGGTAAAAATGGACAAACGGGATACGCCCTCTCCGGAAGAACAGAAAACCCGTTATCTGTTAATCCTTGGATGCACTGTGCACGGTGAAAGGCCAACGCGGCTTTTGCAGACGCGGATCGACTGTGCGGCGCAGTATTTAAAGCTGTATCCACAGACTATGGCGATTGCCAGTGGCGGTTGCTTTCGCACCGGACAGACCAAGAGCGAGGCAGAGGTCATCCGGGCCGGCCTGTGCGCTGCGGGAATCGAGCCGGGGCGGATTCTGCTAGAGGATCAGGCGCGTTCAACGGCGGAAAATTTCACGCTTTGCAAGCGACTTCTGGAGGGGCAAAAAGTGTTTTTCCCCAAAGAAAAGGTTGCCTTTGTCACCAATGATTTTCATGTGGCGCGCTGCCTGAAGCTCGCCTGCAGGAGCGGTATCCATGCCGTGCCCGTCCCGGCGCCGACGCCAAAGAATGCGCGCTTATACTGCCGTGTAAGGGAATGCGTCGTTTCGATCCCGCTGAGGTTTTCCATGAGATAAAGCGCACGCTAGCGGTTCTACAGCGCCTCTCTCTCCTGGAATCGCTGACGGAAAGCGCCTGGTGTCATCCCCACGGCTTTTTTGAAAGCCCGGTCAAAATGGCTCTGGTCGCAATAGCCAAGCTGAAGCCAGATATTGCCGCTGCCCGGCGTTTGCAGGAGACGTTTGGCCTCTTCGATTTTTTGCTGTTGGATATATTGCGTCACGCTCATGCCGGTCTCCTGCCTCAAGCGTTGTGTCAGATAGCTTGGATTGCGCTGGACGCTGGCAGCAATCTCTTCCACGCGGATGCGTTCATGTAAATGGGCCTGTACATATTGCATGCACAGACGCACAGTCGTAGAGTAGTTGGTGCGTTTCAGCGCTTGGACGCGGGAGGCAAAGTCGGTCAGCATGCGGGCAAACAGGCTGACAAGCGACTCCTGATCGGTGACCTCCTCGCAGAACAGGACATAATATTCATAGAGCCCGCAGGCCTCTTCCCAGCTGAGGCCCGCCTGTGCGGCGGCCTGAAAGGAGAGCGCGCCGATCGCAATGAGCTGGTTGCGCAGGCTGCGTAGCGGCTCGTGCGCGAAGGTGGCGAGATTCCAGCGTGGCAGCCCTCGCAAATGCTGCTCAAGCTCCCGTGGCGAACCCTCCCGGATGCAGTGCAGGAGCTTTTCCTGCAGCTGTTCGCTGAACAGGCGCGGCTCCTCCTCATGGTGCAGGAAGGGCCTTACTTTTTGCAATGGAAGCTCGGGCAGGAGCTGCTTTTGCTCCATGAGCTGGGAAAGCGTGATCTGTTCCCCATACATTAGATTATAAGTGAGGACCGCACCGTCGATCAGGGCGCGGCAATCGAGCACAGGAATGGAACGGTAGTAAGTAATCAGGGCGCTTTTCTGCGCCACGCTGATGTCAAGCGGGGCCAGGATGTGAGAAACAGCTGTTTCATTGAGCTCTCCTGGAAAGACCGGCCCCAGCAGGAGCGTTCCCATTGCGCGCCCCAGCTCGCGGACGCCGATGCTGGCCATCGCGCCGAAAACAGGTGAGGTCTGCAGCCTGGGCAGGCAGTTACTGTCCTCCCGATGCAGAAGCGGGGCTACCAGCGCTTCCTCACAACCCTCCGGCAGGTTGGGCCAGCCGTCGGAAAAGATTTCTTCGCCTGCCCTCGTCACCGCTCGAATCGGTACGCTGGTCAGAGAACGCAGCAACATGCCGTTTTCCCGTGCCATTCGCCAGCGCATTTCCACCGCCTGTTTGTACCCCATAGCTTTTCCTCTCCAGTATCAGATTAAATTTACATCATACACATGAATTATACTATAAACTTGGATTAATGCAATCTAATTCGAATAAATTATGATAAATTTTTTCTGTCAGACAAGTTATGTTTGGCAAATTTCACAATCTGCTGATTGCTGCAAAGGAGTAAGAGAACGATGATTGGTATTGGTAACTGGGGCTGCCATATTGACACGATGTTTTTCAAGGGCGACGTGAAGTTTACGATTACGGACAATGGCGGCGAATATGGCTTTGAGCTCCACATGGATGGTCCAATCCCGGAATTCCAGATCAAGGAGATCAAAGAGGAAAATGGCGACACGCTGCATGCAATCACCAATGTTGAGATGCTGCCCGGCAAGGATATCGACGTTGCGCTGACGTTTGCGGGCGATACCTTCAACGGCGTTATCAAGGTTCCGTTCCTCGGCAAGATTAAGCTCAACGATGGATTCCGCATCGCGGAATAAGAGGCGGCTTACCCATGTCCCGCAGTCGAAGCGATGCGGGACATGGGCGTCCGTTCCTTTCTGAATTTTGCGCAAAAAGCCGTTGACAAGCGGGGAAAATTGTGTTATGATAACTCGCGTCCCGCATGGAGAGATACCGAAGTGGTCATAACGGAACGGTCTTGAAAACCGTCGTGCCGCAAGGCACCGTGGGTTCGAATCCCACTCTCTCCGCCAGAGAGCGATACGAAACATTTCTCGTTTTATATAAAAAAATTTCATCATTGATAAGATGTTACCATGGAGAAGTACTCAAGTTGGTGACGAGGCGCCCCTGCTAAGGGCGTAGGTCGGGTAACCGGCGCGGGAGTTCGAGTCTCCCCTTCTCCGCCAGACTGAGTCTGGACGCAATTCGCGTTCCGGACTCAGTTTTTTATTTACCTTTCTTCTCGCGCTTTTAGCGGATATCTATTTCGTAACAATCAGACATATCACTGTGACAAGATAGATACCTATCGATTTTGTCCAGTAAAATCAAGGGTAATGGGGTTTTGGGAAGCAATTCCGGAAACCCCGTTTCCTTTTAATATCCCAAATTATTTTTGTATCTGGGGAGGGTCCGTTGGTTCGAATCCATCCCCCTCGATCAAGATGAGTGACCGATTTTACTGTCGGCCACTTTTTTCTTAGATTTCATGCGTGTTTGCATTTTTTCGTTTTATCCCCTTTTTTCCAAGCGCCCAGTCAGCCTCCAGGCGCTTTTCGACCATCGGGCCCTGCCGCGCAAAAAGAAACAACCGGTCAAATAACTTTGATCGGTTGTTCGAGAGGGGAAAAAACAGATTAATAAATACATTGTCCGCCGTCAACAAGGATATCGCTGCCGGTCATGAAACCGGCCACGTCGCTTGCAAGTACGGCCACCCATCCTGCGATCTCATCAAGGGTACCAAACCGTTTCATAGGGATCAGTCCCAGCATATGTTCCATACCCTCCACAGGGACGTTATCATGGATTCCGGAGAGGACAACACCCGGGCTGATGCTGTTTACACGGATCCCATACGGAACATACTGTGCTGCCATCGCTTTGGTCATGTGTATGACGGCGGCTTTGGTTGCCGCATAGGAGAAACCGTTGCCGCTAATAATGTGCGCGGACTTGGAGGCGGTGTTGATGATGGCACCGCCATGCTGATGTTCGATCATTACGTTGGCGACGGTTCGGCAGACCAGCATCATGCCGGTCAGATTGACTCCGAGCACTTTGTTCCACCCGTCGATGGGGGCGTTCGGATTATCCCCGGGCAGGACGATCCCGGCGTTGCTGTGGAGTATATGGATGGTGCCGAACGCCTCCACCGTCTGTGCAACAAATTCCTTCACGCTGGCCTCATCGGCTACATCCCCTGTGACGGCAACCGCATTCACAGGGTACTTATCCTTGATTTCGTCACAAATCCGCTGCAAGTCTGTCAACTTCGACGGGATGTCCATCAATGCAACATCAGCCCCTAGTTCGGCAAAGGCCTTGGCTGTGGAACGGCCGATCCCGCCGGCCCCTCCGGTAACCAGGGCTTTTTTGCCCTCCAGAGAGAGGAGTTTATAGATGGATGTGAATTCTTTGCAGCGATATGCCTCGCATTCTTTTGCCAACATGAACAACGATCTCCTTATTCAGACGTGATTTTCATCACATACTTCTGAGCATTTTTGGTTCCATTGTCCAGCCCCAGGAGGGTATCCTGCGCATCGTCCATGGTGATGATTTCGGCATACTGGCGGATGTCGATCCGTCCATCGGCCATCATTGCAATGACCCGTTCGAAATCCTCCTGGGTGAAAAACACCCCGCCCTGGATGCGTTTCTCGTCGTTGATAAATGAGAAGGAATCCACCTGCGGTCCAGAACCATACGCAAGCATCGTCAGGGTGGCACCCGGCTTGATAGACTCCAGCGCCATGGTGGCCGCCCTTTGATTGCCGCTGCACTCGACGGCACAGTCGAACAGGCCGCCTGCAAGCTCATGCAGAGTGTCTGTTAAGCCTTCTGCCGTGCCGCTCAAGGCGTGGTCGATGAAGGCGGCCTCCCGGGCCTGTCCGAGCCGGATCGGATTGACCTCCGTCAGGACCACCAGCGAGGCACCTAGAGCCTTCGCGCTGGCAGCGGCGAACAAACCGATGGCACCGCCGCCGGTAATCAGCACCTTGCTTCCTTCCTTGACGCCGGCCAGGCTGGCACCGTGCATACTCACCGCGCAGGGCTCGATCATAGCCGCCTGGACATCGTCGATGCTGTCAGGGAGTTTATAGATCATGTCCTCCCGGGCGGTGAGATACTCGGCAAACGCACCGTCATTCGTCAGGCCGATACCGGTGCTGAACCGCTCCGGGCAGAGGTGCTTTTTTCCGCCGCGGCAGTATTCACATTCGCCGCAGGGGGTGTACTCGATCGCCGTGACTCGATCCCCCGCCTTGAAATGAGTGTCACCGGGATCCACGATCACACCGCTGAACTCATGGCCGGCCACAGCGTTCTGCCCGGCTCGAACACCATTGCCCCAGACCATATGCCAGTCGCTTCCGCAGATGCCCGCATAGGACACCTTGATCAGCGCGCGTCCCGGTTCCACCTTCGGCACGGGTTTTTCGGCAACTATCATTTTTTTCTTATCTACGATTGTTAAAATACGCATAGGAATTACCTCTTTAGAATTCTTTTTCTTGTTTCTTACGGCGCTCCTGCAGTGCCTGACGGATTTTCTCATGCCTGGGTTCATCCAGCTTATAGAGGGAGAAAATCAGGGCGGCGGAGACCAGAGCTGTGATCCCGGGGATCAGGGAGATATTGGCCTTCATCATCGTGATGACTGCGGGGGTTTGCACCGCGTTGGGCACATAGTGGCAGGCATTGATCAGGTACAGTCCCAGGGCCGGGCCGATGGCGCTGCCGGTCTTGAGAGCCAGGGAGGTGAAAGAGGAGAGGAAGCCGTCACAGCGCAGGCCCACTTTCCACTCGCCGTAGTCCACCGCGTCTCCGAGCATACTGTACTGTGCGGAACTGAACGTGCCCATAAAGGCGGCCGCGCAGAACATCAGAACCCAGAATGCCAGACCGCCGGGGGTAACCACGTATACCAGAAGGCAGGAAATCCCGCAGAGCAGATGGCCCGCAGCGGCGGTGTGGCCCTTGCTGTGAAGGGCGCGGTACAGAGCCGGCATGATCAAGATGTTTCCCGCTAGGGAGCCCGCCATGGAGACCAGGCCGAACACCGACATTACCTTGGGATTGCCCAGCACGTAGGTGAAGTAATACATCATCATACTGCTGCGGCCGAATCCAATGAAACCGAAGGTCATCATCACCACACTGATGATGATGATAGGCGGGTTCTTCAGCAGTGTCAGCAACTGGCCTCGGACCGGGATCTTCTTCTGGTCGGGAGGCGGCTGAACCCGTTCGCGGCTTTTAAAAGCGGGCCAGATGGCCAGCGGCAGCGTGGCCAGGCAGATCAGTGCCACAGCCGTCAGATAGCCGCCCTCTGTGCGGGCTCCGCCGGCATGGCTGAAGTACAAAATCAACTGGATGCCCAGAATGCCGGTAATCTGCGTGCCGATCTGGCTGCAGGTCAGCCGGACAGAGGATATCCGGACACGCTCACGGGAACTGGGGGAGAGGGCGCCATGCAAGGCGCTGTACGGCATATCGTAGCAGGTGGACATCACGGTTACCACAACATACCAGATACACATCCATAAGACTTTGGCGGTCGGATTCCAAGAGGAATGCGCACCGAACAGCGCGATCATACTCAGCGGCAGCCCGATCCCGCCGAACAACAGCCAGGGGCGGTAACGCCCCCAGCGGGTTCTGGTCCGGTCGGCCATGGAGCCGATGATGGGGTCGTTGACGGCGTCGAACAGCCGTACCCCCAGCACCAGGGCGGAGAGAGCGCCCGCGCTGACGCCGATGGTATCCGTGTAATAGATCTGAAGGAAGGTGCTGACCCAGTGGAAACTGGCGTTATAGCCGATCGTGCCGATCCCGTAGTGGAGTTTCTCTACAAAACTCAGGGAGCCGTCTTCCTTCTTTCGTCTCACATTCCGCTCCATATCCCACGCTTACCCCCTCAAGCAGTTTTCTTCTCGCTGGGGAAGTACAGGGCACCGGCTATGGCGAACACACCGCCCAGGCAGAGAGCGATAGCGGCGTTCTGCATTCCAATGCGCACCTGAAGCGTCTGGAACAGGATGGGCATCAGCATGGCTAGCGCGTTTCCAAACAGGGTCCAGATGGCGTTGGATGCCGCGAAGATGCCGGGTGTAACACCCTTCGTGGTGATGACAGCGGTGTTTATGGTGGGGACATAGCAGCCCCAGGCAATGCCCAGCACGATCACGCACAGCCGTAGCAGCAGGCCCGGCTTGAGGAGCATAGAACAGACGCCGCTCAGAGGCAGCAGGATCATAAACAGGAGGATGATGGGCTTATAATTCTTGATTCTGCCGACGATGGGGGCATAGAGCAGGCAGGAGAACAGACCGGCCAGGCTGATGAGCCCGGTGATGGAGCTGGCCTCCTGGGCCGACAGGCCGTGGACGCTCTTGAGGATCGTAGGCAGGTAGGTATTGAAGATCATAAACAGCCAGGTGGCGCCGGTGAAGGAGATAACGGCACTCTGGACTGGACGGATCTTGATTGCTTGCACTAGGCTGGACCCCTTCGCCTTGGGGGCGGCCTTCGCCTGTTGGGCAGGGGCCTGGCCGGCGTTCTCCTGGGCCAGCTGGGCATTGTTGTACTCCTTGAAGAAAGCGTTGGGCTTGCGGTCGAACACCAGGAACAGGATGCCCAGGGCCAGGCAGCTAGTACCCCACATCATGAACTGGTAGTGCCAGTTCTGACCCAGGGCCATGAAAATGGGCACCGTCAGGGAGAAAGTCAGAGTCTGCGTCAGCGAGTTTGTCGCTTGGATGACGCTGTTGGCCATGCCAAGGTGTTTTTTGTCGCGGAACCGCTCAGCGACGATGGCTACTACGGCGGGGAAGCTGAAGGCATTGCCCAGGCCGGCGAACACACGGGCAAACAGCATGGCGGTGAAGGTCGTCGCCGTCAGGCCCAGTAGGCCACTGATGAACATGAACACGGTGGAGAGCGCCAGGGTCTTGCTCCCACCGATTTTATCAATTACGATACTGGCAAAGATCATGCCAACGCCCATGCACAGGGTGGAGGTGGTCTGCAGCAGGCCACCCTGCCCCAGGTTCGCCCCCAGGTCATCCACGATGAAGGTCAACAGGGGCGGTACCATGAAGCTCAACTCCCCACGCAGAAAGGACAGGATCAGATGGAACAACAAGAAGAGGATCGCCAGGATTAGTGCTTTTTTGGTAAGATTAGATTTCTTTTCTTGCATCGTAGTTCTCCTTTTCTTTTTGCATCTCCCAAAACAGATGACCGGAACAAGGGAAAGGGCTTACCCCAGAATCTCCCGGATGGCTTTTTTAATCCCCTCGGGGTCATAGCCTAAGTGGGCATACAGCTCATAACTGTCGCCCAGAGGCGGAAACGCGTCGTTCGGGATACCCAGGCGCTTAAACTTAGGCGTTAAGCCCTCATCTGCCATCAAGTCGGCCACCGCACTGCCCAGACCATTGACCACAAAGTGATCCTCTGCGGTGATAATACGGCCGGTCTCCCGAATGGCCGTGCGGATTGCCTCCTTATCCAGCGGACGGATGGTGTGCATATCCAGCACCCGGACGCCAATCCCCTCTTTCTCCAGCGCATTGGCGGCGGAGACTGCGAACGCGACGGT
>DCJV01000067.1:0-1891 GCA_002320555.1 Ruminococcaceae bacterium UBA1691 | reverse complement strand
GCAATCCGGATACACATGGGGCCGGGGTGATCCACGCTCTTCTGGATCAATTTGACGCATTGATTGGCGTCGCTGGGAATGACGAAGGTCATATTGGGGAGGGTACGCATGATCGCGATATCCATGATGTTATAGTGGGTCGGACCACTGGCCGAGGTCAGGCCCGAGTGGGTATTGACGATACGCACCGGCAGATTCGGATAGCAGACATTGGTATGCACCTGATCCAGAGTGCGCAGGGCTAGAAACGGGCCAAAGCCTGAGATATACGGAATTTTACCGCACAGTGCCAGACCGGCAGCCACGCCAACCTGATCCTGCTCAGCGATGCCGACCGGGAGCATCCGGTCGGGATATTTCTCACGGAACTTATTCTCCGCACCGCTGTACCCTGAGTCGGCGCCGACGAAAACAATGCGCTCGTCCTTCTCTGCCAGACGATGTAATTCTTCCACATACAATTCACGGGCGGATGCGGCTGCCAACATGCTCAGATGACCTAGCTGCAGTTCGCCTTCAAAGGTAATTCTCTTTGCCACGTTGCTCAACTCCTTTCAATTTCTTGATCAATCTCATCCAAACGGGCCATGGCCTTCTCCAGCAAATCATCGGGCATGGGCCGCAGGTGGCAGGCGGTAGTGTTCTCCAGACCGGGCAGCGTCTCGCCCTTGTTGGTATTGGCAATGATGGCGATGGGCTTGCGGCGGGTCTGGGAGTCCGATGCAGGCAGGCTGTGCAGTGTTTCCAGGATCTGCTTCATGTCGTGGCCGTCAATGGTGATGGTCTCCCAGCCGAATGCCTGGAGTTTGGCATCCAGCGGATCGATATCCATGATATCCTTGGTCCAGCCCACGGCCTGAACGCGGTTTTTGTCAACAATGGTCACCAGATTGCCCAGTCCATAGTGCCCGGCGCACATGAATGCCTCCCAGTTGGAACCTTCCTGCAGTTCGCCATCGCCGGTGAGGCAGACAACGCGGTAGTTCTTCTTGTCCAATCTGCCGGCCAGCGCCATACCAATTGCCAGTGCCATACCCTGACCCAGAGAACCGGTGGATGCGTCGATCCCTGGGATATAGAGGTAGTTCGGATGCATACCGAAACGGCCGCCGATCTGGTTGTACTCGTTCCACAGTTCCTCTTTGGTGTACATCCCCTTGTCAACGAAGATGTTGTACAGAACATGGGCACAGTGGCCCTTGGAAAGTACAAATCGGTCACGGTCCGGGTCGCGTGGATTCTTCGGGTCAAAGTTCAGAAAATCATAGTAAAGCGCCGTGACAAGGTCGGTCATGGACATACCGCCGCCGAGGTGGCTGTAACCGATTTTGCTGGTTGTGACACAGATGTCTCTCCGGATTTGATTTGCCTTGTGTCTCAATTCTTTTACGCGCTCTGGACTAACATTCATATAAAAAACCTCCTTTTTGATGTAAGTTTGATGAGTGCGTCCGATTGGAAAATGCTGATTGCCAATTTATATAAAATTATGAGATGGCAAGGAGCTTCTTCCGTCTATATTATACAACGCCCAACAGGCGATCAAAAGGGGAAAAATCCGTTTCTCGCCCCGCAAAAGGTGGATTATTTCATATCCTAGCGGAAATTATCTGAGATGTGGAGAATCTTGACGAACAAACTCCCCACCATCCTGGAAGGAATGAACAGGATGGTGGGGAGTTTCAGCCGAACGGCTTACAGATGGATCAAAATGCGCTGATAGCGGTGGGTCGCATATGCCGTAAAGGCCTGATTTACCTCATCCAGCGGGAATTCGGCGCCGATCAGATGCTCCAGATCCAACTGGGTCATAAAGTCCGTATTGGCCGTGTAGGGCGCATAGGTCGGGTTATAGCAGCTGGTAACAGTATACTCCTTCCAATAGATATCC
>DCJV01000045.1 GCA_002320555.1 Ruminococcaceae bacterium UBA1691 | reverse complement strand
ATCGTCACGCCTGCGCCGCCGCCGCCGCCGAAAAGCTGTGCATTGGTTTTAGAGGGAAAATCGGAGCCACCAGAGGCAAATCCATAGGTCACCTTGGAGACCGGAATGATCGTCATCCCGCCTTCGAGATACATCGGATCGCCGATGATCGTGCTGACATCGACCAGCTCGCGGATTTTTTCAATGGTTGTTCCTAAGATACCAGCTGCAGATTGTTCTTTCATGAAGAAGCACCACCTTGTTTGATTTCAATTCTATTTTCACTGCTTTTATCGGTTTTTGAAAAAAGCACTTTGAAAACGACCTGAAATAGAAGCTTTACGAGCATCACAACCGCTGCATTTGTGACGAAAATCGGACGCAGCGTAACGACCGTATGCAATTCTGTTTCATTTTGATTCGCCAAAAAATCGGGAGAAATATCAACGTCATATTTCCTGACTTTCATAATGGAGCAAATGGTTCCAAGCGCCGGAAAGATTTCCGCACAGACCTTTCCATAGTCAGTTGCCGTCTGTGCTGCATCCCCGGAACCAATATACATTTGCAGATACAGCTTGTCAATCATCACATGCTTAAAAACACTTCGGAACATGCCGGATACAATAGTGGCTGTCTCTTTGAGCAGGGCAATCACACCGTCAACGCCCTCATTGTGCCAAAAGGTTTTGAGCGGATTGGGCTTCGCCGGCTTTTCTTTTGGCTTCTTTTCTTTCGTTTTTTTCTTTTCCTGCACCGGCTTCTTTTCCTTTGGCGCTTTCTCTTTCTTTTCCCAAGGAAGAAGCTTAAACTTCAGGAACAGATAACGGACTTCCAGCTCCATGATATCGTGGTAATCCAGCTGCAGTGTCAGCCGGAAGCTGAAGGCCAATACGATCAGCGCGATAATTGCCAGCAATATATAGAGAACAATCAAATGCCCACCTCCCCTTCCTGTGTTGATAAGAGCGCATTGTCGCCGGCGCCCTCTGGGTCGGACTCTTCCACCTTTGTTTCTGCTGCCTGTTCATTGGGAAGCGGTGGAAGATCCTCCAGTGAGGAAAAGCTGAAGCAGCGTAAAAACTCCGCCGTCGTACCATAAAGGAGCGGTCGCCCCGGGAGCTCCAATCTCCCCTTCTCCTCTAAAAGGCCCTTTTGACAAAGCGTATTGACAACGCCGGAGCAGTCGACGCCGCGCACCTGCTCCACAAAGGATTTTGTGACCGGCTGGTTATAGGCAACCACCGCCAAGACCTCAAACGCCGCCTGGGATAACGGAGCATTTCGCTTGATTTCCAGTGCCTGACGCACACTTTGGGCAAAATCTGTGCGCGTACAGAGCTGATACCGGTCCCCCAGGCGAAGCAGACAAAGTCCGCTGCCGCGCTCATCCAACTGAGCCTCCAAATTTTTTAAAATTTGCTCCATCAGCCCTTCGTTAACCTCCAGCGCCTGCGCCAGACGGGATAACTCCAGGGGTTCCCCGGCCGCAAAGAGGACAGCCTCAGCGGCGGCCTGAATTTGTTTGGCATTCAAAGATGTTCCGCCTCCTCTGCCTCAAAGAAATGTGCCTGCTTTTCAGAATGCCGCAGCAAAAGCACCTGTGCACCCTCGCCGTCGCCGTCCACACGCACCCGTCTCGCCTTCATGAGCTCCAGCATGGCAAGAAAGGTGGCCACCATATCGGAGCGCGAGGGCGCGATCTCAAAAAAGGAACCCAGCCGCTGCTTCTGCCCGCGGATCAGGCGGCGCAGGATAAACGCAACCTTGGAACCAACAGACACGATCTTATGGGAGACGATCGCCGTAAAGGATTCTACGGGCGGCGGCAGCCTGCGCTTGCCCTTGCCCACAGCGGATAGATATGCGCGCAGGAGCTCCTCTGGCTCGTGCAGCCGTGTATAGGTGGTATCAGCTTCAAATACCTGCGGTTCTCTGGTATAGTGGTCAAAACCGTCTGTATGTGCGGCGAGCTTCTGCGCCATGAGTTGACAATCCCGGTATTCGAGCAGTTCGCCGGTCAACTCCTTTTTGAGCTGATCTGCTTCCTCGTGAACCGGGAGCAGGGAAACTGTTTTCATATAGACTAGGCGCGCCGCCATTTCCAGAAATTCGCTCGCCACCTCCATATCCTCCTCCTGCATCTGCCGGACAGCATCTACATACTGCTCGACCAACTCAAGGATCGGGATATCGTAGATATTTAACTTGTGCTTGCTGATGAGATGAAGCAACAGGTCCATGGGCCCCTCAAAGACAGGGAGCTTGTACGAAATTTTTTCCATTGAGATACACTCCTCTCTCAATGGAACGGTAAAAAAGGAAGCCCTGCCAGAAAGGCCAATCCCTTTAAAACGATGCTGCTTAAAAAGTTCAGCGGCCAGCTGAGAACGCCGAAGAAAAGGAGCGCCAGCACAACGATCATGATGATGCGCTCGTATTGCATGACTTTATAATAGATACGATCCGGCAAAATCAATCCTAAAATCCTTGAGCCGTCCAGCGGCGGAATCGGAAGCAGATTGAAGACGGCGAGATTGACATTGATGATAGCGGCCAGGCGAAAGAAATTCAGGGTAATCAAAATGATGGTGTTTCCACCGGATACAAACAGGCCGAAAATATTATAAATGATCAGGAAAAAGAATGCCATCAGAAGATTGGACACTGGGCCAGCCAGTGCTGTCAAAGCCATATCCCGCTTAGGATTTTTGAAATTGCGCATGTTGACCGGTACCGGCTTGGCATAGCCAAAGCCAAGCAGCAGAATCATCAGCGCGCCGATGGGATCGATATGCGCCAAGGGATTGAGCGTCAGTCTTCCGCTCAGCCGCGCCGTATCGTCCCCCAGCCGGGTGGACATCCATGCATGTGCATATTCATGGATCGGAAGTGTGCAGAAAACGACAAACACGGAAACGCACAGTCCAACCATTACGCTCATCCAGTCGCCACTGCGGATATAATCAAGTATCATGTATTCGACTCCTCAAATTGGAATGATTCCCTATTAAGGGTATCCTAAAATGACAGGCGCGTCAACAGATAAAATGTAAATTTTCATATAAAAGCACCGGACGTTTTCCATCCTGTCACGATTCGCGGAATTCCGCTGTAATCCGGATGTGTCTGCGCTTGGATTCCTGCCTTTTGGAAGAGCTCTTGGATTTCCTTCGCCTGCCCTTCTCCGCATTCCACGGCGATCAGACCGCCGCCGCCTAAAAAGGGGATCCAGAGATCCGCCAAGGCCCGATAAAACAGAAGCCCATCTTCCCCGCCGTCAAGCGCCATATGCGGTTCCCGCTGTACCTCTTGCTGCAGGCCTGCAATTTCGTCTGATTTGATATAAGGCGGGTTTGAGACCATGACCTGCGGCAAGGGAAAGTTAAAATGTTCAAACCCATCCATCAGATCGCCCATCACCGGATAAGAATTGCGCTTTGCAATGCATTCTGTATTGCGCAATAAATATGAGAAGGCAGCCTGAGATTTCTCCAGCAGAAACACCTGTGCATCCGGCCGGCGTTTGGCAATGCTTAGGCCCAGGCAACCGCTACCGGCACACAGATCGAGCACAATCGGATTTTTGATCTGCTGCATACCGTCAAGAACCGTCTGGGCCAAAAGCTCTGTTTCCGGACGCGGAATGAGCACGCCAGGTCCGATTTGGAAGGATTCCTCCAGAAAGTCCCACGCGCCGATGAGATACTGAAGCGGTTCTCCAGAGGCCCTTCGGCATAGTAACTCTCGGAAGCAGCGCTCCTTTTTTTCATCCGGCAGGTGATCACCGTAAAGGGACAAAGCCGTGCGATCCAATCCAAAGATTTTCTCCATCAAACAACGCACATCAAAGGCTGCATCCGGATTATCTGCATGCCGAAGCGTTTGCACTGCTTCCCGGTAAAGGGACTGATAGGTGATCAAATGGCATCGTCCTCCGGATTGTCCGTGATAACTGCCTGGAAGGCGGTGATGCCAACCTCGATCATGCTGTCGTCCGGTTCCTTCGTCGTTAGGCGCTGCATCCACAGGCCGGGCGCGGAAAGGATCTTGGTAAGCAAATTCTCATGCCTTCCTGCGTAACGAATAAACTCATAGCCAAAACCCATTGTGACAGGCAGGGTAAGAATTTTGATGCACATCCAGAGAATCCGGTTTTCCGGGTTACCGAGCTCTGGAAAGATCAGAATCAGCAGAGAGGCCACCAGAATGCTGATAATCAGAATCACAAAGATAAAGCTTGTGCCGCAGCGCGGATGGAAACGGCTCTGCTTGCGCACATTTTCAATGGTCAGCTCTTCACCGTGCTCATAGCAAAAGATCGTTTTATGTTCTGCGCCGTGATAGCTGAACACGCGCTTGATATCCTTCATCTGAGAAACGAGCGCAATATAAGCGATGAAAATTAGAATGCGCATAATGCCCTCAATTAACCCTTTTAAGGGTAAAATTCCGCCCTTTGTCAGGGAATTCAGCCCGTCAAAAATCAGGGCGGGTAAGTAGAAAAACAGCGCGAACGCAAGCAAAAGGCCAAGCACCATTGCAACAGCGGAAATAACCGCCATCATTTTCGGCCCAAAATGATCGGAAATCCAGCGGTCCAGCTTGGACATTTCCTCTTCGTTGACCTCCTCTGTGTCCAATCCGGATTTTTCCGCAGATTCCATCAGGCATTTATAGCCGAATATCATGGATTCAATAAAGCTGACGACGCCGCGGATGATCGGCCAGCCTAAAAACTTGATTTTGTCCTTGATCTGCCTGTAGTCCTTGTACTCTGTGTCGATCGTTCCATCCGGAAGACGGACGGACATCGCCGCTCCGCGCGGTCCGCGCATCATAATTCCCTCAATCAGGGCCTGCCCGCCAACGGACGTTTTATGCACAGCCCGCTTTTTTTCATCACTCATTCTGTGAACTCCTTTCATCAGTGAGGACGACTGGTTCGATCGGCAACAGCACGGAAACCGTCGTTCCCTCTCCTACTACACTGTTGATTTTCAAGGTACCATGGTGCAGCTTTATGATTTCATCGACTACGGCAAGCCCAATCCCGGAGCCGCGGGCTGAGACGCAGGAACGATAAAATTTCTCCGTTACATGTGGCAGATCCTCCTCCGGAATGCCGCAGCCGGTATCGCCTACCATGATTTCAAGCGTTGTGTCGATGATGTTGGCAACAACGATCACCTTGCCGCCTTGTTCTGTATATTTAAAAGCGTTGTCCAAAATATTGACAAACACCTGCTTGATCCGATTGGCGTCCCCGTTCATCGGAGCAGGCAGATGCGGGACATTGTAGATCAGCTCAATGCCTTCCCGCAGGGCGCGTTCGCGGAAAACGAAAACAGCATCGTCCAGCTCTGCCAATACGTCGATTTTCTCCAAACGCATGCTGAGCTTTCCACTCTGCATGCGGGAAAAATCCAGAAGCTCTTCAACAATCCCGGTCAGGCGGCCTGATTCATCGATGATCACCTGCATGCCCTTCGACAGAAGCGTGGGGTCTGTATCGCCCACCTGCAGCAGTGTTTCGCCCCATCCCTTGATCGCAGTCAGCGGGGTGCGCAGCTCGTGAGAAATCGTGGAGATAAAATCGTTCTTCACCCGGTCAGCCTCGCTCAGTTCCGAAGCCATATAGTTGATGGTCTCCCCCAATTCACTGATTTCGTCATTGTAATGGTGGCTATCGATGCGGGTGCTGAAGTCCCCGTGCGCAAATTTTTGGGCCGCTTCATTGATTTGCATGACGGGCTTGACGATCGATTGAATAAAAAAGGAGCCCGACATTGCGACCAGGGCGATCGACAAAAGGCAGACAAAAAAGATCAGAAGAATAAACGTGGAAACCTGGCTGTCTACTTCTTCAAGGGAAATCAGATAGCGGACGGCCCCGCTGTTTTCCCCGAGCAATTGCGTCAGCGCCATAACCTTTTCCCCAGACGGCAGTTTTCCGGTCCAGCGTGCTGTGTCGCTTTTCGTCGATTGCAGAGCTTCCTGATAATCCGGCATCTCTGGCGGATCATTGACTGGAAAACCGCTCGAAGAAATGATCACATTCCCCTGCTTATCAATGACCCAGACCTCCATGATATCCTTTGCCTTGAAGCCCTCTACAAATTCACGCGCGCGGCTCTCGAACTGCTCGTCTGTATTGCTGTAAAGGCTGAAAAAGTTGGAGACGGAGTCGTCCGCGCGGGAGTTAAGCGTCATTTCCACATATTCATAATAATAAAAATGGATTGCAATGGAAGCAATAATGGAGACCAAAAGAAGAAGGGCGGAAATAACACCTAATGTATTGAGGACCCAGCGCTTTGTAATACCATTGAAATGCATCTTTCCTCATCTCCTTTTCCTCATATTGACTTGACACTGCCTTTAGACGACCCACTTATAACCGAGCCCCCAAATCGTCACAAGGTGCTTAGGATTGGATGGCTCGTCCTCGATTTTCATACGAAGACGGCGGATATTGACGTCTACGATTTTTTCTTCGCCAAAATAGGAACTGCCCCAAACACGGTTCAAGATATCCGTCCTGTCCAGCGCTGCGCCGGGATTTTGAAAGAAACACTCTATGATCTGGAATTCCACCTGCGTCAGATCGATAAAGTTCCCTCTTTTTGTCAGCGTTCGATTGCGCGGATTTAATACGAATTCTCCCAATGTGATCGTGTCGTCCTGTGCTTTTGGATCGGAAGATGCTTTGCTCATCTCGACACGGCGGTAAATCGCATCGACGCGTGCCATCAATTCCGAAGGGGAAAACGGCTTGGTCACATAATCATCGGCGCCCACCAAAAGGCCGGTCACCTTATCCATTTCTTGTGTGCGGGCCGTCAGCATAATGATACCCAAGAGCGGACTGCGCGCGCGCAGCTGCTTGCAAAGCTCAAGGCCGTCCATCTGTGGCATCATAATATCCAGCAGCGCCACATCGATATCGCCGTTTCTTTCGTCATAAATATGCAGGGCTTCCAAGCCATCCCCCGCCTCTAATACTTCATATCCGCTGCGCTGCAGATTAATCACGATAAAGTCCCGGATGGAAACTTCGTCTTCCGCGACAAGAACTGTTTTCATTCCACCGTCTCCTCCTTGCGCTTTCTACTCAATCACAGAGATGCTTGATTTTAACTGGTCAAAATCAATGCCGTATTGCGAAGCAGCACTCGATAAACGACCAACATATACAACACTGCCGTTTTCTTTGAGCAGTGTATAATCTGCATTGGGATTTTTAGCCCACTGGTCAGTCGGAATTGTTAAAATATTAAACAATGCCTCCCCCGTTTTCCCGTTTTCTCTGGCAAAAAAGGTCCAGCGCCTCTCCTTCTGGTTGCTGATGATTGTGACCTTTGGGTTTTCTTCGTCGACAATCCAATCGTCGGGATACAAAAACATATATCCATCGGAATAATTGATGGAACTATAGGAGACGACTTTCATCTTCTGCGAACCATTGCCCTGAAATTGTACCCACTTTGTCAGATAAAGCTTCTGTGCAGCATTGACGTCCGCCTGGCCGGCCCCATCGCTGTCCTGAGGAGGGATATCTGTGCTGGCATACCCGCTGTCCGGAAGCACAGTTTGAATAGGGATTTCAATGATGGCATCATTGTTGATATCGCGCGAGGCAATCGGTTCATTACGCCGTGTTACGAGATTGACTCCTTTTTTCTCATCGAAGAGAGGAGCAATCAATTTTTTTGCACTGTTGTCCCAATAGACAATCTCCGTGATCATAGAGGTCGCACTGACATTCGCGTCTATATAAATCTTGACGGGATATTGAATCCCTAGATTTTCGCTTTTTAAAGATACGTAATTGATCGCTTTGGGGTCGAGCGTCACCTTACTGACAACCGAAATGGACTCGTTTGTCATCTTCAGCAATTTTCCAACTGTTCTGCGCACCGTACCTGTCGCTTCCGGGGCGATCAGAAAGATCTCTTTACAACCATCATTATCCATATCGATGGGTAGCATGGCGGTACAGGCCTCCCGCGCCAGCGTGCTGATGGAAGGCGTATTTTCGGTACGATCGTAATGATAAACGGTCAGCACTTTGCTTTCCTTGCTGTCAAACAGGTTCCATTCAACGATGAGCTCGGAAAAGCCATCGTCATTCATATCGGCAAAAAACACAGAATAAACGTCGCTTCCTGCACCGGGAAAATCGTAGTGAAAAGTCCATCTTCCGTTTTCACTGTCCATAAAATGCAGGCGGACCGTGGACTGATCCTTATTTTGTGTGTAAAAAACAAATGCCTCGTCTTCCCCGTCATTGTCCACATCATACATGACGAACGCAGAACGATAATCCCCAGAAATAGGCGTTTTTAATGAAAAATTTTTCCCGACAGAATCTTCAAAGGCCTCCTGAAGCCCTTCATAATCTCCTGCTAGTTTTGGGGGACGCAGCAGGTTCGGCAGAGCTGTAAAACGCAGCGAGCAGCCACTGAACAGAAAAACAAGACTAAGCGCCAATGCAATGCAGGAAAGTAAGTGCTTTTTCACGACCGCCGCTCACGCTCCTTTCGATACAATCGCTGATATCATTTTGGTTTTGCTGTGATCTGGATCGGCACTTTATAGGTTTTATACGCCCAACAATCATTGAAACTTCTGACAAAAACCCTGGCGGTTACCTCCTGGCGACCTGGTGCGATGGAAATGGTGCTCAAATCAACCTCGGCATAAATCCCGTCTGCATTCAAAGCGTCGATAGAGCTCTTTGGGCCGATAATCGTAACGTTTGAAATGTCCTCAAGTGCAGTTACTTCAAATTCATCGGGCACATTCAGCATCGTGATATTGTTCTTGGAGACTGTATAGGTTTGCGACGTCTTATCCCGTGCGTCGATTACTACTGTAAAGTTTTTAACATTGTCGTCTACCACAGTCACCTCCTTGATGGCGGAGGCGGGGAAGGAAAAGGTGTGACGAATCATGCCAAGCTCATTGAAATCGATTGTACCAACGGAGAAGGACTCCATGGCATCGATATCCGCCTCTTCGGCCGCCACGGTAACACGGGAAGGCGTGATCGTAACGGGCAAAGGATGGCTGACATAGGCAAGCGGCTCATTGATATAGGATACCGTAACCGGGAGCTCCTTTAGTTTTAACACTTTGATGGTCAGCGTAACCTTTGTCTGCCCATGATTGATGTCCAGATATTGCGGCACGCCGCCGTATTCGCTGATTGGGGTGATTTGTGCTTCCAGCGTTGTCGTCGTAGTCAGCGGCTCGGAGAGAGAAACACGCGCTACTACCTTGCTGACCTTATTGACCTCTGTCGTCGGCCCGGAGACCGTTACATTGCTAATGGAAGGATAGATGGATTCCTGAATATATCCCTTGTCTGGAATGACTTTCTCTGCGACAATATCCGGTTCAAGCGGATAAGAAACCTCTTTATAGGTATCAAAATAAACCTGTACCTTTGTTTGGGACAGGGAGTTGATCGTAAAATCAGCGTCATCACTTGCCGGCTTGGCTACCAGCGTCACATCATTTTTCCCGGAGGAACTGACATAGCTCAAGTCCGGCGTCACTTTGATGTCCTCCGGCTTTAGGCTGGAAACGATATATCGTTTCCCATATACGACCACATCTACTTTAAAATCCGTATTACCAAAAGCCTGTAGGCCTAATTGCTCCGGGAGGCTCCCCTTCAGGCTGAAATCCACTGGTACGTTTTCAACCGTATAAGACTCTTCTGGGCTTGCCGTCATTGAAATGGCAACCCAGATGACAAACGCCAATACAATCGAAAACAGAAGCACAAAACGATTGTTGCTGAAAAGCTCACGGAAATCGATTTTTTGTCTATTTTTCTTTATGATCTTTTTCATGCTTGATCCTCCCGGCAATGCGCTTGAAAGTCCGGCTGATTTCACCTGGCTGCTCCGGCTGTATGATCAGATATTTCTGCAGCTTTTCGCGCAGGTCGCCATCGGAAATATCCTGCAGCAGAACGCCGTCATGGGCAATCGAAATCGATCCCCTCTCCTCTGAGACGACCACAATGATTGCATCGCTCTGCTCGCTCATGCCAAGCGCCGCGCGATGTCGGGTGCCAAGCTCGCTGCTCACAGCGTTATTCTGCGTGAGCGGGAGGATGCAGCCGGCGGCGCAGACGCGTCCGTCGCGGATAATGGCGGCTCCGTCGTGCAGCGGCGCCTTGGGATAAAAGATATTCCCGATCAGCTCCGGAGAGACAAGGGCATCCACTGTTGTGCCGGTTTTTGCGATTTCACCGAGCATGGTAACGCGTTCAAAGATGATCAGTGCGCCGATTCTTTTATCGCTCATGTCGGAGCATGCGCGGCAAACGCCATCAATGCCTGACTGAATCAGCTCGCGGCGCCTGAGCTCCTGGCCGCCCTTTCCAGAAAACGGATTGAAAACGCCGAATTTGCTGCGTCCCATACTCTCCAGCGCATGACGCAATTCTGGCTGAAACAAAATCAGAAGACCGATCACGGAAAATTCAAATACTTTTTGCAGGACGAACATCATGGCTTCCATCTTCAATAGATTAACAACCACGTACAAAACTGCCAGAAGAAGGATGCCCTTAAGCAACTGAATCGCGCGGGTTTCCCGGATGAGCTTAATGGCGTGATAAACGATAAAAGCCACAAGAACAATATCTAGGACATTGGAACACAGCTTTAAAAACCCGGAGTTCCAAAATGTTGAAATTACGCTCCAAAGCTGTGTGAAAAAGGTTTTGATTTGTTCTATCTCCATAGCATAAACCGCGCCCTTCCGTGCCCTGTGCACCAAAATAAAACGTCTTTTTTCTACGTGATCAAAAGCAAGTGCAAAATAAATACAGCGGCGGCATGGAAATTCCCCGCCGCTGCCGATTCATCATGGCCGCATGAATCTATTCTTTTTTATCATATCACGTTTTCGGTCCTTTTGCAATTTTTCGGACAGATTTTATCAGTTCATACAGATCTTTTTTGCTGGTAAAATAAGACGGCGCGATACGCACGGTTCCCGTTTCAGAGGTCCCATAGGCCTTGTGTGCACATGGAGCACAATGCAGACCGGCGCGTACGGCAATTCCATCCTGATTCAATCGGGCGGCAGTTTCCTCGCTGTGCAGGTCCGCCATATTGAAAGAAAGCAGCGGAACATGCTTCCCCTGCTCCGGCCTTTGCGTATAAAGGCGTACGTTCTCCGTCGCATCCAGGGCATCATAAAGCGTTTGCATGAGAGAAAGCTCGTGCTCCGCAATGCTGCCGATTCCGACCGTTTTGACAAAATCAAGTCCGGCAGACAGGGCCAGAATGCCGGGGGTATTTCCCGTCCCGCTTTCCAGCTTATCCGGCAGAATAGACGGCTGATAAAGATGTGCGGAAAGGCTGCCGGTTCCGCCTTCCATCAGCGGACGGACTGCTTCTCCATCCGCACACAGCAGCAAGCCCGTCCCCATAGGACCATAGAGCCCTTTATGACCAGGTAGGCAGAGAAAGTCGATCCCTGTTTTTCCCATATCGATCGGGAGCCCCCCTGCGCTCTGTGCCGCATCCACTACAAAAAGCAGGCCGCGCTCATGCGCAAGCCTGGCGATATCTTCAATCGGCAGAACGGTTCCAAATACATTGGACGCATGCATGCAGATGATCATGCGAGTATTCGGCTTAATCTGCTCTCGAAAATTAGCCAGTGTCTTCTCAAAATCACCCTCACATACATGCGCCGTGCTATAGGAAATTACACCGTCCCCGGCAAGCTTGTAAAGAGGACGCATTACTGCATTGTGCTCCAGATCGGAGGTTACGACATGATCTCCACGCCTCAGAATACCATGCAGAACCGTATTGATCGCATGTGTGCAATTGAACGTGAAAACCACATTCTCAGGCTCCTGCAGGCCAAACAGTGCTGCGGCCTGCTCCCGGCACCGGTAAATGCGGTCTGCAGTACGCAACGACATTGTATGCCCGGAGCGCCCGGGATTCGCGCCATATTCCACGAGTGCTCTGGCCATTGCCTCCCGCACGATCCGTGGCTTTGGGTAGGTCGTTGCGGCATTGTCAAAATAAATCATGACTTCTGGCCGCCTCCCAGGTTCTCGGTCAATCTGACATGGCCTTCCCGAAGAATCGCAAGGGCATCAGACGCGTCTCCTTTGGTCAGGTAAATTGTATAACAGCACCCATCCTCAGAATTTGGATCGGGCGTTCTTTTATAATATGCGTGGAATCCGTTTTCATTTAAGAGACGGACCCCTTTTTCCGCGTGTGTGATTGAACAGACTAGAAAATTTGGCTGTCCCATATACAGTCACCTCGTTTCGTACCATCCTATGCGAAATGACTGCTTCGTGTCCTTTGAAAATCGTGCCTTACTGCTCTTCAATCAGGCAGACAGCGTGGGCCGCAATGCCCTCCTTACATCCGGTGAAACCGAGGCCTTCCTCGGTGGTTGCCTTCACGCTGACCATAGTGACCTCCATACCGCAGGCTTCCGCGATTTTTTGCCGCATGTCCGGAATGAATGGCTTTAATTTCGGCGCCTGCGCGAGAACGGTTGCATCGATATTCACGATTCTGTAATGCGCCTGCGCAAGCGCCTGCGCGACGCGTGATAAAAGCTTTAAGCTGTCGGCCCCTTCATATTGCGGATCCGTGTCCGGAAAAAGCGCGCCAATGTCCCCTAAAGCCGCCGCACCAAGCAGCGCGTCAGAGATAGCGTGCAGTAGCACATCGGCATCCGAATGTCCCAAAAGCCCTGTTTCGTGCGGGATGTGCACACCACCGATTATCAGCTCTCTACCCTCTACAAGACGGTGTACGTCATATCCATGTCCGATTCTCATCCATTTCAGCTTCCTTTCTGAAAAAAATCCCTCTTTTTGAAAAGGTAATCCCTTTATGCATAAAAGTCCTCAGTAGATTTTAAAATACCTTCCGCCGCGTACACATCCTCCGGCGTCGTAATCTTCAGGTTGGAATAGGCTCCCTGCACCAGATAGACGGGGGCGCCCGTCCGCTCGATCAGCTGGCAATCGTCCGTCAGGTTGGCGGCCGTTTCCCCTGCCTGCTCTACCGCACGCAGATACAGCGTGCGGGAAAAGACCTGTGGCGTTTGCACAGCCCAGAGGGCGCTGCGTTCCGGCGTTTCCAAAATTTTTCCGTTTTCATCGATCCGTTTGATCGTATCTTTTACCGGGACGCCCAGAGCCGCTGCACCGTGTTCAACGGCAGCTTCTACCACCTGATCGATCTCCTGTGGGCGGACCAGAGGCCTCGCGCCGTCGTGAATAGCCAGGAAATCTGCCTGTTCATCCGTCTGTGCAATTGCATGGAAAACGCTCTCCTGACGCGTTTCGCCGCCGGTTACGATCTGCTTGACCTTTGTGATCTCATAGTCTTGAACCAGCGCGTACATCTGCGGAATATCCTCCTCCCGCGCAGCTATCACTACTTCGCGGATGCTCTCCGCTATTTCAAATGCTTTTAAGGTGCGCACAATGACGGGTACGCCGTCGATCAGAATAAACTGCTTGCTCGTGTCTCCGCCCATACGTGTTGACTGGCCTGCTGCTACTATAATAGCACTGACAAAGGCAGGCGGCGGCGCTTCCTCCGGCATACGCTGGCGTGAAAAGAAACACATACTTTTCATTCCTCCCCACTCATTTTAGTCGCATAGGATTAGCAGCCTAAGGAGGCTGCTCAGACTGTAGACAAAGGTATGC
>DCJV01000024.1:3814-5131 GCA_002320555.1 Ruminococcaceae bacterium UBA1691 | reverse complement strand
ACATTCTCCGCGACATATTTCGGCTCGGAGGCGATTTTGTCCATGATCTCCTCCGGCAGATCGCGGTCAAAGGTGACAGTCATCGTTTTCAGGCTGTTTCCACCCTCGCCTGGATGGATCGCCTTGACCACGCGGTAAGTCTCTTCTTTCCCGCACAGGGGCGCGAGCGTATCGCGCGCATAGAAGATGACCTCGTCTCCCGTATGAAACTGCGGAAAGCCGCCCTGCTGCTTATGGACATAACGGAGCATGAGCGTACGCGCATCCAATCGCTTTTCCACACGGGTAAACGTCCCGTGGAGATTGATCGGATCGTCATGCGCATGGCCAAACACACAGTTTTCCACCGTCATTGTTCCGCCCACACCGGAGGCATGGATCAGGTCGGCAAAGCTCGTTGTAAATTTGCCCGTACCGGGGCGTGGCATAAAGCGACAATCACGGTAGGTGACATCCCGGCACATTTGCGTCAGCCAGCCGAAGCCATGCATATAGTGCACGTTGACCTTTTCGATGAGGAGATCCTCACTCTCCCAATGGAACGCACCGGCCGTTTCACGCGTTTTGGACGCGCACAGCTCATACACCATGCCGGTTTTTTGAATCTCGGGCCGCTTGCCGAAATAGGTCACACGCATCCGGTTTGGCGCAAGGCGCTCGATTTTTCGTGCCCGGGCAAAGGGGCCCTGCAGGATACTGTAGCGCCGGGAAATCCCCGTATTGGGATCATAGCCGACGACCGACCAGCCATCGTGCTGATTCTTTTGAGTCCAATAGGGGCCTGTCCCCCGCAAGCTTTCCCCGCCCGTCCAGAGAACGCTACGCCTGCCGGAGACTGTGAAGGGGAATGCCCCGGCGATATAGAAATCCGTGTAGTGGGACAATCCCTTTTTTCCAAAGCCGATCACCGTCATCTCGCTGACGGTCGGCACGGCGAAGTCCCAGGAAAAATTCCGTAGCACGATCCGTTTGGAGCGCACGACCGCCAATGCCATAAGGTTGCCGTGCATCAGGAAAAGCGAGCCATCCCCATCCAGCGTTAGGTCCTCCTGATCCTCGATGAGGATTGCAATGGTTTTCTCCGGATGAGAGCAGCTGTCCGTATTGGACGTGTGATAAAGGCGCTTGGGCGCGAAGTCCTTATAAAAGTGATATTCGCCCTTTGGAAACAGGAGCGTAACCGGGCCGGACGTATTGCGGGCCGCCTCCAGCGCAGCCTGGACTGCCTGCGTGGAATCCTGTTCTCCCGCCGGATCAGCGCCGTAATCCGTCACGCGGAGAATCGTATGATTTGCGTCCAAGGGAACGCCTCCTCGC
>DCJV01000024.1:0-3762 GCA_002320555.1 Ruminococcaceae bacterium UBA1691 | reverse complement strand
TCTCCTCCCCGATTGGCTCATTTCTGCGTCACCTCTCCCACTGAAATGCCTGCATACATCTGCGGCACCTCGCCGACGATCACTGTCTCCGCAATGCAGACGCTGGTCTTCACCTCGATCGGCTCATAGCTGTCCGGAGTGATAAACAAAACGTGAGTCTCGATATCGAGCATCACCTGATGGTGCGTCTGGTTAACCCCTGCCGAGGTAAACTGATTGCGCAGCTGCAAAACCGTACTCGCCTCTAGCGTCATCTTCAGCTTCAGGCACGGTCCCCGGCCCAATAGCAGCTCGCTTCCAGACAGGGAGCCGATGGGAATGCTGATCTCATAGCTTTTGGCATCTGAAATCCGCTGCGCGATCCCATTGCCGATCTGCGCCTGCAGGCTATTCGCCTTAACGACATTCGTCTCAATGGAAGTGATCCGGCCCGTTTCCTCCTTGTGGATGGAGACAAGGTCGCTGTATTGGACTCCCGCCTGGTTCAGCGCCTCCAGGACGGCGTCGTTTACCGCCTGCATCGTCATATTACGTGCCTGGCTTTCGGCAATGGATCGGATAACAGGGCGGATCCTGCCATCAATCAAAAAGAATGCGGACAAAACAAGCAGAAGCACTGCGATCAGGCGCAGCAGAAACCTGGCGTTTCCGTCTCCCCTGCCAAAGTGCATACGCCTGCGGAACCATACCCTTCTTCTCATATAGCGGTCCATCCTTTCGCGCAGGTTGCTTTCTGTGCGACTCCCCTGCAAACCAGCTCCTCCCAACAGTATATGCAGCGCCTGCTCCAATGGTGATTGACGCTTTCTCCTCACCATTTGCAGCATCCCGTCATATTCTAATGACGAGGAGGAACAGACCCCCTGTTCCCACCAAAGAGGTATCGCCTCAATCTAACACAAAGGAGAAATCGAATTGAAGGATATGCTCGACACGTTTGCGGCATGCGGTCAATTGATGGAAGACAAGGGCCCATGCGGCTGTAACACTACAAATAACAACTTTGCGCCGTTTCCGCTCTCCTCGTTCCCGGCAGACTACGCCGTCGCTATGGCGTACATCCCATATCAGCAGAATGCGGACAGCTACGATGCGGATAAGGCGCTTGCGCGCGGCACGCTCTTTCCAGTGCTTGACAAGCCGTTTCTCGGGAAAGCGGGGTGCAGCATATGACTCCGAGGGAAAAGCTGCTCCTGCGCCTGAGCTCTGCCCAGTTTGCGCGCTGGGAGCTTCATATGTATCTTGATACACATCCGAACGATATGCAGGCAATTGCCATGGAAAAAAAGTATGCCGACATGGCCTCCGCTCTTGTAGAGGAATATGAGAGCAAATACGGGCCGCTTTCTCCGAGAAGCGGCGTGGCGGCAGAATGGCTGCAAAATCCGTGGCCCTGGGACTACACAAGGGAGGGAAATTAAATGTGGACCTATGAGAAAAAGCTGCAATATCCGGTGAAGATTGCAAATCCGAACCCCAAATCTGCGCAGATCATCATCAGTCAATACGGCGGACCGGACGGTGAACTCGGTGCGTCCCTGCGCTACCTGTCACAACGCTATTCGATGCCTTACGCGGAATTGAAAGGATTGCTAACCGATATCGGTACCGAAGAACTGGCCCACCTCGAAATGATCGGCGCCATTGTCCACCAGTTAACCCGCTCCCTGAGCGACGAAGAAATTAAAAAGAGCGGCTTTGACACATATTTTGTCGATCATACCGCCGGGGTATATCCCGCCTCCGCCGCGGGCGTGCCATATACGGCCGCCTATATGCAAAGCAAGGGCGATATGATTACTGACCTTCATGAAGACCTCGCAGCAGATGGTACGACTGCGTAAGAACAACATACAGTCTATACCGATAGGACAAGCCATTTCTAAACTGTTTCAAAGTTTTATTTGGGACACAATCTGTTTGATAAGAGAAAAGCAGCTCTGGGAAGTTCATCCCGGAGCCGCTTTGTCTACAGTCTGAACGGAGCCGAATAAAACTGCTCCGTTTTTTCATTTACAAGGTGATTGAGAATCGGTATAATAGAGCCGGATCATTAGATGACTTAGAATTTAGGAGAAAAAGAATGAAAAAGATATGGTGTGCTTTTGCAGCATTCGCATTGATTGTTTCGATGGCTTCCTGCACAGGGCGCGAGCTTCCCACCGCCGATTCCTCCATCGTGGCCGGTTCTGCTGCGACATCTCAGCCAGCCGGGCCGGATAAAGCGCTTTCCGCGTCCCTGACCAGGCTGCTGGCCGGGCATTCCTCAGAGGCATGGTATCATCACATCGAGAAAGCGCAGGTTTTTCAGAGGGATGGGATCAGTCAGGCAGAAATCGTCCTGAAGGCTGCATCCACGCAATATTCCTCAGCGGCAGTCGTTCTGTCGGAACTTTTCAGCGCAGAGCAACTGGATGCATTTTTCCCGGGCCTTTGCGGTGCGGCAGAGGAGCTGGGGATCAGCGAGGCGGATGTGACAGAGCTCGGGAAATTGTTTTATCAGCTGCTGACACAGGACGATGCACAGAATTACTATAAAATAGAACAGTATGGGCTGCCTGCTTTTCAGCTTCTCGCGAATATTACCGGGGAAAAGGTGAGCAAAATCAAAGCCGATATCGACAGCCGGATTGTTGACGACGCAAAAGTGGCAAAAGCCCTATTTCAGGCCCTGAATGAAACCTATGCAAAAGAGAGCGGTGAGATCACACAATCGGAAATGACACGAATCGCCAGCACGATTCTGACGGAATTTCAGGATGCGTCGATTGGAAAAGTAATTTTTGCGGATAAGAATGGCACAATGTTAAAAGAAGTTGGGTGAAGCGAAAAGCACGCGCCTCTAAAGAGAAGACGCGTGCCCTTGCATTTTATTCAGGGTTCCTGCGCAATTGGAGATACGCGCGTGCAACGCTTATCAGCGTCTCGTCATCCAGCGCTCCCACGCATTTCAGCAGGTCGTTCTCCTGTAAGTAGACGGATACCCGTTCGTCAGGTTGCTCATTGCGAAATGGAATGCCTTCCAAAGGCGTCAGGTTGACGATCACAACCGTATCGATGATGTGATTGTGAATGCTCCAGATTTCCCAAGCATTGCAGACCGGCATAAAATCGCCTCCCGCATAATTGTTTTATATTGCATATAATACACTATTTTACAATTTATGCAAGGGGAAAATCTGAAATTAAATAACTGATGGAATCCTGCAGCGCAGGATGTGGGCTACTTGTTTCATGTAATTTGGGATGCTACGAAAAGATTAAAGAGATGCTCAAAGCCTGTCAGGCGTAGCTTATCCAACGGCTGTTTTTGATGGATTCCTGCACGTCCTGAAAGGAATGTTCATATCCTGTAAATGGTGATTTTATGAATGCATGTGAACTGAGTGCCGCTATTTCCGCACTTGCGTCACTGCTTGCAGAGCGTTTGCCCGACGACCAACTGGGTCTGACTGCTGCAATATTTACACAGCTTGGAGACACGTTGGCTACGATTTCTGTCCATCGGGCAACCTGTAATTCTGCACAAGGCAGAGTTAAAACCGATTGCTCGAAAAATAGGGAATCTGATCAGGCGATCGAGAGGAGATAACCGACTGTCTTCGGAGAATCTTCCACCAAATTGAGCATATTCTTGCAACGTTACCTTCCTTAGAGTATAATGAAACTGGATAGCAGGAATGTGGTAGTGATATCAGATAAGCTATCCCTGCGGGGACCGTTACCCCGGCAGTAGGCGGGCCGCTAACGGATGGGCGGCCC
>DCJV01000033.1 GCA_002320555.1 Ruminococcaceae bacterium UBA1691 | reverse complement strand
GGCATGTGGGACACCAGCGGCGAAGCGAGCAATACGAAAACAGAGGGACTGCAACATAAATATACACAGACCTCGCTGATTCTCTCTACAAGCAAATGCGCAATGTACTGCCGTCACTGCTTCCGTAAGCGCCTGGTGGGCACTTCCGACGAAGAGGTCGCAAAGACGTTTGCCCCGATTCTATCTTACATCAAAGAACATAAAGAGATCAATAATGTCCTGATTTCCGGTGGCGATTCTTTTTTGAATAACAATCAGGTAATCGCTTATTACTTAAAGGAACTTTCTGAAATCGATCATCTTGATTTCATCCGTTTTGGCACTCGAATCCCGGTTACGCTCCCCTCCCGCATTACGGATGATCCAGAACTGCTTGACATCCTGCGGGAATACGGAAAGAAAAAGACGATTTATGTAACGACGCAGTTCAATCATGCCAATGAGCTCACTGAGCAGGCTCTCGCTTCTATCCACGCTCTTCTCAGCGTTGATGTGATTGTAAACAACCAGACAGTTCTACTCCGTGGCGTCAACGACGATCCGGATACGCTTGCCAATCTGCTCAACTCCTTGATTCGCAATCGTGTGATCCCCTATTACATTTTCCAGTGCAGGCCCGTTACCCATGTGAAAACCCAGTTTCAGGTGCCGCTTGTGGAGGGCGTTAAAATCGTGGATCAGGCGAAGGCGCAGTGCAATGGCTTCAGCAAACGCCTGCGCTATGCGATGTCGCACGAAACAGGCAAAATTGAAATCCTTGGCATGCTCAATGAAAAGGAAATGCTCTTCAAATACCATCAGGCGAAGGATCCGAAGAACAACAGCCGTATTTTTACGGTGGCGCTGGAAGACGGGCAGGCCTGGCTGTAAGCAGAGAGAAAATTTAATCAAAAACGGCGCCTCAGGTAGCTCCTGAAGCGCCGTTTCTCTATTTTAACACTTTGTGGGTTTAGGCAATTCCCTAGATTTTGCGTACCGCGATTGACACCCGATCCTCTCCGACCGTGATTTCTTTCACCAGATCTGCCTCTGCCATCGGCGTAAGCAACAATTCGTCGGCCAGCAGCTCCGCCGCGATATGCGCTTGCTGCGCAGCCAGGGCATCCGCAAGGAACACGCTGCCGGTTGTGATAGAGGCTTTGATATGCTGTTCCACCTGATAACCTGCCTCCTTGCGCAGAAGCTGGCACTGGCGGATGATATCGCGCAGCGCGCCTTCCGCACGAAGGGCGTCGGTCAAAACGGTATCGAGCGCAATCACCACGCCCTCCCCGCATTCTGCGGAGACAATTCCGGCCTTGGTTTTAGATTGGCGGGCAAAGAGCGTAACATCAAACGTGCCTTCCCAGCCTGGCACTGCGATTTGTTCGCCTGCATCGAAGGCTGCAACCATCGCGCTCATTTCGTCAGCAGATGCCGTCTCTAAGGTTTGCTTCATTTGATTGACATTCTGCTTGAGCACCGCGCCGGCAGCCTTGAAATTGACGGCCAAATAAGCATCCTCCAGCAGGTTGAAATCCTGAATATATACAATTTCTTTCACATTGAGCTCATCGAGCACGTTCTTTTCAGATACGCGGAGCTGGGCGGCCGTTATCTCATCGCAGCAGATATAGAGCTTCTGGAGCGGCTGACGGACCTTGAGCTGCTGTTCATTGCGCAGGCGCATAGCCGCTGCGATGACTGCACGCGCGCGTTCGGTCTGCTCAATGACGCCGTCGTCTACAACGCCCTCCATCGGCTGCGGCCAGTCGCTCAAGTGCACACTAATCGGTGCGTTCGGCAATACCTTGCGGGTAAGCTCCTGCCAGATCTGTTCTGTCATAAACGGGATGATCGGAGACATGACCTGTACGCAGGTATTCAATGCGTAAAACAACGTCCAATAAGCGACCATCTTGTCGTCATTGTCTTCTGTTTTCCAGAAACGGCGGCGGTTGGTCCGGATATACCAGTTGGAAATGTCATCAACGAAGGCCTCAAAATCCTTGACCAGCAGGTAAGTTTTATAGTCATCCATTACTTCCGTCGCTCTCTCAATGAAAGCATTGGTGCGAAGGACAAGCCAGCGGTCTGTGGGCGTCAGCCTGCTGAAGTCAGGCGTGTAGCCTTCCAAAATGGGCTTGTCGATTTGGGCATAGGTGTTAAAGAACGTAAAGATGTTCCAGAAGGAGAGCAGCTTGCGGCGCGCCTCATCGCCCAGATTATAGCCAAAGCGAACATCGTTTGCTACCGGCGCACCAGCATACATATAACGGATCGTATCCGCGCCGATCTTCTCCGCGGCCTCGTCGAATTTGATCATAAAGCCGGTTTTGGAGAATTTGGAACCATCCTCTGAGACAACTGTATTATAGGAGAGCACGCGATCATAGGGCGCGCGATCCTCCAAGACAACGCTCATAAAGAGCATGGAATAAAACCAGAGGCGCACCTGCTCGCGCATTTCCGTAATCCACTCGGCCGGATAATTTTTGCGCCAGGCTTCTTTATCTTCAAAATAGCCGAGTGTGGAGAATGGGACGATACCGGCATCCAACCAAACGTCGCCGATCTCACTGACGCGGGAAACCTCATGGCCGCACTTTGGGCATTTGATCTTGATATTGTCGATCCAGGGGCGGTGCAATTCGGGCAGAGCATCCACAGCCGCCGGATCGGTGCTCAAGGCTTTCAATTCATCCTTGGAGCCGACGACCGTCAGATGGCCGCAGTGCTCGCAGGGATAAAACGGCAGCGGCATCCCATAATAGCGCTTGCGGGAAATATTCCAGTCGCCCATATTATTGAGCCAGTCCTGCATTCTCTTTCCATTGGATGCGGGCTCCCATTTGACCTTTTCGGCAGCGGCAATCAAGCGGGGCTTGATCTCCTCCGTACGGATATACCATGCGGGCACCAGGCGGAAAATAACCTCAGATTTGCAGCGCCAGCAGACCGGGTAGCTGTGCTCATATTCCATTACCTTGTAAAGCTTTCCGGCTTCCTCAAGCTTCTGAAAAACTTCGTCTGCGATATCGTGGCTGTTTTTGCCCGTCATCCAGCCAAATTTGTCGAGAAACATGCCCATATCGTCTACCGGCATGATCTGCGCAAGGCCGAGCCGGAGGCCAAGCTCATAGTCTTCTACGCCGCACCCGGGTGCAATGTGGACGATACCAGTGCCTTCGTCCGCCGCAACATCCTCCCACGCAACGATAGAGTGGTCGACGCCCTGCTGCGCCTCAAACTCTGGGAAGCAGGTTTCAAACTTCAGTCCTACCAGCTCATCGCCTTTGAAAGCCCGAAGAACTTCTACCTTGTCGTCTCCCAAATACTTAATCGCATTTTTTGCCAGCACGATTGGCTGTTCATCGCTTTTCACCTTCACTTCCACATAATCAATCTCCGGATTGACAGCCAGGGAAACATTGGCGGACAGCGTCCAAGGCGTTGTCGTCCAAGCGAGCATCTTAAAGTCGCGTCCAACGACCGGCAATTTGAAGAAGACGGATTTATGCGTCATCAGCTTATAGGAGCCGGTCATCTCATGCTCAGAAAGCGAGGTCCCGCAGCGCGGGCACCAGGGCATGGGCTTATATTCGCGCTCAATCCAGCCGTTATCGTGGCAGGTCTTCAGGAAATGCCAGATGCCGGTAATATTTTTATCGGTATGTGTAAAATAGGAATTCTCCCAATCCATCCACTGGCCAAGGCGCTTGGACTGCTCGGTGATAATCCCGGAAAAACGCTGCACACGCTCCACGCATTTGCGGGTAAACTTGTCCATGCCATAGGCCTCGATATCCTTTTTGGTCTGGAAGCCGAGCTCCTTCTCGACCTCGACCTCGACCCAGAGCCCCTGTGCGTCAAAGCCGTTCTGATAACGGCAGTCATAGCCGCGCATCCCTTTATAGCGGATGAAGGTATCCTTCAGCGTACGGCCCCAGGCATGGTGAATGCCCATGGGATTGTTCGCAGTGATCGGCCCGTCCAGGAAACGGAACATTTCGTGTCCCCTGTTCTTTTCACGCAGCTTGTGAAAGCAATCGTTTTCCTCCCAAAACCGCATGACGTCGTGCTCCAGATTTACGAAGCTGTTTTTTTCTGACTCTGCCAATGTAAGCCCTCCAGTTAAGTGAAAATACAATTGTGAGTGCAACAAAGTATAAACAATAATAATTATACACATGCAAAATGCACATTGCAAGTGCGACGGATCTTTTTCTTGTAATCTATTGTTGGTTGTGCTGATGTGTTACAAAGGTAGATAAAATGAAATCGTCATTAAGTTGCCCATTTTATTTTATCGTCGAAAAAAAGATAGCGAATAGGAAAGACCTGTGGTATGGTTGAGTTGTCGAAACAAAACCGAAAGGCAGGTCACCTATTCGC
>DCJV01000086.1:27665-29217 GCA_002320555.1 Ruminococcaceae bacterium UBA1691 | reverse complement strand
TGAGCGCATTCCAATTCTTCTTCCCTTGTTCAGGCAATCAAAAAAGGCAGACGTAATTGAGAAACTTACGAAATTGTTCCCGTGCATTTTTATCCCTTTTTTGACAGGCTGAAACAGCCTGCAGGATCAGGCCGGTTTTCATGCATTCAGGATTGCTTCGCTGATTTTTTCCCTTCCAATGGCTTGATGTAATGCGTCAAATATTTTTCCGAAATCACCAGAAGCGGATACATGACGACCGAGACCAGGACGCCCTTAACTGCATTGAGCGCCGTCGCCCCGCCGACCGCGGTGAGCAATACGGGGGTCGTCAGCTCTGTTTGCAGGAAATAGCGGAAAAACAGCGGCGCGATCAGATAATTTCCTACTGCGCCAATCGCAACCATCACAAGCGTCGCGGCCACACCCGCGACCGTCAGGCGCATCACCTTACCCGAAAAGCGGTGCGAAAGGCCCCGATAAAGGCAGGCGAATGGCACGACATACGCGCAGCCCACCAGCAGGTTCATCAGATTGCCGAATCCCATCTGCGAGCCGATCCCACGCACGAGCAGCTCCAGCAGATTTTTGATCAGCTCGACGACCACGCCGACGCCGGGAGACAGCAGGACTCCTGCGAGGGCGGCGGGCACGTCACCGAAATCGAGCTTCAGGTGTTGTAGGCCCGGAATGGCGGCAAAGATCGGGATTTCCAGCATCATCAAGACGAAGGCGATCGCGGATAGCAGGCTGATCAGTATGAGCCGGATGGTTTTCTTTTGCATCATAAGACACTCCTTTTTCGCTGTCCACGAAAAAAAACGCCCTGTATCTACAGATACAGGGCGTTCAGACGCAAGAATTGGTTGCGCCGCTTCTTTCATCCGGACTTTAACCGTCGGCTCCGGGATCGCACCGGAATCGGCCTGGTATCTCCATACCATTGGCTCGCGGGCTCGAAGCTTCTGCTCCATTACCGCCGGTGGGGAATTACACCCCGCCCCGAAGACAGCATTTATTCTATAATCTATTATATGCATGATGCGGCAACTTGTCAACAATCCGAAAAAATCTTTCCAGCAACCTTGCCATATCCCTATTCTTCTGCTTCCAGCGTCTCCTGCATTTTCTCCCATTCCGCATAAAGCGCCTCCTGCTTTTCATGCAGAGCAGCGAGCTGCTGCGTCAGCTCCAGCACCTTCGCATAATCCGCTGCCACCTGGGGCTGCTCAAGCTGCGCATTGAGCGAAGCGGTCTCCTCGTCGAGAGCGCTGATCTCCTGCTCACAGCGGGAAATACGCCCCATGAGCTTTCGCCGTTCGCTCTCGCGCTCCTTGCGCAGCTTATAATCATTCTGCTTCGGCTTCTCCGCCGCCACTTTTCCGGGGCGGGGCTGATTGTCCAGCGCCTGCACATAGTCGTCATAACCGCCGAGATATTCCTTCACGCCGTCGTGCGTCAGATGGAGCACGCGGTTTGCAAGCTTATTGATAAAATAGCGGTCGTGCGATACGATCAGCATCGTCCCCTCGTAGCCCGAAAGTGCGTCCTCGAGCGCCTCGCGCGAAGAGAT
>DCJV01000086.1:22037-27566 GCA_002320555.1 Ruminococcaceae bacterium UBA1691 | reverse complement strand
GAAACAGGAAGGCCGCCAGCGCCGAGCGCACCTGGGTTTGCGTCATCGCGGGGTAGGTATCCCAGATTTCATCGAGCACCGTCTTTTCCGGATGCAGGCCGGCAAGCCCCTGATCGAAATATCCGATCTGCACATTCGTGCCAAACGTAAAGCGCCCCTGGTCAGCCGGCGTCCTGCCCAAAAGTACACGCAGGAGCGTTGTCTTTCCGCAGCCGTTCGGCCCTAACAGAAAAGCCCGATCGCCGCGCCGGACATGCAGCTCCACATTGGCGAATAGCTTCTTCTCCTCAAACGATTTTGCCAGCCCGGACGCGAGAAGCACATCGTTTCCACTGACCATACGCGGCTGGAAGGCAAACCGCAGGCTGTCGAGCTCGGCATCCGGAATTTCCAGCTCAGCCTTCATGCGCTCGAGCATTTTCTCCTTGCTCTCGGCAGTGCGGATGTTTTTTTCGCGATTCCACTGCCGCTGCTGCGCGATGATCCCCTCAATGCGCTTCATTTCCCGCATCGAGTTTTCATAGTGCTTGCGCTGCACCTCGCGCTCCTGCTTTTTGAACTGCTGATAGGCAGTGTAATTTCCCTTGAACAGCTTCACATGCCCGTGCTCGAGCTCCATCGTGCGGTTTGTCACGCGGTCGAGGAAATAGCGGTCATGCGAAATGATCAGCGCCGCACCTGTAAAATCGCGCAGGAAGCCCTCGAGCCACTCCACACTCTCGATATCTAGATGGTTGGTCGGCTCGTCAAGCAGCAAAAGGTTCGCCCCAGACAGCAGGAGCTTGCCAAGGCTCAGCTTCGACTTCTGGCCGCCGCTCAAATTCCCACAGGGCTGGTCGAAATCCTTTTCTGGGAAGCCGAGGCCCATCAGCGCCGCGCGGGTGCGGCTGCGGTAGGTAAGCCCTCCCATGCGCTCGAATCGGTCGTTCAGATCCTGCTGCCGGTTGATCAGTGCGTTGAGCTCCCCCTCTCCCGCCTCCAGCAGGTGTGTCGTCTCAGACAGCTCCCGCTCAACCTGCATCACGTCCGCAAAAACGGACAGCATTTCGTCATAGATACTGCGTGCGGAGTCCGCGCAGGCGTGCTGCTCCAGATAGCCTACACGCGCCTGCTTCGACACAAAGGCCTCTCCGGCAGTAGGCTCCAGCTCCCCGGTAATCAGCCGAAACAGCGTCGTCTTGCCCGCGCCGTTTACGCCGATGAGGCCCACCCGGTCATGCTCACCGACCTCAAAGGAAACACCGTCAAACAGGACCTTGTCGCCAAAGCTGACGTTTAAATTGTAAGCGTGTAAATATGCCATAAGTCAAAACGCTCCATATTATCATTACAAACTGTCTGTTATCATAGCATGTTTCCGTCCGACAAGCAAGAACCGGCAAAAAAGCGCGCCGTATGCTGCTGCCAGCATTTAAATGGCAACAAACGTTTGATGATCTGGTGGGCGGTCCAGCTTTTTTGCTTTGCCCTTCGAATCAGGCAACAACTTGACTTGCCCCTTTCTCTGCTCCTGATCGCGAGGCAAACAAACGGCAGGCATATAAAAATAGGAACGGATGCCCTCCCCATCTTCAAGGATCAGCCGGCAAACGCGCAGTGAAAACTCCCCTGCAGCCCGTTGCTGCAGGGGAGCTCTCTATTGCATACCGTCAAGGCACGGATGCAGCATTATTTCTGCCAATCATAGTTGTAGAAACGAACCTTGATCGGGGCGGAAGTAGCGGTATTGCCATACACATCCTCCACCGTCACCTTGATCCAGCAGGAACGGGGTCCTACACCGTAGATGGCGCGGATCAAAGTCGTCTCTGCATCCGGAGATTCAATGGTTGCCTGCTGATCCTTATCAGACCAGTTCGCATAGCTCCACTTGACGCTCTTCAGCTCAACGCCTTCGTTGGTCTGCAGGCCAACCGCGACCGGAACAGCATCCCATCTCTTGGTCCACGGGACCTTTACGTACAGGACCTCGCCCTCCACCGGAGCGCCATTGCTCGTAATGGCAACGTTCTCAAGCTTCGTGGAGCGGTTCACTGCGAGATAGGCAGCTGTCAAAGCGTCACGAGCTTCGTCGACAGCTTTCTGGGAGGCATAGGTATGATCCAGAGCAACCTGGGCAGCTTCAAGCGCCTGTGTAAGGGTGGCCCACTGCTCGGCTGTCATGTCAGCCTCCTGAAGGCCGGCGTTCTGAACCCTCTGGATGATCTCCTCGAGCTGCGTCTTATTTGCGCGGACGTGGATCACACAGCTGACTTCGAAGCCGCCGTCAACCGACGTAGCAGTAATCATGGTGTTGCCGGGGACAATCGCAGTGACAACGCCGCCGTCCACCGTTGCAACAGCCTCATTGGCGGATGCCCAGACAACATCCTTATTCTTCGCGATGCTCGGCTTGAGGGAAACGGTAAGCTTCGTCGTCTCGCCCTCATAAACCGTCGCTTCCGTGCGGTCGATCGAGATGTCCGTCACCTTCCGCTGAAAGAGTGCGATGAGCCGCTCAAAGAACTTGATCAGGCCGTTCGTGCCCACACCGTCGCCTGTGACAAAGCCGAGGGAAATCATATCGAGGAGCTTGTCCGCGAGCTTCGCAAGGTTGGCCAGATCCTCATTGCCGCTGTTGTAGAGAGCCTGGAACACAGCGTTCCAGCGCTCATTGAAATCCTTGAGCGCGCCAATTGCGCCGTCCGCAGCCTGATCGGTGCCCTTGAAGATCGTGTAGGTGGCGCTGAGAATCTTATCGACGCCGTTATCCTCTTGATACATCTTTGCAAAGGTATTCAGCACGTCGCGCAGGCTCTGCTTGAGCTGGTCGTTCATGCCAACCTTGTTGGCGATCAGATCGGCAACGCTGTTGATGTTGTCCTCATAGAACGCGATCTCCACCACATTGCGCAGGATCACCGTGACGAAATCCGCCTTGTCCACATTCTCAAGGCGGTAGGCCGTCTCTCCGGACTTGGAGGTATACGGCGTGACCGTACCAACCGTCAGCATATTCAGGTCATATAGGAACGGGATCTTCAGATTGACCGGCTCGCCGTTGATCTTAAGGCCCGCGAGCGCGTTGATGACGAGCTGGGTCAGGTCAAGATTCAGGCTGAAGTCGATGCTGTAAATCGGGCGGACGGTATCGAGCAGGACGAAGATCGCCTGCGCGGTGTTTTCAACGCAGACCTGAAGGCCATCGTTATTGATAAAATACAGAAGGTTCGGCAGGATCTCGAAAACCTTATTCACCGGATCGGTGTAGATTTCCTCCAGGAGGTTGAGCACCGGCTTGAGGATTGCGCTGAGCGCAGCGCTGCTGTCTTTCCGGACTGCCGCAACATACTCCTCATAGGACAGGATGTCTTCCGGGTTGCAGCCGAGGTTTTCCAGGATCGGGAGGATACCCGTCTTGTAGCCCGGATAGCCGTTGGCCTTCACCGCGCCGAGCACCTCAAGATCCTCATCCGCGAGAACGGTTGCGAGGATCGGAGTAACCGGAGCAAGCGCTTCGGTCAGCGCCTTGGCAAAGCCGTCCTTGTCGCCATCCTCGAAGCCCCAGTTGTAGCCTTCCGTAACCTTGTCCCAGGAGGAGAGGTCGATACCCACAAGGCCGAGGACCGGTTTGAGATCAATGCCCAGGCCGCCGAGCAGGTTTTTCACCGTCAGAACGATCTTCGTGACCGTCTCGTTGGTGTAGATGCCCGTGACATAGGATTTGATCAGCTCGCTGAGCTTCAGAGTATCCTTACCGCCCAGGATAAGCATCATGTTGTCGATATACTCCGGAAGACGGTCGGCGATGTACTGCGCCTGTTCCTTCGTCCAGTTTTCGCTGTAAGTCACATTGTTGATCACAGCGCCGGCCTCGCCGTTTGCAATGGCCTCGTCAGCCTGCTCGGAGAATGCATAGGTCATCTTCTTGGAGGCATACTCCTGCGGGACAAACAGCTCCGTCAGCGCGGCGATGGCACGATCCGGATGATCGCCGAGATTCTTGAGGATCGCCATGACGTCGTCGCTGAGCTCTAACTGAGAGCCGGTCAGGGAGCCAACCAGCGCAAAGACGGAAGTCAGAAAGTCCTGGTCGCCCAGCAGTGGAAGGACATAGCGTAGAACTGCAAGCAATGTGTCCGCCTTGTCCGTGACCAGCGCATAGCGCTCGCCGCCCGTACGGCCGCTGGTGGTCTTCACCATCTCGCCGTGGCTGGCGAGAACCGTCTGATTGATGGTCGGGAGGACGATATTCGCATCGGGTGCGACCATTTTGAGAATTTTCGGGATCAGCGTGTTGATATCGTTGATCGGGAACAGATCGCCGACGCCTTCGATTCCCTTCAGGGTTTCATAAAGGTTAATCGTGATGTCCTGATTGACGACATCCCAGATGATCTGGACTCTGACATGCGGGTTGATGATAATGCTGCTGAGGATCTCATCAATCATGCCGAATTCCATGATATAGGCAAGCTTCGGCAGAAGATCAAGGAGCTTCTCTACCGGCTGCTCCGCCACAGTTTCGACCCAGGTCAGCAGCGGCGTCAGCACAGCGTCGATCATATCATCAGAGGTTGTCAGCGCGTTGAACTGCGCTGCAGACTTTACGCCATCGCATTCGAGCACTTCCAGCAGCGGCAGGACTGCGTTGTTATACACATCCTTGTGGCCCATGGTAAGCTCGATATAGGCAACGACAGAAAAGCCGCCCTTATAGTCGTAATTGCCCAGTAGTGCGCGCAGGAATGGGGTCAGGCCGCTGAGCGAATGACCGATTGCCGCAACAAAGGACGCACGGTCCGTAACATTCCACTTGACGTTGTCCCAGTTGACAGCATTCCACTTGTTACCGGCAGCCTTCAGAGCGGATGCAGCCTCGGGATAGCGGCTGCTGTCGATCTTTTCGCCCAGTGTATCCGGGTAGATGTAAAGCCCGGCCTTCGTCAGGCCGCTGAGAAGGCCTGCCACTGTATCTGCGCTGACAACACTGAGGGTGTTGTTGATCTGGTCAACAATCATCGGGTACAGCATGCTGACAACGGAATTGACCGTCTTGTCCGTATACAATGCTCCAGAAATCGCGTTTTTAATGATATCTGAAAGCGTGCCGTCAAGGCCAAGAAGCTTTGTAACCTCTGCATTGCCCATCAGGGAGTCAAGCGACTGAATCACATCTGCCAGCTTTTCGTTCGTAACCGTATAGGCTTCGCCCTCTGTGCGGGCGATATCACCGGGCAGGATGTCGCGCACAGGGTATTCCATCTTGGTCTTGACATAGCCCGTGTAGCCCTTGCTCTCAACAAACGCATTGTACTCCTCAAGCATCGGGGCAATTTTCTCATATTTCGCTTTCAGCGCATCGGAAGCGTCGATCACATCCATGATGCGGCCTTCCACACCGCCGATGGCTTCTTTGACCGCCTTGTAGTTGAGCAGTGTAATCTTGCCGTAATTGTCATAATTGTCGATGGCCTTGTCAATCTGCGCTTCCACGCGGTTGGTCAGCGTCGTATCGATTGAAGCGATGTAGGCTTTGATCGCAGGATA
>DCJV01000086.1:3238-21995 GCA_002320555.1 Ruminococcaceae bacterium UBA1691 | reverse complement strand
GCGAGCTTCGTGTTCGCAGTGGCGAGGTAGTTGTCGATCAGCTCATCCGTCGCAATCTTCGTCAGATCCATGCCGAGCAGATCCGCATTGAAATAGACAAAGTAATCGATCAGTGCGGCCTCTTCCAGCTTGCGCGCCTGCAGCTCGACATCGGCATCCTTGAGAAATGCGGTGATATAATCAGTGCCCTGCGTGAAAACACGGCTGATCGCTCCCTGCGTGCGGGAGGTCACCATCGCATACTGCTCCGTTACCGTCTTCGCCGCATTGAGCACTTCGTCGTCAGCAGCGGTTGCAAGATTGATATTGTGGATGACCTCGTCAATCGTGGCCTGGAAGCCCCTGAGCTCGATGACTTCCTTCTCCTCATTCACAGAGGCAATGAAGGCATCGATCTTCTCCATGGTAAGGCCGGTTTCAGCAAGCGCATAAGCAACCGCATCAGCGGTGCAGCCCTTGAGATTCGCCTTAAGTGCATTCATCTCATCGAGCAGCGCAGCCAGCGCGTCGTGCTCCATCGTAGTGGGATCGTTCTTCATCTTTTCAACGACCTGCTGCGCAAAGCCGAGCGCAAAGCTCTTGTCTCGCGCGGTGATCGCGTCATTGATAAAGGTCTTAATCGCCGTCTTATCAAAGAAGTGGTTCATCACCGCGTCGTTGCCCCACAGGGAGCAGGCGTCCACGGCGGCCTGGTTATTCCGGACGAGCTGAACAAGTTCATCCGAATTCAGCTTGTCGAGATCCGTCTTAAGCAGGCTGGCGGTAAAATAATTACCAAAGGCCTTGAGCTGCGCCGGGATCTCCGTATTCATGCCGGTTTCCGTGCGGCTCCAGCCGTCCGCCTTCAAATAGTTGCAGGCATTTCTTGTAATGTTTAAAAAACCTGATCTCCACACATAACGACCATGGTTCCAAGTGTATTCCACCGCCGTCGGAATGGAATCCGGAAGCTTGGAGACATCCGTATCCTGCGCGAGCAGGATACTCGTTACATTGCGTACAACCCTGATTCCATAGGTGCGTTCCTGCGGCTCGCTGGGTTCTGAGCTGTTTTTCCAATCCGAGTTGTTGCCGTTCATCCCGCCGATAAATGCTTTGATGGCCGTGCGGGCGTTCGACAGGTCGTCTCCGGTAACGCCGTATTCGTTCTGCAGCTTAGTCAGAACCGCCTCGGCTACGCCGTACGCCGTCTTGGAGGCATCGCTGCTCTTGCCTGTATGGCTGGGGGCTTCTGCGGTAGCAACGCTCCAGAATGCCTCCGCCGCTTTTTCGATATCACCAGTCGAATCGTTCACAACTGTGATGTAGTTTTGGGGGCTTCCCCAGGATGCGTGTTGTACTCCATCCAGCTTCAGCGCATCTGCCAGAACCTGATACGGGTCGTCGGCAGCGAAAGCTGAAAAACCTACGCTCAGGCTTGTCATGACCGTTAAAATAGCCATGAAAACACTCAGCGCTTTTTTGGAAACTCTCATGTGCATACCTCTTTTCTTTTCACGATTCCTGTGCATCACCTTCCCATGATCCTCAGCCCTTTGCACAGGCATGTTGCAAACGTTTGCAGAAGGGCCGATTCATATTCACCTCGTTTTTTCGAATAACATTGTCACTCTCCTTTTTTTGTTGGAACCCTCTAAACGACAGAGTCTTCCTTATTTATTAATAATAAATGAATATCCGGAGCTATTATTACAAATAGTAATTTAATAGTTTTTTAATGTTTTTCGGGAGGAGGCCTAAAAAAGCACCTATTTACAAGGCTTTTTACCTTTTTTGTGCGATCTATTTCCCTATTTCGCCTTTTAATCCAGAAATTGTTTTGTTACATATTGTATAATTTTGTTCAACAATCCCGATTCTTCATAATCTATACACATTTCACAAAACAGGTGGTCAAAAAATGCAACCACCGAATGGGATTCAACGTATCGCCAGATAAGATGTGCGAGCTCCTTTCCCCTCCAAAACTCCTCGGTTCAAAAATTGTCCGCCCATGCCATACGATAAAAACGGCGGAAAAGCACTTGCCTTTCCGCCGTTTCTCGTTCTTATTTATTGCCCTTAAAAATGCTCAAAATATCAAAATAGCCGTCGTCGTCCGGGCCATAGGGATTCTTTGCAGGAGGCGTTGCCGGCCGACGTGTTGGTTTCGGTTCCGGCGGCAGCTCAAAGGATGGCTGCTCTGTTTTTTTCGTCTCCTCCTCTGTACCCACAGCGGCGGCGCCATGTTCCATCGCCTCTTCAAAAGGAGATTTTTGTCCCGAGGGCTTTTCTGCTGCCGCGGTCTGCTCCTCCAGCTGCTCTTCTTCTCCAAAGCCGGTGGCAACCACTGTGACGACCATCTCGTCGTCAAGCATATCGTCAAAGGACACGCCCCAGATGATGGTCGCATCCGGATGCGCCTCTTGGGCGATGATCTCGGAGGCCGCCTCCACATCCTCCAGACCGATATCGTCAGAGGACGTGATGCTGATGATCACGCCGTGCGCACCATGGATCGAGGTCTCCAGCAGCGGGCTGGAAACGGCTGCGTTTGCCGCAGTCTCCGCCTTATCCTTGCCGCTTGCGTGGCCAACGCCCATGTGCGCGTGCCCCGCGTCCTTCATAACAGCGGTTACGTCCGCAAAGTCCAGATTGATGAAGCCGGGCACCTTGATCAGCTCGGAAATACTCTTGACACCCTGCAGCAACACACCGTCCGCCTCATCAAAGGCATTTGCCAATGTAATCTTCTTATCGGAAACGAATTTAAGACGTTCGTTTGGAATGATCACAAGGCTGTCCACATGCTGGGCGAGCTCTGCAATGCCCTGTTCGGCCTGCGCCATACGGCGGCGGCCCTCAAAATGGAACGGCTTTGTCACGATGCCAACCGTGAGAATCCCCATCTCTTTTGCAAGCTGGGCGATGACAGGCGCTGCGCCGGTGCCGGTACCGCCGCCCATGCCCGCAGTGATGAAGACCATGTCCGTACCCTTGAGCGCGTCCGTGATCATCTCACGGCTTTCCTCCGCTGCGCGCTGGCCCACCTCCGGACGCGCGCCGGCGCCTTGGCCGTGCGTCGTCTTTTCGCCGATCTGAATTTTATGGGTGGCCTGGGAATGATTCAGCACCTGGCGGTCCGTGTTGACTGAGATGAACTCAACGCCCTGCACACCGGAGCGGACCATCCGGTTGACGGCGTTTCCGCCGCCGCCGCCCACGCCGATGACCTTTATCTGTACTACGTTTTCAAAGTCGTTATCAATCTCAAACGGCATTCATACGTCCCCCTATTGAACAAATCTATCCGGAACAAAATGGAAAAGGCAATCCAAGGCAACGCTGCCCTGGCAGACAGCGGCACTTCATAATGGTATCTTGGCATAAAGATACAGAATGATTAGTAATATACTAACACGGCGGGATTTAAAATTCAATATGATATAAAAAGAATTCAGATATTTTTTCGTCCAGTTCACGCCTGATTCATTCGGCGGCCTGCGTTGTGGACTGTGTTGTTTGAGCCGGTTCGATCGTCTCGCTGAAAAACGCCTTCTTCGGGATCGTCAGATTGATGCTTCCCTTTTTCTCTGGATTGCCTGTATCCTCCCGCGCAATGACCTCCATGCCGAGCTGAATTTTTTGCGCCAGCTGTTCATCATCCCCCAAAAGCAGCTCCATGCGCCCCTGATAGGTCACCCGGATATCCTCTGGATCCGTCAGATCAATCTGTGTAATCTCGGAGAGGCCCGTCTGCTGCGCCGCCTGCAGCAGATGATCGAGAATATCTTTTTCCAGAGACTGGCCGCTTTCCTGCTGCTGGGCCTTCACGGTCTCCTCTGCCTTTGCGGATTCCTGTGTCTGCTGCGCCTTCGGCGGGAAGCCCGCCTGTTTGCCGGGCGATGCGCTCCTGACCTCCACGCCCTTGAGCAGGGCCGCTCCCTCTGGAAGCTGCGTCGCCCCGATTTCCAGCACCTTTCCGCTGCCTGTCATAATCAGATAGGAATTGCCCTGCTGGACCGCCAGCTTCAGCTGTGCTTCCTGGACTGTGACGATCAGCTTGTCCGGCAGTTTGCGTTTGACGGAAACGGATTCCACATAAGGAAGCTTTTCTGTAATCCGCTCGGCTGCCTGCTCCGTCTTGCACAGAAACAGGTTTTCGCCCTTTGCAATTCCCGATGCATCTATGATTTCCTGCGCTGTATAGCGGCTGTTCCCCTTGACCTCAAAGCCGGAGATATGAAAAAACACGGTGAATGTCAGCACTGCGCCCACGCCGAGAATCAGCAAAAACAGCACAAGATAAAGAATCGCCTTTTTCCTGCGCCGTTTTTTCTGTGTGCGCAATTGCTGTGCACGCCGGAGCTCATCGCGGGAACGCGGTGGCTGTTCCGCCTGCGCAGACACGGCCGGCCTCTTCTGCGGGCCGGCCGCCCGTTTTTGATTAGAAGTCGTCTTCTGGTTCATCGCAGATCACCCTTTTGATTTGTGCCCCGATATTCTGCAGGCTTTCCTCAATTTTTTCATATCCCCGGTCGATATGCCGGACTCCAGTAATCTCCGTCGTACCGTGGGCGGAAAGGCCCGCGATCACCAGCGAGGAGCCGCCTCGCAGATCCGGTGCCACCACCGGCGCGCCCGACAAAAACGGTACGCCCTCCACCACTGCCACACGGCCCTCCACCTTGATATGGGCCCCCAGGCGGTGCAGCTCGCTGACATGTTTATAACGGCTCTCAAAAATATTTTCAATGATGACGCTTGTGCCGTCCGCAATCGAAGTCATCGCCATCACGGGCGCCTGCGCGTCGGTCGGGAAGCCGGGATAGGGCATTGTGCGCACCGTGTGCACTCTTCTCAAGCGCGGTGGCGCGCTGATAGTCAGGTCCCGCGCACAGATGCTGATGTCACAGCCGGCCTCCTCCATTACAGGGATTACGGGCCCCAGATGCGCCGGGATAATGTCCCGCAGCGTCAGATGGCCGTGTGTTACCGCAGCGGCAGTCATATAGGTGGCTGCCGTAATGCGGTCGGGGATCACCGTGTGCTCCGTAGCGGATAGGGATTTCACGCCGTTGATGACGATCGTGCCCTCGCCCGCCCCATGGATGCGCGCCCCGCAGCCGTTGAGAAAATCAGCAAGGTCGCTGATCTCCGGCTCCCGCGCCGCATTGACGAGGACAGTGCGCCCCTGCGCTGTGGCGGCAGCGAGCATGATATTTTCCGTTGCGCCAACGCTCGGGAAGGAGAGAGCGATCTTTGCGCCATTCATCTGCCCCGGGCAGATGCATTCCAGCCGTCCATGCTCCTCCTGAATTTCCACGCCGAACTGGCGCATGGCAGAGAGATGCAGATCGATCGGGCGCAGCCCTATCTCACAGCCGCCCGGCGTGGAAAGGCTCGCCTTCCCCATCCGGGCCAGGATTGGGCCAAGAAAAACGACGGAGGAGCGCATTTCCCGCATTAGATGATCTGGGATGTCAGAGCGTTCCATTCCGGAAGCGTCCACCACAACCGTATGGTCCTCCCGCTCCACCTTACAGCCGAGATAGGTCAAAATCCGGATTGCCGCGTCTACATCCGTAAGCCTTGGGCAATTATGTATGACGCAGGGTTTTGTCGTTAAAACGGCAGCCGCAAGAATCGGCAGGGCGCTGTTTTTGGAACCGTGCACTTTCAGTTCCCCACTGAGGCGCTTCCCGCCTCCGATGACGATTTTCTCCATTGTCGCACACCCTTTCGCATAAAAAACACAAGCGGGCCGTTTTTGCCGCCCTGCAGTATACTATGCGTCCAGTGGAATATGCGTGAAAAGAGAAAATATAGATTCAACAATAAAATGATGATATTTATTTTGCCTTCGCCAGTTCGGCGATCACCTGATAAATGCGTTCGTTTGCATCCGTGATGGCAAGGCGCCTCGCATTTTCGCCGAGCTGCCTGCGGCGGTCCGGATGGTCAAGCAGCGCGCCAAGCTCTTGAGAGAGGCGCTCACCGGTCAGATCCTTTTCCTCGATCAGCACCGCAGCATCTTTGGAGACGAGCGCCATGGCGTTATGGTACTGATGGTTTTCCGCCACATTCGGAGATGGAATCAAGATCGATGCCTTACCCATGGCCTCGATTTCACTCAAGGAGCTCGCGCCCGAGCGGCAGACCACCACGTCCGCCGCCGCCATGCAGCGGTACATGTCATCGATATATTCCCGAATGATCACATGCTTTTCGGTTGCGAGATCCACACCCTTTTCTTTGAGTGCATCCTTCACCCACAGGCCATACTGCCCCATGGCATGCATAAAATAGCAGTCCGCCTTTTCATGCCGCCGGGCGATCACCTCCACCATCGCGCGGTTGATGGCTTCTGCACCGAGGCTGCCGCCCATGGAGAGCACCAGCGGGCGGTCATCGAGCCCGAGCTCAAAACGGGACAGCGTGCGGTCGGCGCGCAGCAGCTCCCCGCGCACCGGAAGCCCTGTCACGATGCATGGATGCTTCGGATGCAGATACTGCTCCGCCGCCGGGACGGCGAGCATCACCCGATCCACCTCGCCCGCAAGCACCTTATTCGTCTTTCCGGGAAAGGCATTCTGCTCATGGATCGCTGTTTTAAATCCGAGCTTCGCCGCCATGCGCAGCACAGGGCCGCTGACATAGCCGCCGAAGCCCACGACGACGTCCGGCCGAAAATCAAGCAGGATTTTCTTCGCCTGAGAGGAGGATTTTAAGAGCTTGGAGACAGTACCGATATTGCGTTTTATGTTCTCTAAAGTCAGTTTTCGCTGAAATCCGCTGATGTCAATCGTTTTAAAATCATATCCCGCGGCGGGGACGAGGCGCGCCTCCATCTTTTCGGCCGTGCCGACGAACAGGATCTGTGCATCCGGATGGCGTTCACGCACCATCCCGGCAGTGGCCAACGCGGGATTGATATGGCCGCCCGTCCCGCCCGCGGCGAATAAAACCTTCATAAGCGTTTCCCCTTCTTTTCAATCTGAACTCAAATATTTTCAACTCTTTACATCTTTCGCACCCTGGAATACCGCGATACCGACAGCACGATCCCCATCTCCATCAGCAGGATCATCAGCGAGGTGCCGCCGTAACTGAAAAACGGTAGGGAAATACCCGTATTGGGCACCGTATCCGTGACAACAGCGATATTCAGAGCGACCTGCAGGCCCACCTGAAAGACGAGGCCCATGGCGAGCAGCGCACCGAAGCGGTCGCGCGCCTTCATGGCGATGACAAATCCGCGCCATACGAGCAAGCCGAACAGGATGATGATCGCCGTTGCGCCCACAAAGCCGAGCTCCTCGCAGACAATGGAAAAGATAAAGTCGTTCTGCGGCTCGGACACGTAGAGGTGCTTCTGCTTCGAGTTGCCCAGCCCCGCGCCCAGAAAGCCGCCGGAACCGATTGCATAGAGCGACTGATTGGTCTGCCAACGTGCGCCGAACGGCTCATAATCCTTATCTAGCCAGGCCATGATTCGTTCTGCCGCATATTTCGGCAGTTTATCTGGAAAGATGACAAAGAAAACAACCACCGCGAGCACAGCAACCGCGCCAATGACGAACCAGCGCATCTTGACCTCACCGAAAAACATCATCGCCACGCCGATGGAAAACATCAGGATCGTGCCAGACAGATGGTTTTCGAGGAAGACGAGGCCGCACATCAGGCAGATAATCGCGGCATAGAAAAGCATGTAGAGCGTGGAAGTCGCCTTGCAGGGATTGATCAGGCCGTTGGTTTTATCCCGCAGGAACGTAGCAGTTTTCCCACGCGAGGGCGTTTTGTCGATGATCTGCCGGTGGTGTTTTTCCATGCTCCATGCGCAAAACAGCACCAGCGCCACCTTGGCGATCTCCGAGGGCTGGAAGGTAAATCCGCCGGGCAGCGGGATCCAGCGCTTAAAATCACCCAGGTTTGTATGATAAAACAACACTACGACCAGCAAGCCGATGGACACAACGATGCCCGGGATAGCAAGATATTTGTACCATTCATAATTGACCTTTGAAACGAGAAACATCAGCACGACGCCGATGATCGCAAAAATCAGCTGCCGCTTGAAATAATAAGTGCTGTCCCCGTGATTGTTATAATACGCGTAGGTATAGCTGGAAGAAAGCAGCATAATCAGGCCGATGGTCAAAAGAGCGAGCGTAAACATCATAAAGGGCACGTCAAACGCATTCTTTGACATGAGTTTACGCAGCGCAGAGACCTTGCTTGTGCTCTGAGGCTGCATCCGGTTCCGGTTGCGCGCCGTATTCGCCCTGTCTGCCATTATCAAGCCTCCTTCGTTTCCGTCCGGCCGGGAACACTCAGCCGAAATACATGAGCAATATGCCCAAAGCCCCACCCAGGATCGTGATCGCGCTGAAAACAAAGACGATTTTCGTCTCCTTCCAGCCGGACATTTCCAGCCCGTGATGGATCGGGGTCATTTTGAAAATACGCTTACCGGTGCCCGTTTTATGCTTGGTGATTTTAAAATAGGTGCGCTGAATGACAACGGAGCCACCTTCAATCACATATATGATGCCCACCGGCACCAAAATAATCGGGCAATCCAGCGAATAAGCCAGCGCCACCACCATGCCGCCGAGGAACATGGAGCCCGTGTCTCCCATCATGACCTTGCCCGGATACCAGTTCCAGATGAGATATCCACCGCATGCGCCCGCGAGCGCCGCGCCCATGATGCTAACGCCCATCATCTGCCGCAGGATGCCCATGATCGTAAATGAAATCGCTGCGAGCATTGTCACGCTGCCGCACAGGCCGTCAATCCCATCGGTAAAATTGACGGCGTTGGTGGCCGCATAGATGACGATCATACCGAACACATAGTAGACGATCGGGTGAAGGGGGATGTTGCCGAGGAAGGGGATATACATAGAAGTGCCGTTTGCAATATGCAGGGAGGCGAGATAGGCAATTGCCACAAGCAGCTGCGCGATCGTCTTCTGTTTTTCCGTCAGCCCCAGGTTACGCTTTTTGACAACCTTGATGTAATCATCCGCAAAGCCGATGATGGCAAAGCCGAGTGCCATGAGCAGGCCACCCCAAAGCTTTGTATGCGCGTTTGCCCCGCTCAGGTCAGCGCCCTGCACAAGATTACCGCCCAGAAAATAATCCGTCAGTACCACCACCAGCAGTGCAGCGATCGTGGCAATGATAAACATGATGCCGCCCATCGTCGGCGTTCCCTGCTTCTTCTTATGCCAGCTCGGGCCGATATCCAGAATCGTCTGCCCGAATTTCAGCTTGTGCAGCCACGGCACCAGAACGATTCCGAGCAGCGCCGAAACCACAAAGCCCAGCACCGCACACAGTATGATTGCGACAGTCGTATTCATTTTGTTTTCCACCCCTCGTAAATTGCTGCGATCAGCTTCTCCAGCCGCATGCCGCGGCTCGCTTTGAAGAGTACGGCGTCGCCCTTTTGCAGCGTGTGCAGGAGATCCTCCAGCAGCCCGTTTTGATCGGCTGCATAAAAGCACTGAGGAACCCCGGCCTCTTTTGCCGCCCGCACCATCTGAGCCGATTCGGGCCCGCAGGCAAACAGCAGGTTGACGCCCTGCTGCGCGGCAAATTCCCCGATTTGCGTGTGCGCTTCCTTGGAAAGCGCGCCCAGCTCCAGCATATCGCCCAGCACGGCGATATGGCGCTTTGCGTCCAGCATGCGCAACGCCTTGATCGCCGCGCGCATAGAATCCGGGCTTGCATTATAGCAATCCTCCAGAATCGTCACGCCGTTCACCTGACGCACCCGCTGGCGCATCCCCGAAGGCTCGTATTCGCCCAACGCCTGGGCGGCGGCCTGCGGCGCAACGCCGAGGATCAGCCCCGCTGTAAACGCGGCGAGCGCATCATATACGAAATGCATTCCCACTACAGGCATCTGGACGCGAACACTGCCATACCCATAGGAGACCGTAAAGGAGAGCAGATGATCCGTCTGTGTGATTTCCTGCGCACGAATGCGGCAGCGCTCCTGCTCGACGCCGTAATAAAAGACCGGGTGCCCCTCGATCTGCGCGCCCGCCAGAAGCGGATCGTCCCCATTCAGGATCAGAGGCGCATACGGTTCCAGGCCGTCGAGCAATTCAAGCTTTGCCCTGAGAATGTTCTCCTGCGAGCCAAGCTGCTCCATATGCGAAACGCCTATGTTCGTAATGATCCCCAAGGTCGGCGCGGCGGCGCGCGCCATGCGGGAAATCTCGCCGAAGCCGCTCATCCCCATCTCGAAGATTGCAGCGCCAAAGCTCAGGTCCAGTCTGAACGCAGTCATCGGCATACCGATTTCATTATTGAGATTCCCCTCGTTTTTGAGCGTTTTGTACCGCTTCGAGAGGACGGCGGCGGTCATCTCCTTCGTGGTCGTCTTACCGACGCTTCCCGTCAGCCCCACAACGGGGATCTGGAAGAACTGACGGTAATAGCCTGCCAGACGGAGCAACGCCTCGCGCGTGTCATCCACCCGGACAAAGGGGCAGTCGCACGGGACGTCGCGGTGCATCATCACAGCCGCCGCGCCTTCCTCACAGGCTTTTCCAATGAAATCGTGCCCATCGAATCGGTCGCCCTTGATGGCGATAAATAGACAGCCCGGCGTGATTTTCCGGCTGTCGATGCACACGCTGGTAATCTGCGCTTCTCCGTGTGCCTCTCCCTTGCAGGCAAGTGCAATTTCTCTGATCTGAAGTGGCAGCATGCTGATCTCTCCTCTCTGTTATCCCTCGTCGTTGCCTTCCTGCAAAATCTGAGCGACAATCTCACGTTCGTCGTAATGGATTTTTCCGGATTTCAAAATCTGATAGGTCTCGTGGCCCTTGCCCGCAAGAAGGACGAAATCGTCCTTTTTCGCAAGGTGCATCGCAAGGCGGATGGCTTGTGTCCGATTGACCTCAACATGCACGGGGATCGCCGCGTCCTTCATCCCTTCGAGCACATCCTGAACGATTTGATCAGGGTCTTCGGAGCGCGGATTGTCGGACGTGACAACCGCCACATCTGCCAGCCGCGCAACGACCGCGCCCATCTTCGGTCGCTTGGTGCGGTCACGGTCCCCACCGCAGCCGAACACACAGATGATCTGCCCGCGCGCAATCTCCCGCAGGGAGGAGAGGATATTCTCCAGCCCGTCGGGCGAGTGGGCGTAATCGATGATGACCGTATAGTCCGTCCCCGTCGGGACGACCTCAATGCGCCCTTTTACCCCCTTTGCCGCGCGCAGCGCATTGAGCGCCTGCTGGAACGGTATGCCCGCCTTCATGGCGCACAACAGCGCGCCCATGGAATTGTATACGGAAAAATGCCCCGGTATCTCCAGATGCACGCGCCCGATTATGCCGCTGCCGACAAGCTCATATTCCACATAGGTCGGCATATCGTGCACGTTTTTCGCCGTAAAATCCGCGTCGTCCCGATCGATCGAATAGGTGACGACTTCGCAGCTTGTGCCCTCGGTCATGGAGGCGGCGGCCGGGTCGTCGAGATTGATAACCGCCTGATCGGCCTGCTCGAAAAGCTTGTGCTTTGCCGCCAGATAGTTTTCAAAGGTACCGTGGTAATCGAGATGATCCTGCGTGAGATTGGTAAACAGCGCGATATCAAAATGCATCCCTGCTACCCGCTGCTGTGCCAGCGCCTGGGAGGAGACCTCCATCACGCAGTGCGTACAGCCCGCTTTTACCATCTTGTCGAAGAGCTCATTGAGTTCGTATGGGTCCGGGGTCGTCAATTGCGCCGGGAACGCCTCGTCCCCCACCATATTCTGCACCGTGCCGATCAGCCCCGTCTGATACCCCGCAGCATCCAGGATCTCCTTGATCAGGAAGGCGGAGGTCGTCTTCCCGTTGGTGCCCGTGATCCCGATCAAATGAAGCTTTTCCGCCGGATTTTTAAAAAACGCTTCGCACATCAGCGAATACGCAGCCCGGGTATCAGGCACGAGCACCTGGCAAGCAATCCCCGTGTCATACTCCGCGATGACCGCAGCGGCACCGGCCTCGACCGCTTCCGCCGCTGCCGTGTGTCCGTCGAAATTCTTTCCCCGGATGCAGACAAATACGCATCCGGCCCGAACCTTCCGGGAATCGTCAGTGATGAACGTAATTTCAGGGTCTCTGCCCGGCAGAGCCGGCGTAACCCGTTGCAGCAATTCTGATAAGCGCATTGCCGCACCTCCATTTCTGAAACGAACATAGTATACCATAAAATGCGAAGTTTTATGGTTCCAATTTGTTTTTTGCAGGGATTGCTCTGTTGAGCGGGTAGGGCGATCCGCCGCCCAACTGAAACCTCTCTGCACATGGCGCAGGATTAATTCCGCGCCAGATCGTTGACGTCCACATTGGATTTGAAATAGATGGTGACCACCGTTCCCTCGTCGACCTGTGAACCGGCCTCCTCGCTCTGCTTATAGGAGACGGATTCTCCCATCGTCAGGGAGTTGCCGAAAATCTTTGGATTCAGGCCGTATTCAAGCGCCTTCTGGTTCGCTTCAGATACGCTCAGATTGGTCAGATTCGGCACGGTCACCTTCTTTTTCTCCGAGGTCTTATCCGTATAGAGCACCACCACGCCGTTTTTCGGAATGAGCTGCCCGGCCGCCGGCATCTGGCTGATCACCGTGTTGCCCTCGCCGACTGTTTTGATGGTAAAGCCGCTGAGCGCTTCGCGCGCTTTGGAGAGGGGCAGGCCCGTTACGGACGGCGTTTCTTCTCCGAGATTGGCCAGTTCTTTGGCGGTGTACTGCGGGTCGACATTGAGATAATTGAGTGTTGCCTCTGCAACCTCCGCGGCAACGGGCGTTGCAATCTGTCCGCCGTTGATCTGGCCGACCGGTTCGTCGATGACGATCAGCATCGAAATCTTGGGATCGTTCGCGGGCGCGAAGCAGACGAAGGAAGCCACATACTTGCCCTCCTTTTTCCCGCCGCCTGCGAGCTTTTCCGACGTACCGGTCTTTCCGGCGAGGCGGAAGCCTGCCACATAGGCGTTTTTACCGGTGCCCTCGGAAACGACGTGCTCCATCATGTCCGCCACCTTGGCCGCGCTCTTTTCCGAGATGACCTGCCGCTTGACCGTAGGCCGTGTGGTGGAAATCGTGTTGCCCTCTTCATCGAGTACGGAGGAGACGATATAGGGCTTCATCATTTTACCGCCGTTTGCAATCGTATTGACGGCAGTGAGCATCTGGATGGCCGTGGTCTCAAAGGTCTGGCCAAAGGAGGAGCTGGCGAGCTCAACGACACCGAGCTGCTTGAGCGTATGGTAGGATTGGCCCTCTACCGGCGCCGTTTCGCTGGGCAGGTCAATGCCAGTCTTCTCCGTAAAGCCGAACGCTTCGAAATATTTATAGAATTTTTCCGCGCCCAGGCGCTGGCCGACCGTGATAAAGAAGGGGTTGCAGGAATTCATCAGGCCGTGGGTAAAATCCTCCGTCCCGTGGCCCGAGCGCTTATGGCAGTGAATTTTGGTGCCCGCCACATTGATCACGCCGGTGCAGGTGTAGGTGAAGTTATCCGGGATCACGTTTTCCTCCACCGCCGCGGCCGCCGTGACAACCTTGAAAACGGAGCCAGGCTCATAGGTATCCGTGATCGCGCGGTTGCGCCACTGCGTATACTGCGCGTTGGTGAGTTCTTTGTATTTTTCCTCCGGATCAACGATTTTTTCAAGCTCTGCCGCGGTCTTCTCATCCGCGATGGCATGCGGGTCGTTCGGGTCGAAATCTCCTTTGGTCGCCATGGCGAGAATGCCGCCCGTCTCGACATCCATCACGATCCCATAGGCGCTTTTGGCCTGCGCGTTCACGCGCGCCTGATCGAGGCTCTTCTCCAGATAATACTGGATGACCTCGTCGAGGGCCAGCACCAGAGAATTGCCCTGCTTTGCGTCATAAGTCGTCTCATAAGGTGTATCCATACTGTCCATACCGGCGTTTTTCGCCGTTAGAATGCGGCCCGGCGTGCCGGAAAGCGTCTCATTATATTTTGCCTCAAGCCCCCAACGGCCCACGCCGTCCTTGCCGGTAAAGCCGAGGACTGTGGAAGCGAGATGGGAATTGGGATAATAGCGCTTGACGTCCGGATCGATAAAGATGATCTCTGAATAATAGGCATCCTTCTGATCATCCGGCACATTTTTCTGATTGATCTTCTTCAGCGCTTCATCGTGCTTGGAGATGAAATCGCTGACCGCATCCTTCATCTCTTTTTCCACCTGATTTTTGACCGCTACATAGCCGTAATTCGTTCTCTGCGCTTTTTTCAGGATTGTATCTTTATCCATCTCCAAAATTTCCGCCAGGCCCTCCGAGATGGCATTGCGCACCTTGTCATTCGGGATTTTAGAGGGATTGATGTAAACGAGCCAGACATTAGCGCTCTGGGCGAGCACCTTTTTGTTCCGGTCGTAAATCACGCCTCGCTGCGGCTGGATTTCCGTATCGCTCAGCTGCTGGCTCTCGGCCTTGCTCCGGTATTCATCCGCATGGATCAGCTGAATGCGCGCCAGGCTGACGACGTCCATTCCAAAAACGCCGAAGAGTAGCGCCACCAATACTATAATCGCACGGTGTACCATATGACGCGATGGCTTTTTGCTCATAAGAATAATCATCCTTTCACACTGTATCCATGAATGAACGGGCTTTTATCGAAACAGCGGTGGCCGCACCGCCGCCGCACGGAAAGCTTGTTCCCGCGCGGCGCAGCCAGCTCACCGCATCAACTTCTGTCCGCAGCTCTCCGGCAACAGTCAGCCGGAATCAGATGCCGCCTATTCATAGGTATTGCCCTGCTAAAAAAGATATTCCAAAAAATCTTTCAGCGCCGACCCGGATGATTGCTTGTCCGCCTGCTTCTCCGGTGTGCCGGACTGTTTGGAAGCAGAAGCGTTTCGTTGCTCCTGAGAAGCCGCTTGCTGCTTTTGATCCGTGCCGCTCTCCGTTTTGGAAGCATTCGACTGGCTTTTTCCGCCGGCCAGCAACACCTCGTTGTCCTGCGGGATATTGATGCACTCGATGGGTGCGTCGTTTTTCACCATCCCCAGCTTTTCACGCGCATAGGCCTCCACCTTGTCCAGTGAAAGCTTTGCACTCAATTCCATGTTCAGCCGGGTGTTTTCACTTTGTGCGATCGCCATTTGGCTTTCCAGCTTCCGATAGGCGTGGGTCAGCTCCTCCTGCCTGACTTCACTGTAAAGCATCCCGCCCAAAAGGGAGAGCAGGAGCCCGGAGACCAATATGGTCTTCACCGTACGGCGCAGGGAGTCAACACTCTCCCGTCTGCGCTGTGCAGAGGTTTTCCGCGGCTCGGGGACCTTGACGGGCCTTGGAGGCGATTTCTGTGGCCGGGCCGGAACACGCTGCGGCGCCGCCTGTGCGCGTTCAAAACGTGAAAAATCATATGCGCCGGTTCCTGTAGTACGCTGTGCCATGGTTCGGTCTCCTTTCTATCATAAAATCAAATCTGTTATTTGTAATTCTAGTAAATCATCTTCCAAACTTTTCCACCACCCGAAGTTTTGCGCTCCGGCTGCGCGGATTTGCCTCCAGCTCCTGTGCAGACGGCCCTTTCACCTTGAAGGGAAGGCGCGCGCGCGGCGTTCTGCCGCATACGCAGACTGGGAAATCGGGCGGGCAAATGCAGCCCTCGCACCAGGAGGCGAACCGCTGCTTGACCATTCGGTCCTCCAAGGAGTGAAATGTGATCGCGGCCAACCGGCCGCCTGGATTGAGGCGTTCAAACATCGCGTCGAGTCCGGCGGAAAGCATGTCCAGCTCGCCGTTGACCGCAATGCGCAGCGCCTGGAACGTCCTGCGCGCCGGATGCCCGCCCTCGCGTCGCGCCGCAGCCGGCATGGAAGCCTTGACAAGCTCTGCGAGCTGAAGCGTCGTTTTCATTGGCTCTTGTTCCCGCGTTCGCACAATATTGCGGGCAATCGAACGGGCATAGCGCTCCTCGCCGTATTCGCTCAGAATCCGTGTGAGGGAACGCTCATCGAGCGTATTGACCAGCTCCGCCGCCGTCGGCCCCTGCTGAGACATGCGCATGTCGAGCGGCGCATCCGTATGGAACGAAAAGCCGCGCTCGGGCGTATCCAGTTGATGGGAGCTGACGCCGAGGTCGATCAAAATGCCATCCGCACCTGGAAGTTCCAGGCTGCTGAGCACGGAATCGATGCGAGCAAAATTCTCCTGCACAATTGTCACCTGCGGCAGGCCGCCAATCCGCTCCTGCAAAACGGCGATCGCGTCCGGATCCTGATCGATGCAAATCAATCGACCCCCTTCGGACAATCGGGCTGCAATCGCGGCGGAATGGCCGCCGCCGCCCGCCGTACCGTCCACATAGACGCCATTGGGTTTGATCTGAAGTGCCTCAACCGTTTCCGCAAATAAAACGGGTTTATGGGAGAATTCCATATTGGAAAAGCCCCTTCATGAATGATATCTTCCTACCGTTCCAACACGTCTCCAAAATCATAGGAAACGCCAAAATCGTCCTCACCCTCCGGCAGTTCCAGCTGGCGCGTGAACTCCTCATACCACGCATCCGGGTTCCAGATTTCCACCTTGCGGCCCGCACCGGAGATGATGCATTCCGACTCGAGCTTTGCATAACGCTTGAAAATCGCCGGGATCGTGATACGGCCCTGCTTGTCCGCTTCAATATCGAACGCGCTGCTCATGGTGCGCCGCTGCACCTTGCGCATCTGCTCGTCGAAGAGAGAAGCGTTGATCCGGTCTGAAATCTCTTTCCAGACCTCGTCCGGGTATAGGACTAAAGCGGGAACATGGGGTGCAAAGCAGAGCGTGAAGGAGGCGCCTAATTGCTCACGAAATTTTGCGGGGATAAAAAGACGGCCCTTCGCATCCAGCCCATGCTCAAAAAAGCCCTTAAATTCCGCGGGCCTTTTTTCCAACTGCGCCTCAGCTGCAGTTTGCGCGGCGGGCATGGATTCTGCCGGGGCCTGCGCCGCAGTTTCAGCGGCAGCGCCGGCCGAAAGCTCAGCCATCTCCTTTCCCTCCCTTGCGATTTAAGATGTGGGTTTTGGCTCCACTTTGCTCTTTTCTGCTCCACTTTAGTGCTATTATACTAACTGTATCCTGAAAATGCAAGCGTTCAGACGAAAAAATATGCTTTATTGCAAAATAGCACTTAATTTTTAACGGCGTTGTGGGGGCAAAAAAGGAGAGGCACAAGATATGGTATATCACCATAAAACGGTGAATATCCGTATTCCTCCTCCGCCTCTTGTAGAGCAAAAAACCCGCAGGCGAATCTCTCGTTTGCCTGCGGATTTTGCGTTTCTGATTTGCTATTTCAGCTTATCTTCAGATGAGTGATGGATTTGTGGAGGGCACTGCGGCAGCACGAGACTAAGCCACGATCCAACCTGTTGGGCTAATCTTTCCAAACTCGCCCGCTCACGCGGATCCAGGCACAGGGAAGGGTTCGTGTCTGAATTTTCTCCCCTCAGCGCAGTTGATCCCTGCGCAGCTGTATTTCCGCCTTACCGTATTTTGCACTGAGAAATCCCTTTCCCTGCGGGAGAAGCTCTTTTTTCAGCAGCTTATCGCACAGCGTATAAAGATCCCGCACCACTTCAATGGTCACCGGGTTGTAATAATCCTCTCCCCGCTCGCCCGCGCCTCGCTCCTGATTCAAATGGCCGCCGTACATCCGGTAATCCGCGATCGGCTCCAGCTTTTTCAATAGGCGCGCAAGGCTGTCTCGATAATCGGAAAGCTTCAGGCAGCCGGGCAGCGCCATGAGGACGAACATGCCGCTGCCCACCGCGTCGCCTGTAAAAATGCAGCGGTGCTGATGGTCGACATACATCATGGAGCCCGGCGTATGGCCCGGCGCCTCCAGCGCCTCGATCACATTCCCCCCTAGATCGATGTTTGTGCGGCCCGTGACCGGGACATAAGTTTCCACTAGAAACTTCTTCTTCGGCAACTTCCGCATGCCGACGAGCACATCCGTCACGAGCCTGAGCGTGCCTTTCCACGCTGCGATATCCGCCCTGCCCAGGTAGACGGTCTCGAACTCATCCGCATGGTACATATGGTCGGGATGTGCATGCGTCAGGGCGAGCACAAACGGCTTCTCCGTCAGTGTGCACAGGAGGGGGATAAGTGCGCGTGCCTCCATCCCCGTATCGATCACAAGGGCGCGTTCCCCGCCCTCAATCAGATAAAAGGACTGCGCATGTGCATCATCGATATGATAAACGCCGTCGGCAACCGGCTCGATCCGGTCGCCATACTCTGTGGCTTTGATAGGTTCACGTTCTATGGAAAATCCCCCTTTTCGCCTAAAATGCAAAAACGTCTGCGCTGCGCTGATGCTCCATATGCTGATCAATGCGATCGGTTCCTCATAAAGCGATCCAGTAGCGCCTGACCCGTGTTTGCTTCCCGTCCGTTGCCATACAAACAATATTTTCCAGCCTGCCGCCGCATTTTTCAATCGTTTTTGCGCTGGCGATATTGTCGTCCGCACAGCCAAGGAGCACCCGCCAAAGATCCATCGCTCGGCAGCACTCGAGCGCCATTTGCAGCATCTGTGTGGCGTAACCTTTCCGGCGTTCACTGGGCCGCACACCATAGCCGATATGGCCCCATGCTTCAAACCCAGCTTTTGTAAGATAAGCGCGGATATTGACCGCGCCGATGAGTTTATCCGACTCGGTGTCACGCACCCATCAGGTTTTGCTCGGTGCATACCCCGGAGCCGGTGCC
>DCJV01000086.1:0-3152 GCA_002320555.1 Ruminococcaceae bacterium UBA1691 | reverse complement strand
CCTATTATACAGAAAAAATGAGGAAACCACAATTACGGAGAAATACAGAACCGCTCCATTCAGAATGCCGCTTACCCTCGCCTGGTGTGCATAAAGATATCGAAATCACGCACACTGTCAAAGAAATACCCGTTCCGTTCCTATTTCTTTTGACAACGATATAGGATTGGACTATAATAACTCCATTATGATAAAAATAAAATGACAACTAATGCAAATGCAGTATCATAGGAGGCAACGCTCTTGGAAATCATCAAACGCGAACAGGCGGCCGAGTTTGACGCCTTTGTCAAAAGCCATTATAAAGCAAGCTTTATGCAGGGAAGCCCCTGGGCGGGCGTCAAAAAAAACTGGCAGTGGCGCGGCGTAATCAGCCGCGGAGAAGATGGCAAAATCGACGGCACGATGGCCCTACTCATCCGCAAGGTACCTGGTATGCCCTATTCCCTGTTGTACAGCCCGCGCGGCCCCGTGTGCGACCCGCACGACCGCGCAATGGTGAAAAAGCTCGTCGACGCGGCGGTCGAAGTCGGCCGCGAATTCAACGCCTACGTGCTGACCATGGATACGGATATCAAGGTGGACGACAAGGAATTTGCCGATCTGGTCAAAAGCCTCGGTTTTACCGTCGATTCCACCACGCAGAGCTTTGAAACCATCCAGCCGCGTTTCGTCTTCCGCCTCGATGTGGAAGGGAAGACGGAGGATGAAATCTTCAATGCCTTTGCCTCCAAGCACCGCTATAATATCCGTGTGGCTAAAAAGAGGGGCGTTGAGGTGAAAATCTGCGGCCCTGAGGCGGCAGAGGATTTCCACAAAATCATGGTCGAAACCGGCAAGCGCGACGATTTCGGCATCCGCTCCACAGAATATTTCCGCAGCATCCTGGAAAATTTCGGCGAGGACGCACGCATCTATCTGGCCTATTACGAGGGGCAGCCCATTGCCGGCTCCCTCGCCATTCATTACGGCGACAAGGTCTGGTACCTTTATGGCGCATCGTCCAACGAGCACCGCAATGTCATGCCGAACTATCTTGTGCAGTGGGAAATGATCCGCTGGGCAATCGAGACGAACTGCCGCATTTATGACTTCCGCGGCGTGTCCGGCTATCTGGACGAAAGCAACCCCCTCTACGGCATCTACCGCTTCAAAAAGGGCTTCAGCGGGGAGCTTACGGAATTCATCGGCGAGATGGATCTCATCATCAAGCCGTCTGCATTCAAGCTCGTCACCCTGGGCGAAAAGACCTATAAAAAGCTGCGGACCATCAAACGCAGGATAACGGAGAAGAAATAAGGAGAGCCATTCCAGAAATGCCGTTTGTAACGGCATTTCTTGTTTGTCCGAAATGGATGTGTCAGAAAGGGAGGCTTTGCCGTGCGTTATGTCGTGGAAAGAGATTACCTGAAAAACAATATCGAAATTATAAAAAAAGAGATGGGTGGCGTTCCCGTCATCGGGACCGTCAAGGGCAACGGCTACGGACTGGGTACGGCGCAATTCGCGCGGGAACTCTTCGAGAACGGGATCGGCTTTCTCGCTGCGGCCCGGCCCGAAGAGGCCGCTGCCGTGCGCAATGCGGGCATTGACTGCCCCATTTTGCTGCTTAGCCCCGTGGCGGAGGAAAGCGATGCCGAACTGCTCATCGACCGGCAGATTATCGCCTGTGTCGGCTCCCGGGAGAGCGCTGTTCTGCTCGATGAAACGGCCAAAAAACGCGGCGTAACGCTTGAAGCGCATTTAAAGCTTGACACCGGCTTTGGCCGATACGGATTTCTCCCCGGCGAAGAAGAGGAAATCGTCAGGCTCTGCGGGGAACTGGAGCATGTGAAGATCACCGGCTGCTTTACGCATTTCTCCAATGCCTTTGGAAAGGATTCTTCCTCTGTTGACCGGCAAATGAAAATCTATCACGAGATGACGGAAAAGCTCGAGCGCGCCGGCATGGAGCTCGGAATGCAGCATGTGGCAAATTCCACCGCTGCTCTTCGGTTTCCCGGCACAAGGCTCGATGCGGTACGCATTGGCTCCGCCTTTCTGGGCCGGTTGTCAGTTAAAAACACCTGGGGCTTCCAGCGCGTGGGCCATATGGAATGCGAAATCACCAGCGTCAAGCGCCTGCCAAAGGATTCGAATATCGGCTATGCGGATATCTACCACACACCGCGCGATATGGTCGCCGCCGTTGTTCCGGTGGGGCATATCGACGGTTTCGGAATGACGAAGGCAAACGATATGTGCCGCCCGGTGGATAAGCTGCGCTATCTGGTGCATGCCATCAAGGATTTCTTCCGCGACACGCAGATCTATGGGTATCTCAATGGAAAGCGCGTTCCGCTCGCAGGCCGTATCGGTCTTGCGAATGTCGTATTCGATGTGACCGGTGTCGACTGCCGCCCGGGCGATATCATCACGCTCGATATCAACCCTCTGCTGGTGGACAGTGGGGTCCTGCGGGAATATGTATAACCGGTCCGTCACAGGAGGTGTTTGTATCATGCAGATCCATGCACACCCGCCGTCCCCCGCCCTGTTTGAGGAATTTGCTTCCGACTGTAGCCGTTTCTGCGGCCTGTGTGCACCGCATGATATTTCTCAAAAATAAAGGCGGATTCCTGTGTGGGCAGGAATCCGCCTTCTGTTTATGAAAGTGATCAGCCAAAAATACCAAAGCCCTTGAGGATGCTGTCAAATACCGTGGAAACGATACTCTGCGCCTCCTCGCTTGCACCTGCCGAACTCAAGATTCCTTCTACCAGCGAAAAAATAGAATTAAGCACGAAAGTCCCTCCTCCTTTTATCATTTGACACGATGCGAAAGTATTGAAAATCGATTTCTTGCAATTGCAACAATAAATCCGTTATCGTGCCTCCGAATTTATTGTATTTGATAAATTTGCCAAAATTATTACAAAATTATGAACATCAATCTTTTTTCTCCCAATTGATCCACCTTTTTTACAATAGTTCCCCCATTGAAACGACCAAGAAGCGAAAGGCGTTGTAGCCTTTCGCTTCTCAGCTTTCAATGTCAAAAAAAGGATGTTGTTCCATCAAAACATACAAGAACCATTTCATAAAATTTTTCCATTACGCTTGCCTTTTTAATTACCTTGACAAGGGGAAAAAAATCGGAATGCGCTCAGGCC
>DCJV01000114.1 GCA_002320555.1 Ruminococcaceae bacterium UBA1691 | reverse complement strand
GTTATTTTTGAAAAAGTGTTTATTTCCGCACGAAGATGCAATATAATAAAAGAGCTATTCGGGGGCATTGGAAAACCTCTTAAATTTTAAGCGCTTACAGCCGGCTTTTCTTCGTAATAAAGGGCATTCTATCGTATTTGATACATATTGGCGGTGGTTCTTTCCAGAAATAAACCGGATCAGAGGGGATCTTCCGCTTTCTAAAAGAGATTGAGGTGGCAGCATTGTACGAAATTGACGAGCTTTTGAAAAAGGTAAAACAGATTCATATGATCGGCATCGGTGGCGCCGGCATGTGCCCGCTCGCTGAGATTCTTCTGAAAGAGGGTTATTCCCTGACTGGGTCTGATAACAATGAAAGCGATAATCTGGTCAAGCTTCGCTCTCTCGGCGTTCCGGTCTCTATGGGGCACCGCCCGGAAAATATCGGTAATGCCGAGATGGTGGTCTATACTGCAGCTTTGCTCGACGATAACCCGGAGCTTTGCGCGGCGAAAGAGATGGGAATTCCCACCTTTGAACGCGCCAAGCTGTTCGGTGCCGTGACGCGCATGTATCCAAACTGCATCGGCGTTTGCGGTACGCATGGGAAGACCACCGTCACCTCCATGCTGGCGCAAATTCTCATCATGGCTCAGCTCGATCCCTCTGCCGTGATCGGCGGCCGGCTCCCGTTAATCGACAGCCACGGCCGCGTCGGCCACAGCGACACACTGGTCTGTGAGGCCTGCGAATTTGCGGATACCTTCCTGAGTCTTTCGCCGGATGTCGCCGTTATTCTGAATATCGACGAGGATCACCTCGATTATTTCAAAACGCTCGACAATATCATCCGTTCTTTCCATCAGTTTGCCTCCATGGCCCACACGCTGATTATCAACGGAGACGATGAGAATACCCGTCAGGCGGTCAAAGATCTGCTGGCCCAAAAAGAAGTAATCACCTTCGGCCTTGAAAGCAGCAATGATTACAGCGCCGCGAATATCCAAATGCACCGCGGCGCTTTTCCGGAATACGATATCCTCTATCAGGGAAAACTGGCCGGACATGTCCGTCTCGACGTCCCCGGTATGCATAACGTTCCTAATTCCCTTGCGGCTATCGCAGCCGCCGTCCATGCTGGCGCAGACCTTGCGCAATGCATCAAGGGGCTCGAAAGCTTCCACGGCGCAGGGCGCCGCTTTGAAAAGCTGGCCATCTGCAACGGCGTCACGATTGCAGACGACTACGCCCATCATCCCGCAGAGCTTCGCGTCACGCTTGAAGCGGCGCTGAAAATGGGGTATCATGCGGTATGGGCTGTGTTCCAGCCCTTCACCTATTCCCGCACCTATCTGCTGATGGATGATTTTGCACAAGTGCTCAGCCGGGCGGATCACGTTGTCATGACGGAAATCATGGGCTCCCGCGAGCGCAACACTTACAACGTGTATACCGCCCAGCTCGCGGCAAAAATCCCCGGCAGCGTTTGGTTTCACACATTTGACGAGGTTGCACAATATGTGGTTGACCATGCGCAGGAAGGCGATCTGGTCATCACGCTGGGCTGTGGAGACATCTATAAGGCCGCCAAGCTGATGATTCAAAAATATAAAAATCAAGACGCAGAGATGGAAAAGGGTTCAGGGAAAGCTTTATAACCGAATTTTTATGAAACCCGGCTTTGCCAGGCTACCCGAAATTCAAAGGTATTATGGAAAGGATGGTTATCACCATGCAAAAAAATGGATGGAAAATCGTTCCCCTACTCCTCGCCCTGATATTCGCAGCCTCTTTCTTGGGCTGCTCCAAGGACGAGAAGGAAAACGATCAGCCTACGGTCGGGCAGAATATGACCGTGGAGCAATATACGTTCGATGGAATTTCGTCTCCCTCTACCACCGCAGAAAAAACGCAAACGAGCAAGTCCTCTTCCGGCAGCGGCAGTTACATAGGCAGCGGCAATTCCTATCTGGGCGGCTATCAGGCGGCCAACAGGTTGCCCACGGCTGCTCCGTACGGCGGTTCGGGATCTTCCTCCACTACAAAAGCCTCCACAGCCAAGAAGCCCAGCAACGCTGATCTATCCAAGCTGCTCAGCAGCTTTAATGGCTCCCTTTCCATGTCCAATATCGGAGAGATCAAGAATTTTCTTTTGAAAAACGGCATTGACGCGGACGCAATGGGAATCGATATTGCGCAGTTTATTTCCGGATTGGTGGATGCGAAGGAAAATGGGGAAAAGCCGGATGCAGGCAATATTTTAGACGAAGTCAGCGGGATTCTCGGCAATCTCGGCGGCAGTGAAACCACCAAAAGCGGGAGTTAAAATCGGCGGAGAAGCATCGCTTTATGGAACAGAATCTTAAAACGCGCTACCATTTGGCTGTCAGGCGTCAAATGGTGGCGCGTTTTTTGGAGCTGACGGAAGCATCATCGCACCGCAATCGTATTTTGCCGAACGCTCTATTTTAAAGGGCATACCAGCGCGGGCGTACGGAATCATTTACACGGCGTCCACCCAGTCAAACTCCTTTTTCGTGCTATCGTCCTTGACCTTTTTGTTATAAACCGGAACGTCGAATTTCGGCCCAAGATACACGACTTCAAATTTATACTGTTCGATTTCGACGGACATGTTGCTGTCCAGCTTCTCATCTGTATAGACGATGATATGCGCGATCCTGTCATAGGCGATCTCGATGGACACCTTTTTGGCGCCGTCGAACAGCGATTTTTTGCCGTATTTCTGCTCATAGCGGGCAAGATATGCATCTGTAGGCTTGAAGCTCAGCTCCGTCACATTCACCTTCTGCTCTGCCTGCCCATCCTTGATGCTGAAGTCCATGTCGTCCACTGTCAGTTCCCTCAGCTCTGCAATGCGCGAGGAGAGCAGATACGGCGCGAACGCTTCGCTGTGATAATATTCCTGCGCCGTCATTGGCTGCTTCGTGCAGCTTACAATTTTATCCTCTTCAGAAGACTGGGTGAACAAATATGCTTTCGCCTCATCGCCCTTATCTTTGCCCTGCGAGAGGCCGCAGTAGATCTGGACCGCTTTTTGGGGCTGGCTGCTGATCTGCTGCAGGCTGATCTTATAATCCGAATAGGCGCCATGGTCATCCCGCAAGGGCTCGTAATCGCTCCCCTGCCCGGCGAAAACATTGACCTGGCAGTATTCCGTATTCTTCCCCTGCAGTTTCGTTTCCTTCCAATAGTAAATATCCGCATCCAGGGAATTCCGGACCGCCGCCTCATATGCTTTTTGAATCTCAATTTCGTCCAGCTTCTGTGTGCATCCCGCCAGGCCTGTGGTCAAAAGGGCAGCTGCCAGGAGCAGGGCCAATGCCCTGATTGCTCTTTTCTTCATCGTTATTTCTCCCTCCCGGCGGCAGCTGTTTCTTTCTGCACTTTCTGCTCCATCTGCTCTACCTCAGCGCGCGCATTGTCATACATCTTCTCGATTTCCGGATATATCGTGCGGCTGACCCGCTCGTCGCGCACAAGCTTCTGTGCATCCTGATAGGGCTTCAACGTCGTGTGGAAGAGCTGGATTTCCTTTTCCGCCGCCTTTACGGCTTTGGCACGGGCGCGGCTCTCTTCCCTCGTTGCGTAAGGCATATCGAACGCCTTGCGCAGTGTTTCCGGGTCAGGCTCGCGAATGCCGTCCGGATAATTTTTGCGGATTTTCTTCGCCATTTTCAGCATGGCTTTTGCGCGCTTCACTTCATCGTTTTTCAGCGCCTTTTCCTCTTTGGTGGCAGAGGGCAGCGCTTTCGCCTCATCCAAAACGGAGGGATTAATGCCGCTCAGGTGTGTCAGTCCGATGGCAACAAGATCCTTCGCACGCTGCACCCGGCGGATATTTTCCGGCTTTTGGAACTTCGTCAGCTCGTCGATCAGAATCGACACGGCACCTTTCTGCTCAATCAGCTTTTTCCCCGCCTGCACACCCTTGCGCGCCGCCCGGATAGCCTTATTACGCGCAGCCTTTGTCTCCAGCGTTGCCGCAGGCAGCGCTTTTGCCTCTTTGACCTTCGCTTTCATCAACTTCAAATCCGGCATGGGCGCATTGAATATTTCATAGCCCTCCCGGATTCCGTCGATGGCAAGGACGATCTCTTCCGCATTCAGGCAATCGTTTTCATAATCGTCAAACAGAGCGCGGTAACGCAGCACCTTGATGATATTACGGTGCTTTTCACGCGACAGGCTGTAAAAAGAGAACGGGATCAAGTTCAAAATCGCGCCAATGATGGAGAGCACGCATAGAATATAAAACATCGTGTTGCGTACACTCGGATCGTACAGGATATCATAATTGGTTGTCAACCCCATGCATTCGTATACATATGGGATTACCATACCGGTAACCATTGTAACCGGTGTGCCGATCAGGCCCGCCACGCCAAACATGAAATCCATACGCTTTCCGCTGATATACTGCTGGTAATCCTTTACCTCTGAATGCATCGCCTGATTGTATACGATCGACAGTGCATTCACGAGCGAATTTAAATACAAGAAAATAAAGAATAGCAGTGGAATCCGGAAGGTAAATGTCATCATCGTCACAAAAAGGACATTTAAGCTGTTATGCACCAAAAGCAGCGTACGATTTCCAAGCCGTTTCATTAAAGACGGCGTAATCACCATTGCAATACCTGAAGCGCTTCCAAGCACGGTGTTTAGAAGCGCATAGGTCGTCATATCCTGCGTTCCATAAATATAAATCCAGCCAAAAATTACGCCGCAGGCACCCTCCAGGAAGCCGATCCACCTGGCAACGGTGCGCAGCCACCAGTGTTTATTTTTATAAATCTCCTTCACGCCCTCAAGCACACCGACCTTCTGCACGTAGCTCTGCGAGGTGACGACACGCTCCTTGCAGCCGAAGGCGGTAAAGAGGTTGAGGCTGACGCCTAGCACCGCCATGGGGACGATGATATAGCGATATGTCCGAATATCTGTATAACCGCCGGTCAGCTGGGAGAGCAACGGGATGATGAAATAGGCCACCGTCGGAGCAAAGGAATAGATCAAGGAGTTGATCGCCAGCACATTCGTCCGTTCCTCAGAATTCGGCGTGATCACCGTTTGCAGCTCATTATAGGTATCCGTGAACAGAGGCGACACCATGCTGACCGTAATCGCAAACGCAAAGGTTGCGATCAGCTTGCTCGTGTAGCTCATCGTTTCAAACGGCAGGAAGATAAAAATCGCTGTGAGCAGCACGATCGGGAAGCCCATCAGCGCAATATACGGGCGGAACCGCCCATAGCGCGTGCGCGTATTATCCACGATTTTTCCGCGCAGAATACAGAAAAAAACGCCCAGCACCGTTTGCACCATCGCCATATACTGCAGGTGCATCGGCCGCAGGCCAAGCGTAGAGCCAAGCAGCGTATTGCCTGCGGACAGGCCCAGATACGCGGTCATGATCATAACGAACTGCTGACCCATCCCGCCGAGGCCGAGGTTCAAAACTTCCTTGTAGGATACGAATTTTCCCTTGCCCGGCTTGCTCCAGTGGGATGTAACCTCCTTCACAACGCCTACCGCCATGTCTTTGATATTCATATCTCCTTAGTTCCCCCCCTCACAAATTGTTCAAATTGTCTATTATATTAAATGCATGCGATAATTTTTGTCAATCCTAACATAAATAATATTTCATTTTTTATTATATTTGGTTATCTAAAACATCAATGATCTTATATGCCATATTAGAATTATACCATAAAATCCCTTCTCACTTATTCTGAGAAGGGGTTTTGCATCAGCGTCTGTATTGGATGCCTATTCGTTCATCCTCTTGGCAAACCGGATCTGATTGACCAAAAAGCCAATTGGCAGTGCAACAATCAAAAATGGAAGCAGAATCAAAAAACAAAAAACCGCAAGGATCACGATCGGCAGCCCCTTGCGGCTGGGACGGACGGGATCCGGCTGCTGCTTCGGCACTGGCAGTGGGCGCGCCCGTTTCGCCGCTTCACGCGCCTCGACCGCCTCCTTCTCCCCTGCTGCGGCCGCCGGATAAATTGGCAGAATCGCCTTTTCATCGCAGATACCGGCATTATACAGCAGCGGCTCCACCAGAGAACGCACACTGTCCACGCCCCTGATCAGCTTGCCGAGCCGGATATGTAAGATACGGAGAACCGAATCAATGATATTCAGCATGCCGCATGTGATTTTATAATACGGCGTGTCGGGTGTATAGGGCGCGTCGCCCCCATAAAGGCCAAGCACCAGTGAGATCATGAAATCGAGCGCCTTTTCATCCTTGATCGCCGCATAGTCCGCTTTGGAGAGGCCAGTTTCCGCACGCGTCCAGTTCCCTACCGCCCCGATCTTCAGGCGGGTGAGAAATTTGGCCGGGCCCTTGATCAGCCAGCCGATCCGGTAACTCAGCTTCTTCTTGACGCTGAAGGCAGTGGCCATATTCGCAAAGCGGTCGATATCCGTCCCAGCTGCCAGAATCACATCGCGGATCATTCCGATAAATTGTTCACTGAAATGCTCCTGTAAGGTTTTCCCATTCAAATCGAGCGCCACCGGCTCGGTAATAAAATCGGAGGAAAGCCGCATCTCTCCTGCCGCTGGGTCCAGCGTGAGCATCCGAATCGTCCCCGGATAACCACACAGGGCGGGCGTGCTCAGATCGTAAAAGAGATTTCCGTTTTTACTGAAGGCATAGGAGACATCCTGAATGTGCGTATGTCCTGTGAGCATAAACAGAATTCCCATGTCCGCAAACTGCTGCACGCGCTTCTCATGATCGCCAAGCATATCCCCCGCCCCGATGATGGAATAAAACGGAGACGGAGACAGCAGCGGGTGGTGCGTCATGGCGATCATAAACTGCCCATCGGCCTTCGCCTGCTGAACCTGCTCTGTGATCCACTGAAAGCACTCGTCCGAAAAGCCGCTTTTGCCCGCGCCGTTGGAATCGTCGTTGAGCGCAAATAGCCGATAGCCATCCGCAAGCTGGGCAATGTAGCTCATGCTCTCCTGGTGCACGGCGATCGCCTCGTCCGGGCCGAAAGGGCGGTACAGCTCCCAAAGCTCCTCCCGGCGCAGGGCTGGCACCTTGACCTTTTGATCGCCTGCATAGCCGTCCGTCTCGCCGGAATCCTGATAATCGTGCGTTGCGGTGATCACATAGACGCGCTTGCCTGCCGCCTTCAGCTCATGCAGTAGGGCGACGCATTCACGGTGGCTCTCCACCTCTCCGTTATTTGTCGTGTCGCCGGAGATCAGCACGATATCGCTGCGACCGTCCTTTGCGATCTGACGGAAGGCAGCCTCCAGCACCTCGGGGCAATCTGCGAGCAGCTTCTGACTCTTGGCATTGGCGACCTCGTACGCTTTGCCGGAAACGCCGGTCTTTTTGGAGTAATAATGAAGATCGGAGATGACCGTCAGGGTCAAAGGAGCCTGCTTTTCTGCCATCATGGGCCCTCCCTTTCCATTCGATATTTTCAGTATAGGAGCGCTGCGGAGGCGTGTCAAGAAAAAGCGAAAACGTTTTCGCAAATGGACAGACAGAAAGAAGCGCTCCGATGGGGAAGCTCCTCTCCTTGTCATTTGAGACTCTGACTGTATTTAGCATCGGTAAGGAAAAAATAGCGCGCCCGGCAAAGGCCCTCGCATCGCCCGCAACACCGTTGTTTCCCCTGTTCACCGGTGCTATATTAAGAAGGGGCTGCCGCAGCAACCCCTCCACTCTCTCACCTCCGCAGGCTTTGCTGCGGCAGGTCATGTAGTCCCAAAACGGATGCGTTTTTTATTTTAGCATTGCCTCCAGCGCGTACTTCGGCTTGACGCCCACAGAGGAGGAAACCGGCTTACCACCCCGGAAGAGCATAAGCGTAGGGATGCTCATCACGCCAAAGCTGTTTGCAATCTCGGGTTCCTCATCAATATTGACCTTGCCAACATAGACCTCCCCGCTATGCTCCTCGGCCAGCTCGTTAACGACCGGGGAAAGCATGCGGCACGGGCCGCACCAGGGCGCCCAGAAATCGATCAGTACGGGCTTTTCAGAGGAGAGAACCTCACGCTCGAAATTATCCTGTGTAACCGTAAAAACAGACATTCTAAAAACTCCTTTCGGTTGAAGCCGCTGATTTCTGCCAGCCGCTTTCGGGCTCTTTTGTTTTGGCCCGTCTATAGCATCGGTAAATTGTTGCCCCTGTTCGCCGATGCTACCATTAGGATATGCTGAAATACCTGTTGTTTCCGTGACGATATCACATTATTGGAAAAAGGCCGTTTTCAGGCGGGCTGCTACCGGATGCTCCCCTGTGCGAGACGGGCGAGCTTTTCTTCATTCATAATCGCAACGCCACCGCGTGAAAGCGCGACGATGCCCTCTGTCTGAAAATATTTGAGCATCCGCGTTACGACCTCCCGCGCGCTACCGAGATGGTGCGCGATCGCCTCGTGCGTAAGCTTCAATTCCCGCGTTTCGTCGAGCTCGCTCTCCTCAAGCAGAAAGGCCGCCAGGCGCGCGTCGAGCCGCTTATAAAGAATTTGGTCAAGCAGCCACATCACGTCGGAAAAGCGAGAGGCCATCAACTCATTCGTATAGTTTGCCACCGGGGCAGACTGAAGCATGAGCTCCTGATACGCTTTCGTCGGAATATGCAAAACCTCGCTGTTGCGCTCGGCTGAGATCGTGATATCAAACTGGATGCTGTTCATCATGCAAGCGGCGGAAAACAGGCACATATCGCGCTCCAGCAGGCGGTACAGCGTAATTTCCCGACCCTCGTCGGAGACGATATAGGCACGCAACTGGCCCTGCAAAACGAGGAAAAGGCCAACACAGTCCTCGGAGCCATTATGCAGAATGGTCCCCTTTGCGACATGGCGAAGGGTAATTGCATGGTTCAGAGTGGTGCGCTGCGGTTCGGTCAGGTCCTTCCAGAAGGGAAAATAATCGGCGTAATTGATCATAAGTTCGTCTCCTTTTGCCGATGGACAGCAGGATATCAGACGGATCAATCCAGTCTCTGTCTTCAATATAGGATCATTTTGGCATTCTGTCAAGGGAAGTCGTTGGAAAGCAGAGCGGGAAAAGAAAAAACCACTTTTGCCCCTATTCGGCGGCAAAAGCGGTTTTTGAGTCCAACAGATGGGGCACCTGTGTAAGCTGGGATTGCGCAAGACCATGCTCTCTGCAAAGCTCAAAATGTATCCTTGAAAGTTTCTGTTAGCACTCACCTATTGAGAGTGCTAATATTTACACTCTGTTCACACCTCATGTATTGTTTTTTAACAATCCCTGGGTACAATAAAAACTGTTCCAAGGGGAACAAGAGACAAGACAATATCAACGAAGGAAGACGGTCGCCATGTTTTAGCAGCAAGTCTCTTCGAAGCAAAACGCACAATTAAATGAAATCTTTTAGGAGGTATGCTTTATGTTTGATCTGATGCCTTTTGGTTATGAAAGAAGTTTGCTGGATTCCTTTGACAATTTTGAAAAAGAGTTCTTCAAAGGCATGAACCGCTCGCTTGCAAGCTTCCGCACCGATATTCAGGACAAAGGCGACAAATACGTTTTGGAAGCCGAGTTGCCGGGCTTTGCCAAGGGAGATATCCATATCGACCTCGATGACAATTACTTGACGATCCGCGCCGAGCACAAGGAGGACAAGGAAGAAAAGGACGAAAAGAAAGCCTATGTCCGCCAGGAGCGCTATTACGGCGCGTATGAACGCCGCTTTGACGTGACCGGCATCGACGTGGATGCAATCAAAGCCGGGTATGAAAACGGCGTGCTGAAGCTGGAGCTGCCGAAAGCGCCGGAGATCAAGCCCGAAGTCAAGAAGATTGAAATCCAGTAAAACGCAACAGGGAGCCGCGTAGAAACGCATTTCCCCTTTTTCTGGGGTTTCTGCTAACAAATAGAAACAGGAACGATAAAAGAAAGGCAGAAGGATGTGGCGCTACCGCATAGACGGTTCGCCCCCATCCGCGCAAGCTTTTTACGAAAGAGCCGCTCACTTTGTGAGGGTTGGGCGGCTACTTTCTTTTTAGGCATAAAAAAGGATTGTTGCAAATGGGAACCTCCAATTTGCAACAATCCTTTTTTGCTCTCGAAAACCTCATCAGATGAAAATCTTCACGATCAGCTTTGCGATATGTAAGAAAGCCTTCGTAAGCCAAGCTGCCATTTTAAGGCACCTCCTCTCTCTCTGCTTGTCTCTATTGTAGCATAAATATTTAAAAAATCAAGAATAAATATATAATAAAGTTCAACATCATTCGAATATATCTATCTATTATGCCGTTTATGTAGCTAATTTTTTCTTTATTTTCTTCCTATGGATCTTTTTCGAAAATGACCGCAACTTACTTGCCAGCACAGAAGCGTACATGAGCGTTTTACCGCTGGCTCTTATCCGTTTCTTCTGTATTTGTAAAAGGGCCCTAGTTCCTCCTTTCTAGGTAACAAAAAGCAGTCAATCCTATAGACTAACTGCCCCATGTGATATGGGATATGGAATATTCAGTTAAGATATCGGTGACAAACTGGATATTGTAAAAGTCCAGATATGCTCGAATCAGCTTATTGAAATAATTCATCCCCGCTTTTAAAATCGAAGCCAGGATGATGGTCGAATTTTACTGCTCCAACACTTGCTTTTCCCTTCACTGCCTTACTAACACGCGCTATGCCCTCATTCCCGAAACCGGCACATAATTCAATCGCTTTTACTCCCTGTTCAACCAGTTCTTGAGCAATCATTTCAGCTTCATCATAGTTTTTAACGCCAACAACTGTTAAGCTAACTGCTGGTGTATCTATAACGGTTCTATGTATCTTATAGTCAACTTCTGGTGCTACAAATATAAATGCTGCGTTTACCTTCATCTCTAAGTCCTCCTTGTTGCATGATTCCTGATGCTAGAATTTTTTAATAGTGTACTCCTGTTTTTTTTGAATGTCAATCTGTTCAATTTTTATTTTCCTATGTTTGGTACAACCATGTAAGGCCACACTCTTACAGGGACTATCGTACACCATTTGGAGCCCGTTATGGAATCTAAAATTATTAGCATAGGTGAATAGGGGCAGGTTTGCAAGGCCACAGGGCGAAGGCTGCTAGCCGAGGCCGAGAATGCGGCAAACGTGGCTTTGTGGATGCCGAGCGGCGCTGTTTCCTCTTGTTACCACTGCGATCTTTGCGAAAGTAAAAAAAGATGACTAGAGCATGAATGAGTGTTATAATTTATGATTATGGAGAGTATGTTGGGGCATGGCGAATAAGGCGGCATACGGAAAGCGGCCATCTGGAGGCTATTGTGGAAACAAAAGATATCATGCTTGCTAAAGCAAAATTTAAAGATTGGGAATCGATATATCACAATGTCTGGTCAAGGCCAGAAACAGCCCGATATATGCAATGGCAAATAACAGAGAGTGAAGAAGCGGCCAAAGAACGAATGCAAAAAACAATTGCTTACCAGAAAATTCATGATACATATTTGGTATACGAAAAAAAGAGTGGTGAAGCCATTGGGTTTGCTGGGGTTGAGGAAATAGCGCCACACATTTTTCAAGATGCGAGCATTGCACTTGGCCCTATGTACGTTAGAAAAGGTTATGGAAAACAAATTCTGCAACTGTTACTTGAATATTGCGTTTCTTTGGGAGGGAAGGAATTCTTTTATTCAACACAGGCAGTGAATGTGGCCTCAAAAGCCTTGGCTATATCTTGCGGTTTCTCTTACCGTTACTCAAGGCAGAAAACAGATTTGCGAACTGGCAAACCTTATGAGTTAGAGGTTTATAGTAGGAAATTGTAAGCACAGTTCTCTGGAATATTTCAAGTCTGGCGATGGCAATATAACAGTAGGTTTTTCACTCGATGGTATGGATGATCAAGGTTCGTGGTATTTAGCAATAGCAACAAACATATAAAAACGATAATAGAAGCCCTAAATACGATGTTGAACTTGTTAATCATTAAAGAAAAGGCAGTTCGAGTTATGGTAAAAAATTAGAATCTGAGGTGATCGTGTTATGTGTACAGCAGCAACTTATAAAACAAAAGATTTTTATTTCGGCCGTACGCTGGACTATGAGTTTTCCTATGGCGACGAGGTTACGGTAACGCCTCGCAAGTATCCATTCCGTTTTCGCAAAATGGGGATTATGGAGAACCATTATGCAATGATTGGCATGGCACATGTTGCAGAGAACTATCCGCTGTATTATGAGGCGGTCAATGAAAAGGGGCTCGGCATGGCGGGCTTAAATTTCGTGGGCAACGCAGATTACAAAGAGGAAGCACGAGGGATGGACAACGTGGCTTTGTTTGAATTCATTCCGTGGATTTTGGGGCAGTGTGCTTCAGTGAAAGAAGTGAGAAAATTACTGGTGCGAATCAATCTTGTCCAGATACCGTTCAATGATAAATTTCCGCTTGCCGAACTTCATTGGCTGATTTCCGACCGTAACGAATCAATTACGGTGGAATCGGTAAAGGAAGGTATGAAGGTATATGACAATCCCATGGGCGTACTCACCAACAATCCGCCCTTTGCTGAACAGCTCTTTCAGCTCAATAACTATATGAATTTGTCTACAAAGTCACCGGAGAATCATTTCTCAGACAAGCTCACTTTCCACACCTATAGCCGCGGTATGGGCGCATTGGGGCTGCCGGGAGATCTATCTTCCCAATCGCGTTTTGTCAGGGCCACTTTCACAAAGATGAACTCAGTTTCCGGAGATTCAGAATCTGAGAGCGTCAGCCAGTTTTTCCATATCCTTGGTTCTGTTGAACAGCAGCGGGGATGTTGCAATGTGGGAGACGGAAAATATGAAATTACTATTTATACGTCCTGCTGCAATGCGGACAAAGGTATTTATTACTATACGACCTATGAGAATCATCAGATTACAGCGGTGGACATGCACAGGGCAAATTTGAACGGAACTATGCTAACCAGGTATCCGCTGATTCAGGGCGAGCAAATAAAAATGCAAAACTAATTATAAACGAAAGGCAGGACGCACGGACGGCGTGTGGAGCGTAAGCCGTCAAGTCTTTTTTTGACAGGCTGATCTCCTGACAGCGTCAGGGGAAGTCCGTCTGATTATTTTCATTGTGATGCAGGTTTCGCTGGCGCGACTTCATTCTCTTTGCTCGATGCAAAGAGAATGAAGCAAGAGAAACACGCGTG
>DCJV01000014.1 GCA_002320555.1 Ruminococcaceae bacterium UBA1691 | reverse complement strand
TCTCTCATAGAGGGAGCATATCACTATACCGGGCGCCTTTCCTGTTATGCATTTCCTCTCCCTTGTTACCAAGCTGTAATCGTCTTGTAACAGGTCTGTTCTTGTCTCTTTCCGTCGAATATGCTATGATGGCTTCAAAACATGCGGATGGACCGTGCAGGAGGTATTGGGATGAGTGAACAAAAGGGGAGGCGATTGGCGGCGGCTTCCTGCGCGTTTACGTTACTGTTTTGTCTGGCTGTGGGCCTGGGCGTACACGGGGCATTTCGGTATCAGGATGTCAGGCAGGAGCGGATACTCTCCGCCGAAAACAGCCGGAAGCAGGCACAGAATGAGCTAGAGCTATCGAAATACCTGCGGGAAACAGACGGAACCCGGCCAACACAAACGAAAGCTGGGGAGAGCAGGACGACACAGGAGAGCACTGTGCCTTCCACACAGGGGGCTTCCCAGACGGAGCGAGAGGAACCCGGTGCCTCTGCCAAACGGGGACCGTCCCATACGCCGGACGGCGCGATCCATGATAAAAAGGTTTATCTCACCTTTGATGATGGCCCGTCGCCGAACACGCTGGAAATCCTGCGAATTTTGAAGGAGAATGGTGCAAAGGCCACCTTTTTTGTGGTCAATTCCAAATATAATTCTTATATGAAGAATATCGTGGAAAGCGGCAATGCGATTGCGCTGCATTCCTTCACGCACAACTATAAAAAGATTTATCAGTCAGAAGAAGCTTACTTTGAAGACCTTCAGAAGATCTCGGACGTGGTCAAGAAGGAGACGGGGATCGAGGCAAAGGTGATCCGCTTCCCGGGCGGTTCGAGCAACACCGTCAGCATGCGCTACAAGAAGGGGATTATGTCCTGCCTAACGAAGCGGGTGGAGGAAAAGGGGTATGTCTATTTCGACTGGAACTGCTCGTCCGGAGACGCCAACGGTAACGGGATCGCGGCCTCCAAGCTGGTGCGGAATATCAAGGAGGAGACCAAGCATTTGAACGGGCACATCGTCGTTCTGATGCACGACTCTCAGGCAAAGACGACGACTGTGGAGGCCTTGCCGGAAATTCTGCAGTATTTTGAGAGCCGGGGCTTTACCTTTGAAGTAATCACGCCGGAGACGCCGGTCGTGCATCATGGCGTAAATAATTAACAATGGCCTTTTCGCCAAAATAACAACCATGCGAAGAATCGCTTTGACAATGCTGTATCGATCAACAATCAGCAAATCAAGCGATGAAAAAGGGCTCTTGCAATATAGAAACGCGATCGCAACTTGCTTATCAACAGAAAATTCCAAATTCAAGAAAAATGCCTCCGAAAAAGGCTACAAAAGGCCAATTTCGGAGGCATTTTTCGTTTGCAACAGATCCTTTTTAAAGGGATAAATCGGTCAACAGAGCAAGGCCAAGCCGCCTGCCCTCACATTAAATCACCCTGATTTTCTTCCACTTTCCCCTCACGAAACGGATCGTGAATACAATCGCGCGCACGAACCAGTCGATATACATTGCAATCCACACGCCCATCAGCCCCATATGCGCCGTGCTGCCGAGCAGGTAGCTGAAGCCGATACGGAACGTCCACATCGAAATCATGGAGACGATCATCGTAAAGCGGGCGTCCCCCGCGGCACGGAGCGCATTCGGCAAGGAAAAGGAGAGCGGCCAGATGATGATGGAGGCGATGGTGAAGGTATAGAGCACCGCGCGCGCATCCGCCGCTGCCGCAGTGCTGAGATGGAACAGCCCCACCAGCGGGCCGGCGATGAGGAAGACGATGAGATTCAAAATCCCCATCAGGCCATAGGTAAGCCACAAAAGCTTTCGGGTGTAATAAACCGCCTGCTCATAATCCCCTCCGCCGACGCACTGGCCGACCACCGTGGTGAGCCCCAGCTGGATCGCGGTACCCGGCGTATTGATAAAGGAGGCGATGGTATTGGCAATCGCGTTTGCTGCGATGGCAGAGGTGCCGAAGGTGGCAACGAGGCCCTGTACGATCAGTTTACCGATCTGGAACATGCCGTTTTCCACGCCGTTGGGGACGCCGATTTTGAGAATCCGCCGGATCATATCGAAGCGAAGCTCCAGCTTCCAGACCTTCTCAATGTGGATTGGATTATTCTTATGGCAGACCAGCACGAGCATGATGACCGCTGCCATCGCACGGGAAACGAGAGAGGCGGTGGCAGCACCCGCAACGCCCCAATGGAAGCCATAGATCAAAATGGCGTTGCCGCCGATATTGACAACGTTCATCAGGAAGGAGACAAGAGTAGAAACCTTGCTGTTTCCCATAGAGCGGAATAGCGCCGCCCCGGCATTATAAATCGCTAAAAAAGGATAGGAGACGGCGGAGAGCTTGAAATAGATGATTGCATTTTCCATCACGGTGGGCTCGATATTTCCAAAGACCAGCCGCAAAAGAAACCTGTGGAAAATAAGCGCTACAGCCATGATCATCACCGCGAGGGCCGTGGTGGCATAGAGCAGCTGCTTTGCCGCAATGCAGGCATTTTGATGCTCCTGCCGCCCGAGATACTGCGCGGTCACGATCGCGCCGCCGGCGGCAAGGGCAGAGAAAACCTGAATGGACAGGATGTTGATGGAATCCACCAGTGAAATTCCGGACACGGCGGCCTCGCCGACACTTGTGACCATGACTGTATCCGCCATGCCGATCGTGACGGCCAGCAACTGCTCGATGACGAGTGGAACCAACAGCCGCAGGAGCGCCTGATTGGAAAAGAACAGCGGATTTTTAAAAGCACGCAGCGGATTTTTAGAAAGACGCTTTTGCCGCATACTGTATCCCCCTTTGTTTCCTGAGAAGAGATCCCCCCGCGTCCGGAGGGATCTCCGGCGGTGGAAGGGCTTTCTCTGGTTATCATAGCACCCGCCGAAAGGCCTTGCAAGGGAGGGGTAACACTTTCGGCAGTTTCCCTGTGTTTTCCCTGGATTCGAGGTTGTCTTTTATCCGTTCTGCTTGATGAGGCGGCCTGTTCAGGGCGATCATAAAATGTATGATTGACAAATATTTTCGACCAAATTTATAATAAAAGCAGATGAGCCTACAATCGGGCCCAACAGCGGATTGTGGATGAAAAAAGAAAAAACAGGCTGGTATTTCCGTCGGAAGCAGGGATACTAAAATGATGATTTATTTTGCTGGAGACCGAAGGCTTGTTACCAGTTTGAAATGAATTGTAACTGTACGAGAGGATAAGCAGGTGGTAAAATGATGCAGGGCTTTATTGCAGCGGGGGAGTGGTTCGTATGGATCGCCTGAGTCGTGCGGAAATCACCGTGATTGCCGCGGCGCTTCTGCTTGCGGCCGGGTTGATTCTGTATAACGCATTTGACGCGCAGCCGCTGGACCCGGTCGTGGAGACCTTTGCGGCTGCCGCAACAGCGCGCCCGGTACAGGCTGTCCCTGTGTCCGGCGCGCAGGAGAATCCGGCGGATACACAGCCGCCGCCCGTCCGTCAAGAAACGCGGGCGAAGCAGAGCGCCGCCGCCTCTCAAACGCGGCCCGGCCCGATCAACCTGAATACCGCAACGCGTGAGGAGCTGATGTCGCTCAGTGGGATCGGCGAGGTGAAGGCCGACGCCATCCTTGCCTACCGCGCGGAAAATGGTGCCTTCCAGTCGGTGGAGCAGCTGCTCGAGGTTTCTGGAATTGGGGAGAAAACGCTTGAAAAGCTGCGCTCACAGATCTGCGTATAAATTTTTAGCCGGACGCTGCAACTTTTTGACGCTCTCGTTCATCTAAGAAAGGATTTTATTTGCACACTCCGGACCGGGGCGTCCGGCTATTCTAACATCGAAAATGGGGGATTGCCTTGGTCTTTTCCAGCCTGAATTTTATGTATCTATTCCTGCCGGTATGCCTGCTGCTGTATTTTATCCTACGCGGCATCAAGGCGCGCAATTATCTGCTTTTGGTGATGTCGCTGCTCTTTTATGCATGGGGCGAGCCGAAGTGGATTGTCCTGATGATTGTTACGACGCTGGTCGATTATGGCGCGGGTCTTCTAGTCGACAAATACCGCGGGCAGAAGCAGGCCAAATGGGCGCTGGCGGGATCGGTCGTCATCACACTGTCGTTTCTGGCGGTCTTTAAATATCTGGGCTTCTTCAATCAGAATCTCAACAGCCTTTTCGGAGCTGAGCTGCCCACACAGATTTTCAATTTGCCCATTGGCATCTCGTTTTACACCTTTCAGGCAATCACCTATGTGGTGGATGTTTACCGCGGAAAAGCGCGGGTGCAGCGTTCCTACGCAAACTTGCTGCTCTATGTTTCCCTCTTTCCGCAGCTCATCGCCGGGCCGATCGTGCGCTATACGGACATCGCCGAACAGCTTGAAAGCCGGGAGACTACGGTCGAGGGTTTTGCCCGGGGCATCACGCGGTTTGTCACGGGCCTTGGCAAAAAAGTGTTGCTGGCCAATATCGCGGGTCAGATTGCGACGAGTCTCATCGGCGGGGACCTGTCGAAGGCCTCCGTGCTCGGTGCATGGCTCGGCATTTTCGCCTATACCTTTCAGATTTATTTCGACTTCTCCGGGTATTCGGATATGGCCATTGGGCTGGGTCATATGTTCGGCTTTACGTATGTGGAGAACTTCAATTACCCGTATATCTCCAAATCGATCACGGAATTCTGGCGCCGCTGGCATATCAGCCTGAGCACCTTTTTCCGGGACTATGTCTATATTCCTCTGGGCGGCAACCGCAGGCATCAGCTGCGCAATATGTTCGTCGTATGGGCACTGACGGGGCTCTGGCACGGCGCAAGCTGGAATTTTGTATTGTGGGGGCTTTACTACTTTGTTTTCCTTGCGATTGAGAAGCTGTTCCTCGGCAAGTATCTCGAAAAGCTGCCCGCCGTGGTAGGGCATGTCTATGCGCTGTTTATCGTTGTCGTCGGCTGGGTGTTCTTCTATTTTGACGATGTCTCCCGCCTTGGGCAGATGCTGAAGCTGATGTTCGGCTTCAGCGGGCAGGCGGGCGTGATGCCGACAGATACGATCCTGCTTAAAAACCATCTGGTTTTCTTTATGGTAGCCATTGTCGCCTGCATTCCGGTTTCAAAGCTGGTCAAAGCGCTGCTGATCCGGTTTTCCCGCAAGGGGACCGTGCAGGAGGTAGTTGCAGGCGCGGTAGGGATCGTTTACGACGTGGCGCTGCTGTTCTTTTCCACTGCCGCGCTGGTCGGCGCGAGCTACAATCCGTTCTTATATTTTCGATTCTAAGTCAGGGAGGCAGGGTATATGAAGAGAAAACCGACCCATCCCCCCGTCTATCGTGTGGGGACCCGAAGAGATATCACCTTGGATCAGAAACGGCGCAAGGCGCGTGGCATACAGAAGATTCTCTGCCTTGTGGCGGTTGTGCTGTTTGTCGTTCCATTGTTCGCATTAGGTGTGACAAGCTTGGTGGACAAGGATAAAACCGTATCCGAAAAGGAAAACCGCGCCCTGAAGGCAAGGCCAGCCTTTACGCTTCAGGCGCTGTTCAATGGATCTTTCACCAAGAATTTTGAAGAGTATTACGCGGACACCTTCCCACTGCGCGACTTCTTCCTGTCCGTCAATCAGAAGCTGAGCAATGTCCTAACGCAGGCTGCGGGGAAGAACGATTTGGTGCTCATCGAGAAAGAGGGCAAAGATGATTTCGGCGGTGAGGCGCTCACGAAAGAGCCCAAAAAAGACGTCACACAGGAGCAGGAGACGAAGGCGCCGTATCAGCCGCAGGTCAACGACGATGAGGTGTATGAAAACGGCTATATCCTCATCGACAAGGACCGCAAGGCTGCACTGGAAATCTATGGGATCGACAAGACGAAAATCCGCAAGTATACGGATGTGGTAAACCGGCTGGCGCAGAAGCTTTCGGCTCAGAAGATTTATGCGCTGCTTGCCCCGACTGCCACAGAATTTTACAGCCCGGAGGATTACCACACCGGAAACCGCTCCCAGAAGGCGGGCATCGCCTATGCCTATGAGCAGTTCAAACAGCCGAATTTAAAGGGCGTCGATGCAGTTTCTTCGATTGGGATGCATCTGGATGAATATTTATATTTCCGCACAGATCATCACTGGACAGCGCGCGGCGCATATTATGCATATTCCGCCTTCTGTCAGGCGGCGGGGCTGGAGCCGGTGCCGCTGAACGCGCTGAAAAGCGGGAGGATAGAGGACTTTGTCGGAAGTATGTACCGCTATACCAATGCGGATGTGCTCAAGGACAACCCGGATTATCTCGAATATTTCCTGCCGCGCCGGCAGGCGGAGGGCGAGTATTACGACAACGCCTCCATGAAGAACGGGCATCATCTGACGATCGTTTCCACGAAGGTGAACGCGGACAATAAGTATCTCGCCTTTATCCAGGGCGATACGCCGCTTTCCAAAATCGTTACAGATCAGAAAAATGGCAAAAAGATTCTCGTTATCAAAGATTCCTTTGGCAATGCGCTGGTGCCGTTCCTGACGGACAACTATGAGGAAATCTATGTTCTTGACCCGCGCAATATTGAGACGGATCTTTCAGCCTTTGTAAAAGAACATGGGATTCAGGATGTTCTGTTGATCAATTATTCCCTGATCGGCGGCAATACCTCCTATCTTAAGGCGCTTGACAAGATGATTGGATAGTTTTTTCCTATGTCCCGGCTGTGCCAGCAGCCGGGACAAATTTGTAAAAAGTGTGAATACGATGTGAAAAGGCCGAATTTCTTTGGAATACGCTTGAAAAATTCGTTTAAATAGGATAGAATACCCTTGTTATGTTGAAATCATGGCTTAAGCGCCGCTTAAGGGTTCACCGCCCATCCGAAGCTCCTTGAGCGCCGCTTACCGGATAGTACACGAGAAAAGGATGAACACAATGGCTAACAAAAACGAAAAGTCGCAGGCCGAGCAGTATCGCGAAGAGCGAAAAGCGCGGCAGGCGAAGGTCGCCAAGAAGCGCGAAAAGAAGTCTCCAAAGCGAATAGCAATGGAGCAAAAGCTTGTCAAGGCAATCCCGATCGTCATCGCGGCGGTCGCCGTCGTATTTGCAATCGGCTGGTTTCTTAATTTTATGGGTGTCCCGCAGCGCATGACGACTGTAATGACCGTGGGTGATACCAAGGTCAGCCAGGCGCAGTATACATATTATTACCAGCAGATTTATTCCAATTATGCGAGCCAGGCACAGCAGTATGCACAGTATGGTATTTCCGGTGTCCCCGGCATGATGGATTATAACACAATCCCCAGCGAGCAGAAGTATAACGGCGAGGATGCCGAGGGCAAGGGCGACAATTACATGTGGTCCGATTATCTCCGGGATAAGACCAATGAATTCCTGCAGCAGAAAATCACGCTCGGCAAGGAGGCCAAGGCCGCCAATATTACGCTGAGCAAGGATGAGCAGAAGGAAATCGACGAAACGATCAAGAGCATCCGCGAGCAGGCAGCCAGCAACGATTATTCGCTTAACGCCTATCTGCGCCTGTATTATGGGCGCGGCGTGAATGAAAAGATTTTGCGCGAGGCGATGGAGCTTGAGAAGCTGTCCAGCAAGCTGATTGAGCAGAAAGGCGACGAGCTGGCCCGGAACTATACGGATGAGCAGCTCGAGAAGAAATATCAGGAAGACAAAAATACTTACGACGTTGTAACGGCGCGCATGTTCCAATTCACAACGGAAACGCCGGAGTATCCGAAGGATGCCACAGACGAGCAGAAGAAGGAGCTCGACGAGAAGGCAGCCAAGGAGACCAGAGCCAAGGCCGACGCGATGCTGGGCAAGGTGACGGGCGAGGAATCCTTCAAGGAGCAGGCGCTCGCAAATGCCTCCAAGGAGGAAAAAGAGAATTATAAGAAAGACGAGACCACGCTGATGAAAAATGCGACGGTGTCTCAGTTCTCCCAGATCAGCGATGACGCGGTCAAATGGGCCGCATCCGCCAAAAAGGGCGATAAGAAGGTTTTTGAGACAGACGGCGGCTGCTATGTCGTCTACATCGTGGAGGCGGCACACCGCGATACCTCTGAAACGGTTGACGTCCGCCATATCCTCTTCAAGGTAGATTCAGAAGCTGAAGATCAGAAGAAGGCAAAGGCCGAGGCAAAGAAGAAGGCCGAGGATGCCCTTGCCGAATGGCAGAAGGGCGATAAGACGGAGGAAAGCTTCGCCGCGCTTGCCACGGAGAAGACCGAGGACACCGGCTCCCAGAGCACAGGCGGCTTGTATGAGCATGTCTACAAGGGCCAGATGGTCAAGTCGTTTGAAGACTGGAGCTTTGACGCTTCTCGAAAACCGGGCGACACAGGCATTGTGGAATCCGACTACGGTTACCATGTGATGTATTTCGTCCAGAAGAACGACGAGCCTCTGTGGAAATTGAAAATCCGCGATGCGCTCAGCTCCGAGGATGCACAGAAGTATACGGAAGAGCTGGTCAAGAAGGATGCAAACAAGATCGAGCTCAAGGGCAATAAGGTCCAGAAGATCATCGACAAGCTCATGAAGAAGATGAAGCAGAATCAGGCGCTCAATAAAAGTGCGTCATAATCGGCTTATCGGCTTTTCTATGTGAAATGCTGCGGAAAACAATTGGTTTTCCGCAGTGTTTTTTGCTTTTTTCATAACAATATGGTATCCCTAAAAGGAGAAATATAGATAATATTTTTCTCTATAATACATTTCGGAAATAATACAGGAATCAGTATCCTGTTTGTTGAGGGAAGGAATATTTTTCCATTTTTCTGCAAATAGCATTGCTGCACCGAAGCTATTAAAAGGCTTCTATCTGCCTCTGGGCGCAAGTGGCCTAATCCTCTCTGCAGGAGGTATCGTCCTCAATCGAAGGAACATCATTTAGACTTGACGAAAAAGGCGAATGTTAGCCTCAGGAGCTTTGTTGGTGATCCGTGTTTCAATGAAAAAACACCGCCTGATTTTTTCAGACGGTGTTTTCACTATAGCGGTTCATCCGTTTTTACTTGAACAGCAGCAACATAAAGCCCGCTGCGATTGCGGAGCCGATCACGCCCGCCACATTCGGGCCCATCGCATGCATGAGCAGGAAGTTGGTGGGGTTGGCCTTGCGGCCTTCTTTCTGGGCGACACGCGCCGCCATCGGGACGGCGGATACGCCGGCCGCGCCGATGAGCGGATTGACCTTGCCTTTCGTGACGAAATACATGAGCTTTCCAAGAAGCACGCCACCCGCTGTGGAGAAAGCGAAGGCGACAAGGCCGAGGCCGACGATTGCAAGCGTCTGAACCTTCAGGAAGGTTTCGCCGTTCGCCGTTGCGCCGACGGAGACGCCAAGCATGATTGTGACGATATTGCACAGTGCATTCTGCGCCGTGTCGTTGAGGCGGTCCGTTACGCCGCTTTCACGGAAGAGGTTGCCGAGCATCAGCATGCCGATCAACGGGGCAACATCCGGAATCAGGAGCACGCAGATCACAGTGACAACGATCGGGAAGATGATCTTTTCCGTCTTGCTGACCTTACGCAGCTGCTCCATTTTGACCTCGCGCTCTTTCTTAGTGGTCAGCAGGCGCATGATCGGGGGCTGAATCAGCGGGATGAGCGCCATATAGGAATAGGCCGCCACCGCGATCGGGCCGAGCAGCTCAGAGGCGATCCGGGTGGCGAGGAAAATGGCCGTTGGGCCGTCCGCTCCGCCGATGATGCCGATTGCCGCCGCCTGCGCGGGCGTAAACAGGCCAGTTGCGATCGAGATGACGAAGGCAACATAGATACCCAGCTGCGCTGCACCACCGAGCAGAAGGCTTGAGGGATTGGCAAGCAGGGGGCCGAAATCCGTCATCGCGCCGACGCCCAGGAAGATCAGACATGGGAAAACGCTGCTCTTGACGCCCTGATAGATGATATACAAAACGCCGGATTGCAGCAGAGACGGCCCAGGCTGCATGAGGCCTGCCTCAGGCAGGTTGGCAAGCAGCATGCCGAAAGCGATCGGCAGCAGCAGCAGCGGCTCAAATTTTTTGACGATCGCCAGGAACAGAAAGACAAAGGACACACCGATCATCACAGCCTGCTGCCAGGTGAGTGCCATGAATCCGGAGCTTTCAATGAGCTGTTTAAAAACTTCTAAGATGTTCATGCGGAAACCCCTCCGCTTAACCGATTACGGCAAGGACGTCGTCCGTGGAGACAGTGCTACCCTTGGAGACAAGAAGCTGCTTGACGGTGCCGTCGGCCGGAGCGACGATATCATTTTCCATCTTCATCGCTTCCAGAATGAACAGCACGTCGCCGGCCTTGACCGCCTGACCGACAGAGACCTTAACATCGAGGATCGTGCCGGGCATCGGGCAGACCGCCTTTGTACCTTCCGCGGGAGCAACCGGCGCTGCAGGAGCGGGTGCGGCGGCAGGAGCGGCGGGGGCCGGAGCTGCTGCAGGAGCAGGTGCGGCTGCAACCGGAGCGGCTGCCACAGGAGCCGCCGTGACGCTATTGACAACGGCCTGGCCCTCTTCGACCTCAATTTCGTATTTTTTACCATTTAATGTGACCATGTATTTCATTGTGAGTTCCTCCTCTTAGTCAATCTCTTGAATCGATTTGATGATGAGTCTTTCAGGCGGGATACCAGTCTTGTCGCTGATGATCGCCAGCAGGACCGCTTCGGTTTTGCTGTCCACGGTGACCTGGCGGATAGATTTGAACTGCAGGCGTTCCAGCGGGATGCCGGTCTGATTGCTGACGATTGCCATCAGCATGGCGGCGGTCTGTTCATCCGTATCGACGAGTAGAATGCCGTTTCCCCCCGCTGCGGCGGGAACTGCCGGTGCAGCTGCCGCAGGAGCAGGCTGGATCGGAATAACCGGCGGCGTCTCTACAGGCTGAGCGGCAGCCTTGCCACTGTGCGCGCTCTTTTTCTCAAAGGCGCGGATCAGCTTGGAAAGCAGCACAATGATAACTGCCAGGAGCGCAAGCTCTATTAGGACGACCAGAATGCCCACGAGCGCGATCAAGAGGGAATCCCCAAAAGTAACGGTTTGGTTTGCCAGCATAGGGCATATGCCTCCTTATCAGTCTATTTGCTCGATGGAATAGGAGAAGGTATTCTTTTCGCGCATTTCGCGCTTTTCAAAGAATTTTTCCGCCTGTGCAGGGAAGGCGATATAGGAAAGGACATCCTCATCGGACTTTGCGCGGCTGCCGAGCTCCTCCTTCGCCTTTTCAAAGCCGGGCTCGAGAAGGTCTGCATAGCGAACCGTGACGGGCTTCTCATCGCCGAGGATTTTATCCTGGATTTCCTGATTGATCTCGCCGGGCGCGCGGCCGTATTCGCCGTGCAGATAGGCCTTGATTTCCTTGGAAACATTTTTATAGCGCTCGCCTGCGAGCACATTGGCGGTTGCCTGCACGCCGACCATCTGGCTCATCGGCGTGACCAGCGGCGGGTAGCCGAGATCCTTGCGCACACGCGGCACCTCTGCGAGCACCTCGTCGAGCTTGTCGAGCGATTTCTGCGCAGTCAACTGGGCGACTAGGTTGGAAAGCATGCCGCCGGGCACCTGGTAGACCAACGCGTCCGTCTCCGTGGAGAGGACCACAGGGTTTAACAAGCCGCTTTCCAGCGCCTTGGCACGGATGGGCTTGAAGAAATCGTTGATTTCCTTGAGCTTTTTATCGTCAAGCGAGACCTCGTAGCCCGACTGGCGCAGCGCATAGGCGAGCGTTTCGGTCGCGGGCTGCGCGGTACCGCCGGAGAAGCAGGAGATCGCCGTATCGATCACGTCCGCGCCGGCCTCGACGGCCTTCTGCAGCGTCAGCGGGCCGAGGCCTGTGGTGCAGTGCGTATGGACAACGATCGGGAGCTTGACGTTTTCTTTCAGGGCCTTGACAAGGTCGTAGCCCTCCTGCGGGCCCATGATGCCGGCCATATCCTTGATGCAGATGGACTGAACGCCCATACTCTCCATCTCTTTCGCCATCTTGACATAGGCGTCGAGCGTGTGGATCGGGCTGATGGTGAAGCAGATTGTGCCGCTTGCATGCGCACCGGCCTTCAGGGTTTCATCGACGGCGACTTCGATATTGCGCAGATCGTTGAGCGCGTCGAAAATGCGGATGATATCGATGCCATTTTCTACGCTTTTGCGGACAAATTTGCGGACCACATCATCCGGATAGTGCTTATAGCCCAGCAGGTTCTGGCCCCTGAGGAGCATCTGCAGCTTCGTGTTCGGACAGGCGGCGCGGATGGTGCGCAGCCTCTCCCATGGATCCTCGTCCAGATAACGAAGGCAAGAGTCGAACGTCGCACCGCCCCAGCACTCGAGGGAGTAGTAACCTGCTTCATCGAGTTTACTGAGAATCGGTTTGAACTCGGAAAGCGGCAGGCGCGTGGCAATCAGAGACTGATTCGCGTCACGCAAAACCGTTTCGGTAAACTGTACTTTCATTTTGTAACCTCCATACGTCCCAAATCAAAGGTAACGGCAGATTCACAGGAAGGGGAGGGCAACAGCCCACCGCCTCCATGAAAGCTGCTATTCTGGGGCAGCAAACGTCCTGCCTTTGCACAAACAGGCAATGAAAACCAGCCCCAAACTAACCCATTCTATTCTATCCGAAATTGAACCGATTTAATTGCAGATTTCAAAAAATAAGGAAATGATTGTTAAATCCTTAACCAATGTTTTTTGGATATTTGCGGTTGTTTTTGGTGGAGTTGATAAAATAAAGTGAAAGAGGGGCGAAAGAGCCGTGATTTTACGGAATCCGAGCGGCAATTTGTGAGTCTGCCCGCGCTGTAACAATAAAAATCCGCCGCGCCGGAACGATGTTTTCCGGCGCGACGGCAGCTTGTCGATCAAGTCTAAGAGAAGAAAAAGTGCACAAAAAAGCATGGTTTCTGATCGTTTTCGTAACCGGTATTTTTATGCGCCGCTGGGCGCTGACGGGAGGCCAAGGCAGCACAGCGCTTTGC
>DCJV01000001.1 GCA_002320555.1 Ruminococcaceae bacterium UBA1691 | reverse complement strand
AACCGCGCTACGCTTCGGTTCTCCGCTAAATAACCTCACGAACCACACACCAAATCAGAGATTGCTGCGTTTCTGGAGGATTCTGAATCAGCAATTTGCGGCTGACTGCCGCATTGATATAGCAACAGGCTTTGAAGGGAATCATCCGTGTTTTTCCCGTCCCCAGAGAGGAAGGCCCCAGGCTGCAAGGCTTTCTGCGGAGAATGCACGGCGCGCCGTCCCGGAGCCCGCTGCGATGAGCAGCGCGTGTCCCGCGTTAAGGGGAATGAGAGGTGCTTTTTGCACAATTTGGGTGGTACCGCGGAAAATTCCGTCCCATATTGTACAAAAGGCGTTTTTTGTTTTGTTTAGAAAAAGGAAAAAATGATTTTGAGGTGTTGCACATGGAATGGACCGGGTTAAACGACTTGCGGGAGAAGTATCTCAGCTTTTTTGAGAGCAAGGGGCATCTGCGGCTGCCAAGCTTTTCGCTCGTCCCGCAGGGGGATAAGAGCCTTCTGCTCATCAATTCTGGCATGGCGCCAATGAAGAAGTATTTCACAGGAGAGGTCACCCCACCGCGCGGCCGCGTGACCACCTGTCAAAAGTGCGTGCGCACGCCGGACATCGAGAATGTGGGCAAAACCGCGCGCCACGGCACCTTTTTTGAGATGCTGGGCAATTTCTCCTTTGGCGATTATTTCAAGCGCGAGGCGATCACCTGGGCGTGGGAATTCTTCACGCAGGTAGTCGGCATGCCTGCTGAGAGAATCCATGTGACGGTCTATGAGGAGGACGATGAGGCATATAACATCTGGACGCAGGAGGTCGGCCTCGACCCGTCGCACGTCAAGCGAATGGGCAAGGCGGATAATTTCTGGGAGCACGGCTCCGGCCCTTGCGGCCCGTGCTCGGAGCTGCATTTCGATCGCGGTGAGGCATACGGCTGCGGCTCGCCCGACTGCGGCGTGGGCTGCGAATGCGACCGGTTTGTGGAAATCTGGAACCTGGTCTTCACCCAATTTGAAAACGATGGCAAGGGCCATTACACGCATCTTGAGCACCCTAATATCGACACCGGCATGGGCCTTGAGCGGCTTGCCTGCGTGGTGCAGGATGTGGACAATATCTTCGAAATTGATACGATGCAGCGCATCATGGGGCATATCATGCGCCTTGCAGATGTGAAATATGGCGAAGATGAAAAGAAAGATGTTTCCCTGCGCGTGATCACCGACCATATTCGTTCCACGACCTTTTTGATTGGTGACGGCGTGATGCCCTCCAACGAGGGGCGGGGATACGTATTGCGCAGGCTCTTGCGCCGCGCGGCGCGTCACGGCAGGCTCTTAGGGGTAAAGGGCCCGTTCCTTGCGGACGTGTGCGATACGGTCATCGAGGTGAACGAGGGCGCGTATCCGGTGCTGGCGGAAAAGCGCGATTTTATCAAAAAGGTCATCCGCAAAGAGGAAGAAAGCTTTGGAAAGACAATCGACACGGGCCTTACCCTGTTGGATCGGATGATCGACGGCTGCGAGGGGAAGACCATGAGCGGGGAGGACGCGTTCAAGCTCTCCGATACCTATGGCTTCCCATTGGATCTGACCCGCGAAATCCTGGCGGAGCGGGGCATGGATGTGGATGAAAAGCGCTTCAATGAATTGATCGCCGAGCAGCGCAAGCGCGCGCGGGATGCGCGCAGGGATGCTGGCATGGACGCGTGGAAGGCGGCCGGAAATGCGCACGATGATATCCCGGCCACGCAGTTTATGGGCTATGAAACGCTAACGCAGGAGGCAACGCTTCTCGCCGCCATCAGGGATGGGGAGCCGGCGGAATATGTCGCCGCCGGAGAGCAGGCGGTGCTCGTGCTCGACCGCACGCCGTTTTACGCGGAGAGCGGCGGGCAGGTGGGCGATGCGGGGGTAATTTCGAATGGTGACTTTACTTTCCGCGTGACGCATACCACCAAAACGCCGGGCGGTGTATTCCTTCATCACGGCACGCTGGAAGCGGGGGCACTCGCTTCTCTCGGCCGTGTGACGGCTCAGGTGGATGAGAAAACACGCCGCGCCACAATGCGCAACCATACCGCTGCGCACCTGCTGCAGGCGGCGCTGCGCAAAACGCTCGGCGCGCACGTTGAGCAGGCGGGCTCCATGGTCAACAGCAAAGAGGTGCGCTTCGATTTCTCCCACTTTGAGGCGATGACGATGCAGGAAATCCGTCAGGTGGAAGACCTTGTAAATGAAGCGATCCTTGCGGCGCTCCCGGTCACGACCGAGGAAATGCCGTTGGAGGAGGCCAAAAAGCAGGGCGCTATGGCGCTCTTCGGCGAAAAATATGGCGACACGGTCCGTGTCGTCCGGGCCGGGGATTTCTCCACAGAGCTGTGCGGCGGCACGCATGTGGACAATACCGCGAAGCTCGGCCTTTTTAAGATCATCACGGAATCCTCCGTCGCGGCAGGTGTGCGCCGGATTCAGGGCGTGACTGGCGCGGGCGTGCTCGAATGCCTTTATCAGGATGAAGTGCTCCTGCACGGCGCGGCGCAGGCGATGAAGGCGAATAACGTCTCCCAGGTTGCCGAGCGGGCGCAGCAGCTCTCCGCCGAGCTCAAGGAGGCCCAGAGGGCGATCGCGCGGCTGAACGACAGAATAGCAGCATCGCAGGCGAAGGAGCTGCTCGCGCAGGCACGGCCGGTTGGCGCTTTACAGCTGATTACGGCGCGCTTTGACGATATGGCGCCTGATGCGCTGCGCGCACTCTGTGAGACGGCGAAGGGCAGCGCGGACAATATCGTGTGCGTCCTTGCGGCGGTGCAGACGGCGAAGGGCACCGTCAATTTCGCAGCCTCTTGTGCCAAGGGTGCGGTGGCGGCGGGCGCGCATGCGGGCAATCTGGTGCGCGCGGTGGCAAAGGCGGCGGGCGGCTCCGGCGGCGGCAAGCCTGACACGGCCATGGCGGGCGGTAAGGACGCAGCCAAAACGAATGAAGCATTGGAGGCTGCCTTTGGTGCACTTGCCGATCTGATAAAGGCAAACGGCAGATAACAGAGTTCAGAGGTCAGACGTTGTCCTTCGGCGGCCTGTGTCTGATATCTGCGGTCCGGCATCTGCAATCTGATAGATGAAAGGATGGATTTTTATGGACTGTATTTTTTGTAAAATTCTCAGCGGCGAAATCCCGTCGAAAAAAGTTTACGAGGACGAAACGGTCTGCGCATTTTACGATGTGGACCCGCAGGCACCCGTCCATGTGCTGATTATCCCGAAGGAGCACATTCCCTCCGCGGCGGCAATCACGCCGGAAAACAGCGCGGTGGTTGCGCATATCTTTGAGGTGATCGCAAAGCTTTCCAAAGAGCTGGGGCTCACAGAGGGCTTCCGCGTGGTGAACAACTGCGGCGATATCGCGGGGCAGACGGTCAAGCATCTTCACTTCCATCTGATGGGCGGCCGGGAATTCACCTGGCCTGCGGGCTGACGGGAAACCGCCGCATAAACGGAAAATCATTAGGAAAGGATGACCATTGAAATGGCTGAAACCTACCGTATGAAGATTGCGGGATTGGAGCGGGAGCTTCCCCTCTGCCCGGTGAACGACAAGCTGGATATTGCCGCATTTATCATTTTTGGCGACGTGGAGATGACGATCGCCGCCTGTACGGAGCTTCTGAAAAAGTGCCCGGAATTTGATTATATCCTCACGCCGGAGGCCAAGGGGATCCCGCTGGCCTATGAACTGGCGCGCCAGAGCGGTAAGCCCTATATTATCGCGCGCAAGGGCGCGAAGCTCTATATGAAAAATCCGGTTTCCGTCCATGTGCGCTCCATCACCACGGATTCGATGCAAACGCTGTTTCTCGATGAAGCGGAGGGCGAGCGGATGCGCAGCAAGCGCGTGCTGATCCTTGACGACGTGATCAGCACCGGTGAATCCCTGTCCGCCGTGGAGGCACTGCTCAATAAGTTTGACGCGCAGATCGTGGGCAAGGCCGCCGTCCTCGCGGAGGGCGATGCGGCAAAGCGGGACGATATTATCTTTTTAGAGGAATTGCCGCTCTTTTTTAAGGAATGACGCTTGCCGGACAGGGGCGATGACAGATGAGACGACCGATGGCCTGGATTGGCCTATCGTTTTTCGGCGCGCTGCTCCTCTTCTGCATTTATGGCCTGCGGGCCGCGATCGCAGGAGGGATTATCGCATTCTGCCTGTTGCTCCTGTTCTTCTGTTTTCCCAAAACACGGCGTGAACGGTTGCTTCAGGCGGTGTGCCTCTCCCTGCTGGCGGCGAGCCTGCTATTCGGAGCGCAGACGAAGCTTGTTTTGGAGCCGGTTCTATCCTTCCGTAGCAAAACGCTGCCAATCAAGGCGCAGGTCGTCTCCTTGACGGAAAAGCGGTACGACCGTTATTACACGATCCTGCTTGTCACCCAGGCAGGTGGGGAGAAAGTGCATTTCAAGCTGCGTTATTCCGGCAAAACGCCGCTGCCTGCAGAGCCCTACGACACGGTGGAGGCAACCGTTCAAATTCAAGAACTGGGCGAGAATGAGGCGTCCCGCCGTGCTTTCCGCGCCAAGGGAATTTATCTGCGCGGCAGTTCCTACATGCCCATCACTGTTACGCCGCGGGAGAGGTCTTCGTTTGCCTGCCGTCTGCTGGAGCTGCGCAAAGGGATGCTCACAACGCTGAACCGCTATCTGCCGGGAGAAGAGGGCCGGCTCCTCGGTGGGATGCTGCTGGGGGAGACCGCTCCCATTTCGGATGAAACGATTCAGAATTTCCGCACCTGCGGCGTTTCGCATCTTCTGGCGGTGTCCGGCCTGCACACGTCGCTGTGGACGATGTTTCTATTCCAACTGCTCAGGCGGCTGAAGGTGAGCCGCAGGCTGTCGGCGGCCTGCTCAATGGGCTTTGTCCTCTTTTTTATGGGGCTGGCCGGCTTTTCCACCTCCGTTTCGCGCGCGGGGATTATGATGCTTTTATATCTGGGCGGCTTCCTGCTCCGTCGGGAGCCGGATTCGCTCAATTCGCTCGGCTTTGCGGCGCTGGGCATTTTGTTTTCCAATCCCTTTGCCGCGGCGGATCTCGGGATGCTGCTTTCCTTCAGCGCCACCGCTGGAATCCTGATGCTGCAAAAGCCACTTGCGCGTGTGCTCGAACGCCCGGCGGATCAATACATCCACATCAAGCCCCTGTGCAAAGCCTGCAAGGGGGTGGCGCAGCTGCTGGCGGTTACGCTCTCTGCCATCGTGTTTACCCTGCCGGTCAATATTCTGGTGTTCGGTCAGGTGTCGCTGATTGCACCGCTTGCCAATCTGCTCTTTGTCAATGCGGGTGGAATTGCAATGCTGTGCGCGGGGCTGTGTGCGGTGTTCTCACACGCGTGGATTCTTTCATTTCTCGCGTATCCGTTTGCACTGGTAGGGGGCCTGCTCTCAAAATATCTGCTGGCGGGGGCCGCGCTGCTGGCCCGGCTCCCATTTGCGAGCATTGCGCTGGAGCCGGGTTTTCCGGAAGTGTGGCTTGCGGGGGCGGCGGTTTTGCTGGCGATTGTATTGCTTTTCCAAAATCGACCCAAAGGCCTTATGCGTCTGGCGGCAGCTTGCTCTGCCTGTGCGCTTCTGGCAGGTACATTTTCCTATGCGCTGATGAACCGGAATCTCACGGCGGTTACTGTGGCGGATGTGGGAAACGGGACGGCGATCGTTCTGACCCGTGGCGAGCGGGCCGCCGTGATCGGCTGCGGCGGGGATTACGATACCGCCTCGCGGGTGACTGCTCTTTTGCAAAAGCAAAATGTCAGCGCGCTCGATCTGCTATTCCTGCCTCGTGCACAGGAGACGGAATCGTCCGCCGCGGCACAGCTGCTGGAGGCTTTTCCAGCGCATACGGTGGTCGCGGCTGAAAAGGCAGATAATCTGCCCGCCGATACGCCGGCAACCGTTGCGCCGGGTGGCAGAATCCGCTTTTGGGAGGACGTAACGCTTACCTATCTGACGCAACCTGATCTATCGTGCGCTTTGCTGGAAATTGGGGAACAGCGCTTTTTCCTTTCCTTCTATCCGGGCGGAGACCTTTCTCATCTACCGGAGGGATGGGTAAACGCGCCGGTGGCCCTCTGCCGCGCGCAGGAGCCGGTGGGCGTCCACGCTGGTGTGACGATCCTGTCCGGGGAGGGTGAGCGGGCGCTTTCAAGGGCGCGGACGCTTGCACAAAGCGGCAGGCAATCGTTTGCTACGGGCGGAAAAGGCGCTCTGCGCATCCGGACGGACGGTGCGGAAATGCTGGATATCAAGCGGCTTTCCTGAATGAATGGATCACTGCCGCAAAGAAAGGAGGAAGATTGGACGATGGCGGAAATCACGGAAAAAGAGCTCAAAAAGCAGATTGCCAATGGGATGTTTTCTCCCGTCTATTTGCTGTATGGGGAAGAATCGTATTTAAAGCAGTATTATGCGGGGCTGATCGCGGAAAAATCCGTCCCAAAGGGGTTTGAAGCCTTCAATCTGCATAAGCTGGAAGGGAAGGAGACCACGTTCGACGAAATTGCTGATGCGGCGGAGCAGCTTCCTATGATGGCAGAGCGCACATGCGTGCTGGTGCGCGATTTTGACCTGAAGGCGCTCAAAGGCGCGCAGAGGGAAAAGCTCGAAGCCTTTCTGGCCGATCCGCCGGAGACCTGCTCCGTGGTATTCTGGATGGATACGATCGAAATTTTTCCGAAGCAGAACCGCGACTGGCAGGGGCTCATCAAGCTCTTTGCAAAGAGCGGCTCCGCCGTGAATCTCAGCCGCCATACCGCTGCAGATCTTACGCGCCAGCTCTGCGCGAGCGCGAAAAAGCGTGGCGGGATTCTTTCGCCGGATACGGCGGCCTATCTTGTCTCCTTTTCCGGCAGCGACCTGAACATTTTGCTCAATGAGCTTGATAAGCTCTGCGCCTATGCGGCAGGCCGGGAGATCACGCGAGAGGATGTCGATGCGGTCTGCATCAAAAGCGTGGAGGCCACGGCGTTCGATATGATAAAGTCCCTCCTGCGCGGCAACTATGCGGGCGCTTATCAGATGCTTGATACGCTTTTTGCGCAAAAGACGGAACCGGTCATGATTGCCGGCGCGCTGATTTCCTCCTATGTCGATATGTACCGCGCAAAGGCGGCGCTCGCCTCCGGGGAGCGCACGGAGGCTGTGGCGCAGGCGTTCAATTATAAGGGCCGGGAATTCCGGCTGCGCTATGCGGCGCAGGACGCCTCCCGCCTAACCCTGGAGCAGCTGCGCGAATGCCTCGATGTGCTGGGCGAGGCGGACGAATCGCTCAAGAGCACCCGGGCGGATAAACGGCTTGTGCTTGAGGAGGCGATGCTACGGCTGCAGTGCATTACCAATTGATGGGTTCCAACTTTCCATAAAGGATGGTTATTGAAATCATGATCCGTATCAGACAGGCTGTGATCGTGGAAGGAAAGTATGATAAAATCAAGCTCTCCTCCCTGCTCGACACAGTGATTATTCAGACCGATGGGTTCGGTATTTTTAAGAATAAGGAGAAGATGGCGCTCATTCGCCGTCTGGCCCAGACCAGAGGGATCGTTATTCTTACGGACAGCGATTCTGCGGGCTTTCAGATCCGCTCCTATATTGGCGGCAGCCTGCCGCAGGACAAAGTGATTCATGCCTATATCCCGGATATGATCGGCAAGGAGAAGCGTAAGAGCGCGCCCTCGCAAGAGGGAAAGCTCGGCGTGGAGGGGATGCCCTCAAAAATACTCATGGAGAGCCTGGAGCGCGCGGGCATTACCTGTGAGGAGGCAGCGGAGCCGGGGAGGAAGATCACGAAAAACGACCTCTATGAGGACGGCCTGAGCGGCCGCCCAAACAGCAAGGCGCTCAAAAAGAAGCTGCTCGCGCAGCTCAAGCTGCCGGAGCACCTTTCTTCCAACGCGCTGGTAGAGATTTTGAATTTGTTCATGACCTATGACGAATATAAGGAAGCCGTCAGGTCGTGTTTGCAATAAGACCATATTTGATACCTCCTGTGTCAGTTTTGGCGAACAGCCGACTATCCCCGCACACAGAATGCACGGCGGCGCAGGTTATGTTATGCTGACGGTAGCAAATGGTAGATGAGGATGGTTTAAAAGACCGGGTAAAATATCCTCGTACATGTGAAAGGATGGGCCATTTCCATGCAGGAACAAACGAAAAGCCGCGTTTTGATCGCTCCAGATTCCTTTAAGGGGACGATGTCTGCCACAGAGGTCTGCCGGATTATCCGCAAGGCTTTTTTACAGGTGAAGCCGGCGCTCGACGTGTGCTGCCTTCCCATGGCGGACGGCGGGGAAGGGACGGTGGACGCTTTCCTCTCCGCCTTGGGAGGAGAGCGCAAAACCGCGCGTGTGCATGGCCCGCTCTTCGCCATGTGTGACGCCGCCTTCGGCATTCTGGAGGATGGCACGGCGGTGATCGAAATGGCCGCGGCCTCCGGGCTGCCGCTCGCAGGAAAGGATAAAAATCCGCTGTATACCTCCACCTATGGAACAGGAGAGCTGATCCGTGCGGCTCTGGATGCCGGGTGCAGAAAAATTCTGATTGGCGCAGGCGGTAGCGCGACGACCGACGGTGGAATCGGCTGCCTGACGGCACTCGGCGCCCGGTTTACCGATCAAAATGGAGCGGAGGTGCCGCCCATGGGATGCGGCCTGGGAAGGATTGCACATATTCATCCGGACGGGCTCGACGCACGGCTGCAAAAAACGGACATCACGGTCCTTTGCGATGTCAAAAGCCCTCTGTATGGTGCGGAGGGGGCGGCTTTTGTTTTTGCGCCGCAAAAAGGCGCGAATGCAGAACAGGTGCAAACGCTGGACCGTTTCCTCAGGTCCTTTGCGGAAACGGTACTGCGCTATACGGGCAGCGATATTCGCTCCCTTCCCGGCGCGGGCGCAGCGGGCGGGCTCGCGGGCGGGCTCCATGCGCTGCTGGGGGCACATCTTGCAGGCGGCGTGGAAACGCTGCTGCGGGAGATTCATTTCGATGCCCTCGCTCTGCGCTCCGCGCTTGTGGTAACAGGAGAGGGGCGTATCGACGAGCAGAGCATGCAGGGCAAGGTGCCTTGGGGTGTGGCCAAACACGCGCCGCACACGCCGGTCATCGCCATCACGGGGAGCGTCCAGGGTGACCGGATGACGCTCGCATGCAGGCTGGGGCTCATGCGGATTTATGAAGCAAATTACCGTGGACGCCCGCCGCATGAGATCGCGCAATATTGCCGCGAGGATTTGGAATACATTGCGGCGCGCGCGGCCAAGGATTTTTTCCTGGATACATCAATTTGATCTGTTCTCCGGACGGGATCATCCGGAATGGTATCGAACATCCTGTGCACGGATTCTTCCGTCCACAGGATTGTTTTTTCTTGAAGCGTGCCCGGCGGTATGCTATACTAACAATACACAGATACCGCTCCGAACCGTCTGAAGCGGTCAGATTTACGACGACTGGAAGTGTTCTTTTGATCGAGGTAAAATGGATCGCACCCGGAAATGGATACACGCAGGCGGCGCAGGTGCGCCTTGCGGTATTTGTGACAGAGCAGGGATATCCGCAGGAGTTGGAATTTGACGAGCTGGATGAATCGGCGTGGCATCTCGTCCTTCTCGACGGGGAAGTGGCCGTTGCGGCGGCGCGTCTCGTCACCCTGTCGCCCGGCGTGCTCAAGCCGGGGCGGATCGCCGTGCTGAAGGAATACCGCAAGCAGCATCTCGGCGCCCGCCTGATGGAGGAAATCCTAAAAAAGGCGGAGAAGCTGGGCGCGCGGGAGCTGCGTATCGGCGCGCAGGTACAGGCGCGAGGCTTTTATGAAAAATGCGGCTTTTCTGTATGCGGAGAGCCCATCTACATGGATGTGCACATCCCGCATATCGATATGATCCGGAGGCTGGGGGAAGAGAATTCCGGTTGACGGTGCAGGAGGGAGGATGGCGATGGTTATCATACGGCCATATCAGGAGAAGGACAAACAGGCGGTGCGTGATATCTGTATTGCCACGAGCAGCCTGCCGGTGAAAACGCAGCGGCAGCGGGAGCTTCTTCTCTTGCAATACTGCGATTATTATCTGGAGCAGGAGCCGGAGAGCTGCTTTATCGCTGCAGACGAAGCGGACAGGCCGGTGGGATATATTCTGTGCAGCAAGGATTTCAAGGCGTATCAACAAAGCTTCTTGCGCGAATATCTGCCGCGCATGCGCGCACTGAGTGCTTTTCGCGCAATTGGCGCACGGGGTGAAATCTGGTTTACAGGCCGTTATGCCGCACGGTATCCGTCGCATATGCATATCGATATTCTCGATGGATTCCAGCGGCAGGGCATCGGCCACCGGCTTGTGGACGCGCTGACCGCGCATCTCTCCGGGCGGTCACAGGGCGTGATGCTGATCGTCGGGGCAGAAAATGAAAAGGGCCTCTCCTTTTATAATCAATACGGTTTTCAGAAAATCGGAAGCGCCGCGGGCGCCCTTGCCATGGGGCTGCGGCTTTCCTGAATCAAACAGGGAGGAATTGTTTTGAATATTTGGCATGATATTTCGGCACAGCGCATCCGCCCGGAACGGTTTACGGCGGTCATTGAGATTCCAAAGGGCAGTAAGGTCAAATATGAGATGGATAAGGAGACGGGGCTGCTGCGCATGGACCGCATCCTTTATACCTCCACGCACTATCCGGCAAACTATGGCTTTATCCCGAGGACCTATGCCGCCGATCACGACCCGCTGGATGTGCTGGTGCTCTGCTCGGAGCAGGTTGTGCCCATGACGCTTGTCACCTGCTATCCGATCGGCGTGATCATCATGGAGGACGAGGGCTATAAGGACGAGAAGATCATTGCGATCCCATTCGACGACCCCACGTATAACGGCTATCGGGATATCGGCGCGCTGCCGGAGCATGTGTCCACAGAGATGACACACTTCTTCTCCGTTTATAAAACGCTGGAGGGCAAGGCGACGGCGCTGGAGAGCGTGAAGGGCGCGCAGACGGCGCAGCAAATTATTTCTGACTGCCTAAGCCGCTATGCAAAGGAATTTCCGGAGCCGCCGCAGGAGGCCTGAAATGCCGCCATGCGGTTGACTTTGCATTGGGATATGGTAAGATAGGGGCAGGATTTTATCTTGTGGGCGTTTTCGCTGTCCAGAATGGAGAATAGGGCTATGAAGCTTTTTGATTTGAAGCATTCGTCCGGAGAAAAGCGGAAAGGGAGCTCCTGGCTCAGGCGGGCCGTCTGCGCGGGGCTGGCAGGCGTTTTGTTACTTTCCCTTGCCGCATGCGGAGAAAAGACAGGGGAGACCGTCTCCCGCGCCGTTTATCAGGAGAAGGACGTACAGTCAGTTTATCCGAATCAGTCCGCGCGGGAAATGCATGTGTCCTCCACATCGCTCAAGCGGGTCGCACAGTCCGGACTGATCGAATTGTATATCGACGAGAAGACCTATGCGGTTGCCGTCAAGGAAACCTCCCAGAACAAAATGTGGTATGCGCTGCCGCAGCAGGATAACGGCAAGGAGGAAAACCGCGCCGGGGTGGTTTCCCTGGAGGTGCTGCAGGGAGGGAAGCGTTATTATCTCAACAGTCAGGATAACAGCGTGGCCTACGGGACTGCTTCCTATGAATTGACGGATACGGGCCTAAAAGTGACGTATGTGATAGCCGCCGACGCTCAGACGGCAAAAAAGGACTTTAAAAGCCGCACGGCGCAGGATATCGTTTTCGACGTTTCTGTGACCTATACGCTGGAGGACGGCAGTTTTTTCGCGCAGATCGACTGTAAATCCCTCGCGGAGACAACGGGAGAGGCCAAGGTGCTGAAATTGGGCTTCCTCGAGTATTTCGGTGCCTCTACACAGGGAGCAGCGGATGACTTCATTCTCGTCCCGGACGGGAGCGGCGCGCTGATACGGACGGCACAGAAGGCTAAGGCAAACGATACGCTGCGCTTCGCGGTTTACGGGCAGGACGCAGCACTTCCCCCTGAGGAAAACGTTTATTCCGCTCTGGTACCAGCGTTTGGCGTAAAGCAGGGCTCCAGCGCTTTTGCAGTGCTCATCGAGCAGGGCGACGCGTTGGCAACGATCCTCGCTGACCGCGCGGAAGGCGAGACCGGTTATCACCATGTCGGCGCGCAGTTCACCATTACCCCTTCGGCGCAGGAGAAAACCGAGGATGGGATCACGCAGTATGTCAGCACATCCGGATATGACGGAAGCCTCAAGCTGTGCTACCGCTTCCTGTCCGGGGAAAATGCCTCGTATTCCGGCATGGCGCTTGCCGTGCGCGAGCAGCTTATCCGGGATGCTGTGCTCTCCACACGGACGCTGGAGGAGGCGGATAATCTGTCGCTGACCCTGAATCTTGTCGGCAGCCTGCCGAACAAGGACGGCCGCTTAAGCACCTCCAAAAAGCTTACCTCCTTTGAACAGGCGGAGGATCTGCTGGTTCAAATGAAGGCAAAGGGGATCAATCAAATCAACCTTTGCTATCAAGGCGCGCTGACGGGTGGCTTCAACCAGAAGCAGGCGACGGACGCTAAGCTGTTGATTTCCCTCGGCGGCAAAATGGGCTTTAATGACCTGTATGAAAGCATGGCTACCCAGAAGCTGC
>DCJV01000140.1:17119-27859 GCA_002320555.1 Ruminococcaceae bacterium UBA1691 | reverse complement strand
GCAATCAAAAAAGGTAAGCGTAACGCAGCTTGTTTCAAACATCATCTTTGTTTTCCCGCATATATCTTAGAGAAGAGCAATTGCAAGCGGGGTGTCAGAGATGAAAAAAAGCAGATGGATTTGGGCGGCAATCGCCGCATTTTTGATTTTGTTCTGTATTTTTGTTATGATAGTGGAGCGGAAAAACGCCGATGCGATGCAAACCGCTTCTGCGGGAGGCGTGTCTGGACATCCGACCATTTTGATCGATGCGGGCCATGGCGGCGTCGATGGCGGCACAGTTGCAAAAGATGGAACGGTGGAGAAGGGGATTAACCTCGAAATCGCGCTCAAGCTGGAAGCGGTTTTCCGGATGATGGGATTTGATACGGTGATGACGCGCCGGGAGGATATTTCGATTCATGACGAATCTGCCAAAACAATCCGTGCACAGAAGATATCCGACCTGCACAACCGTTTAAAGCTCATCAATGAAACGCCGGATTGTCTGTTTATCAGCATTCATCAGAATTCGTATCCCTATCCCAATAATACCGGAACGCAGGTGTTTTATTCACCGAACAACCCGGAGAGCGAAGCGCTGGCAGCATCGATTCAGCAGTCTGTCATTCACCTGATCCAGCCTAAGAATATCAGAAAGATCAAAAAATCCGGGACGGAAATCTATTTGCTTTATCAGGCGAAAACACCTGCCGTCATGGTGGAATGCGGTTTCATGTCCAATACGCAGGAGACGGAAAAGTTGCGTAACGAAGCATATCAAAGCGAGCTGGCGCTTTCCATTTTTTACGGCGTTTTAAATTATCTTAACGGAAACGATGCCAGCGCTTCGGTTCCGGTGACTCAATGAAGCAGAGAGTCGGAAAGGTCAGGTTTTTTCAATGGCACAGAAGTCGAAAACCATCTTTGTTTGCAGTCAGTGTGGCTACGAGAGCCCCAAATGGTATGGCAAATGTCCCGGATGTGGGGAGTGGAACAGTATGGCCGAGGAGGTGCGTGCGCCGATTTCCTCCTCTTCTGCCAAATTTTCATCAGGCGGCAGAGCAATGCCGCACGTTGTGCAGATTAATGATATTGCCGCAGATACAGAACACCGCTATGCAACCGGGCTCAAGGAGCTGGACCGCGTTTTGGGAGGCGGAATTGTCAAGGGCTCGCTGGTGCTTTTGAGTGGTGATCCCGGTATTGGTAAATCGACGATTCTGCTGCAAATCTGCGGCTTTTTGGGGGAAACGCTGCGGATTTTATATGTATCCGGCGAGGAATCGGCCCATCAGATCAAGCTGCGTGCCCAGCGCCTGGGCGTTGCAACGCCGAATCTTTATATCCTGTGCGAGACGGATGTACAGATCATCTCTGAATTGATTCAGACCGAAAAGCCGGATATCGTTATCATCGACTCGATCCAGACTATGAATCACTCGGATATCGCTTCCTCCTCCGGCAGCGTCACGCAGGTTAGGGAATGCACCGGCCTGCTGATGCGCACGGCGAAAAGTATGGATATCCCAATTATTGTTGTCGGCCACGTCAATAAGGACGGCAATATCGCGGGGCCGAAGGTGCTTGAGCACATTGTCGACGCCGTGCTTTATTTCGAAGGTGACCGGCATTTTTCCTACCGGATTCTGCGGGCGGTCAAAAACCGATATGGCTCCACAAACGAGATCGGCGTGTTTGAGATGCTTGACAATGGCCTGAGTGAAGTGGAAAATCCTTCCCTGATGCTCTTGTCGGGGCGTCCGCAAAATGCCTCTGGCACCTGCGTCGCCTGTGTTATGGAGGGCTCCCGCCCAATCCTCGCCGAAGTACAGGGCCTTGTTGCGCCCACAGGCTTCGGTACGCCGCGCCGCATGGCAACGGGCTTTGATTATAATCGTATGTCCATGCTGCTGGCAGTGCTGGAGAAACGGGCAGGATATTTCTTTGGCAATATGGATGCCTATGTCAATGTGGTGGGCGGCTTTAAGCTGGACGAGCCCGCGGCGGATTTGTCCGTTGCGCTTGCGCTCGTCTCCAGCCTGAAGGACTGCGTGGTACGGGAGGATGTACTGGCCTTTGGAGAGATCGGGCTTGCGGGGGAGATCCGCGCCGTGGGCAATACGGAGCAACGCATCAGTGAGGCGGCTCGGCTCGGCTTTCACAGGTGTGTCGTACCGCGGCATAATTTGAAAAGCCTGTCTGCCAGCGTGAAACAGAGCATCGAAATTGTTGGAGCACGCACAGTGCGCGAGGCGTTTGAGGCAATCATTGGTTGATCTTCTTTTGTTTGTTATCCTCTTTTCGGGCAACAAAATAGACGCATTCCTTTTGGAGGCTGTTGACCGCATCCGCTTTTTGCAGGGTACAGCAGCCTTCCACCTGATAGCGGCATTTTGCACTGCATGGAATCAAATTCATAGCTCTGCTCCTTCTCGGCATTATGGATTTTCCTGTGCATTATAGTGTAAAAAAAAGACCAGTAAATATACGTTTCACAGATAAAATCGTCTTTGTCGATCAGGATCGTTTATCGATCCGGAAAGGCCGGAAAGCACCATGTTTCCTGTTTTCGTTCCGAATCTTCCCACGAAAAGAGTCTCGGCCGCTGTGGTGGGCAGCATTGACCCGCGCGTGATCCGTTCACTCGAAGCAATGGGCGTTTGGACACTGACAGTTGGCCCCAACCGCAGCCTGCCGGCCGCTTTATGCCGGCATGCCGATATGCTGGTACATCCCTTGGGAAACAGGACCGTTTTGGTTGCGCAGGGGGAGCACCGCCTCTGCAATGAGCTCAGCGGATTTGGCTTTTCTGCTGTATCTTTGAAAAAAGAGCTTGCGCCACATTACCCTGGGGATATTCAGCTCAATGCGGCACGTATCGGCCGCAGGCTTGTCTGCAATGTAGAATATACCGCTATGGAATTACTGCAGGCCGCGCGGCAGATGGAGCTGGAAATCATCGATGTCCAGCAGGGGTATGCCAAATGCAGCCTTTGTATTGTATCCGAGGAGGCTGTGATTACTGCGGATGAGGGATTGGAACGCGCCTTGAAAAAGGCCGGGGTTGATGTGCTGAAAATCATCCCCGGCTGCATTCGGCTGCCTGGTTATGGCTATGGCTTCATTGGCGGCTGCTGTGGAAAGCTGGACGCATCCACGATGGCCTTTGCAGGCGATGTAAACACGCACCCCGATGGCAAAAAGATTCTGGCCTTTTTGGAGAAATATGGAGTCCGCAGCTACAACCTGCTGCAGGAGGGAGAAAAGCTGCTCGACGTCGGTTCGATCCTTCCGATTATGCAGGAATAAAAGAGTAGCTGCAGGGGCTGGCAAAAGGGAAACCTCCTAGCGCTCCATTTTTTCCTCACCAGCGGAAGAGATTCGCGTGATGAAGAAGGGCGCTGCCGGTCATACGGAAAAAAGGGCCAGCGGTGACGGGAAGATTTGATCGCCTGATTTCCGCAACCGTATCGAATAATGGAATGATGTTTGTTTGCGGCTTCCTTCAGAAGGTGTGAAGCACTGGAATTTCATTTGACAAACCATATGCCTTTTTGTTAAAATATAAGATAAATATTCACAGAAAGGCAGGGCCGATCGCTTCAAACGGCCTGCCGCATGAAGAGGAGAACGTTATGGTAAAAAGCATGACGGGCTACGGGCGCGCAGAGGACGTGATAGACGGTATGCAAATTGCCGTCGAGTTCAAGAGCGTCAATCACCGTTATCTCGAATTCAGCGCGAAGGTGCCAAGGAGCTACGGCTTTTTGGAGGAAAAGCTCAAGCGGTTTATCCAGCCGCTTCTTTCCCGCGGAAAGGTCGACTGCTTCGTACAGATCGATACGCTTGAGGATGCGGACGTTACCGTGCAGGTGAATCATCCTCTGGCTGACGGCTATGTTGCGGCGCTGCGGGAGCTGATTGAACGGTATGGGCTGCGGGATGATATTTCTGCTTCTGTATTGGGGCGCTACAGCGATGTGTTTTCCATTCATAAGGCTGAGGCGGATGAGGAAAAAATCTGGAACGCCGTGCGCACGGTCGCCCAGCGGGCTGTGGATGCCTGCGTCTCTATGCGCGCGCAGGAAGGGCTTCGGCTGCAGGAGGATATCCTCTCCCGCGCGGATACAATCCTGGAATGCATTGCTTTTATTGAGCGGCGTTCGCCCGAAACAGTGCGCGTTTACCGGGAAAAGCTGTTCATAAAGATGCAGGAGGTGCTGGCCGACGCGAAGGCGGACGAGCAGCGCATCCTGACGGAGGCCGCCATCTATGCTGACAAGATCGCCGTAGACGAAGAGACGGTAAGGCTTCGCAGCCATATCGATCAACTGCGCGTCTTCTTCGATGCAGAAGAGGCGATCGGCAGAAAGATGGACTTTCTAGTGCAGGAAATGAACCGGGAGGCGAATACCATCGGCTCCAAAGCGCAGGATGTAGAGATCGCCCGCAGGGTTTTGGATATCAAAGCGGAGATTGAGAAAATCCGCGAGCAGGTACAAAATATCGAATAAGGCAGAGAAGACGACTGGGCCGCTGATTGCTTTGCGGTGTCAGTGAAAAAATGCTGGAGGAAACAAAATGAAGCTCATCAATATCGGCTTTGGCAACATGGTCAATGCCAACCGTCTGGTTGCGATTGTCAGCCCGGAATCCGCGCCGATCAAGCGGATCATTCAGGACTGTAAGGAACGCGGCACGCTCATTGATGCAACGCACGGGCGGCGTACGCGCGCTGTCATTATCACGGATAGCGACCATGTCATTCTCACCTATCTGCAGTCTGAGACTGTGGCAAACCGGCTCAATGACGACGAGGATGAAATCGATACCGAGGAGGGCGCTCCGGACGATGAATGACAAAAAGAGGGGTATGCTTTTCATCCTGTCCGGCCCGTCCGGTTCCGGGAAAGACACGATTTTGGAGCAGCTCGCCAAGCGCGATCCGAATGTGCAGCTTTCGATCTCCCTGACCACCCGTGCGGCGCGCGACTGGGAGATTGATGGGTTCCATTATTATTTTGTCACCAAGGATTATTTCCTGCACAAGCTGGAGCATGAGGAAATTCTTGAATACGCACAATATGGTGAGAATTACTATGGGACACCCCGCGATCCGGTCGATCACTGGTTGGAGGAGGGGAAAACCGTCATCCTGAAAATCGAGGTGCAGGGGGCGGAAAAGATTCGGCGGCTATATCCGGACGTGGTCAGTATCTTCCTGATGCCGCCGTCCATGCAGACGCTAGAAGAGCGGCTGCGCAACCGCGAAAGCGAATGTGAAAAGGATATCAAAACGCGTATGAGCATCGCTAAGGATGAAATCGGCCGCGCGCATGAATATGACTATGTGATAGTGAATGATATTGTCGACTATGCGGTAAGTGATATCTGTGCGATTATTCAGGCGGAAAATCTGAAATCCGCCCGTATGAATTCATTTGTAAAAGAGGTATTGGAACATGTTTAATCCTGATTTGAGCGTATTATTAAAGGACCATGTCAGCCGTTATTCTTTGGTAACCGCTACCGCGAAGCGCGCCCGCGCAATTGCGGATGAAGCGCAGTTCAACGGCGATCATCTGACGGAAAAGCCTGTGAGCATCGCTCTGGGCGAACTGCTCAACGGCAAATATGAAATTATTGAGCCTGAGGAAATCCGCGACCTGTAAGCCGTTTCAGGCTGGCAAGCAGGCAAAGGAGAGGTCCCATGGCCCGAGTATTGGTTGCAAAGGTAGCGTTGGAAAACGTTGCCTATCATTTTGATAAAGCATACGATTACCGCGTTCCGGAGAGCCTGCGGGAGCGCGCGCGGCCCGGCTGCCGCGTCAGCGTTCCGTTCGGCAGGGGAAACCGGAAGCGGTTTGGTATGCTTTTTTCCCTTTCTGAGGAAGAACCAGCGGAGAAGCTGAAGCAGATTTCCGAAGTGCTGGACGAAGAACCTCTGTTGAATGGAGAAATGCTGCGCCTGGCGATTTGGCTCAAGGCGCATACTTTTTGTACACTGTATGAGGCAGCCCGTACGATTTTACCCTCTGGCATCAATCTCAAACACCATATGCAATATGTGATCGCCCCGGACGCGGGGACGATGGAGGTTGACGCATTGCCCCCGGATGAGCGCGAGGTTCTAAAATTGCTGCAAAAGCGGCAAACATATGTCGGTGAAGAGCGGATTTTGCATTTGACCGGGCTGCGCAGAGACAGCGATGTTTTCAAGCGCCTTCTGAAAAAGAAGCTGGTCGTGCGCAATGATGAAGCGATGCAGCGCGTGGGCGACGCAACGGTGCGTATGGTCCGCCTTTGCGCAGAGGGTGAAGAATTGGAAGAACTGCTGCCTCTTCTTACCAAAAAGCAGCGCGCTGTCGTGGATGTTCTTCTGGACGCGGGCTGCGCTTCTGTGAAAGAACTGTGTTATTTTACGGGCGTGACCCCGGCGGTGGTTACGGCGCTCGAAAAGAAAGGCGCGGTAGCTTACTATGAAAATGAGGTCTATCGGAATCCGGGGCGGACGCGCGCGGAAACGCAGGAGCCTCCTGCGAAAATTTGTCTGACACCAAAGCAAGAAGCGGCCTTTGAAAAGCTATTTTCACAATATCAATTGGGCTATGGTGGCGTTTCCCTCCTCTTCGGCGTGACCGGCAGCGGAAAAACGCAGGTGTTCCTTCGGATGATCGACGAGGTGTCTGCGCAGGGGAAGGGCGTGATTGTCATGGTGCCGGAAATCTCCCTCACGCCGCAGACGCTTGCGATTTTTCAGAAACGCTATGGAAACAGGGTCGCTGTATTCCATAGTGCGCTTTCGCTCGGTGAACGCATGGATGAGTGGAAACGCGTCAAAAATGGAGAGGCGGGCATCGTGGTTGGTACGCGCTGCGCTGTATTCGCGCCATTTTCTGATCTGGGCCTGATCATTATGGATGAGGAGCAGGAGCATACCTATAAATCCGAGTCGTCACCGCGCTATCATGCGCGCGACGTGGCAAAATTTCGCTGCGCCCAGCAGGATGCGCTGCTGATCCTTGCCTCCGCCACGCCATCTGTGGAGAGCTATGCCGCCGCTCAGAGCGGACGGTATTCGCTCAATGTTTTGGACGAACGCTATGGAAATGCAGTCCTTCCGGAAGTCATTACAGTCGACCTGTGCGAAGAAAACGCGGCGGGCAACCGGACTGCCATTAGCCGCCGTCTTTGTGCCGAACTGCAGCAGAATCTGGAGGCAGGGCAGCAGTCCATTTTGCTGATGAATCGGCGCGGCTATCACACCTTTGCAGCCTGCCGGTCCTGCGGTCATGTGGTGACCTGCCCCAATTGCAGCATTTCTTTAACCTATCACCGGGCAAACGGACGGCTGATGTGCCATTACTGCGGCTATTCCGAGCCGTTTCGCGACACCTGCCCGCAATGCGGGGAAAGGGACGTGCGCTATGCTGGCTTTGGGACGCAGCGGGTGGAGGATGAGCTCGCACAGCTGCTTCCGGATGCACGGATTCTGCGCATGGATGCGGATACGACGATGTCCCGCTATGCGCATGAGGATAAACTAGCAGCGTTTTCCCGCGGCGAATATGACATTATGCTCGGCACGCAGATGGTGGCAAAGGGCCTCGATTTCCCGAACGTGACGCTGGTTGGAGTGATATCTGCTGACCAGCAGCTCTATAATGACGATTACCGTAGCCTGGAACGCACCTTTGCGCTGCTCACGCAGGTGGTGGGCCGTTCTGGCCGCGGCGCGATCAAGGGCCGTGCTGTTATCCAGACGCTGACGCCAGAAAATCCTGTGATCCGTCTGGCGGCCCGTCAGGATTACAGAGCCTTTTATCAAACGGAAATCAAGCTGCGCAAAGCGATGGTCTATCCGCCCTTCTGCGATATCCTCTGTATCGGTTTTGTCGGGGAGAAGGAAGCGCAGGTAGAAGCGGCTTCCAAATGCTTTTTAGAGCAGCTCAAGCAGCTGAGTCAAAGCGATTATCCGGAGCAGAAGTTTATCGTTCTGGGCCCTATGCCGCCGCGCATTGCAAAGCTTAGCAACAAATTCCGCTACCGTCTGATCGTTAAATGCCGCAATAAAAAGGGCTTTCGCTCGATGATCGCGCAGCTGCTTACGCAGTTCCCGAAGGATGCGCGGTTTAAGGAAGTTTCGGTTTATGCGGATATGAATCCAGAGAGTATTTATTAAAATTTATTCTCCACTTATAAATTCTTCACATACAATCCATATTTATTTTGTAAGCTGACGTAGAATGCAGGAAAGGATGGATGCCGGATGGCGTTGAGAAAAATCGTTGTAGAAGGCGATCCCGTCTTAAAAAAGAAAAGTCGGCCGGTGGAAAAATTTGATGCAAGGCTGGCTGAACTTTTGGATGATATGAAACAAACGCTCTACAGCGCTCAGGGCGTTGGCCTCGCCGCCGTACAGGTCGGCGTTTTGCGCCGTGTGGTGGTGGTCGATGTGGGAGATGGGCTTTTGGAACTGGTCAATCCCGAAATTATTGAAGCGCAGGGCGAGCAGCGCGAAAATGAGGGCTGCCTTTCTCTTCCGGGAAAATATGGGGAGACAATCCGCCCGGCTGTTGTGAAGGTCAAGGCACAGAACCGCGAGGGAAAATGGTGCATCTATAAGGGCGAGGACCTAAAGGCGCGCTGCTTCTGCCATGAGATCGATCATTTGGACGGGATTCTTTTTACAGAACGTCTGGCACCGGAAGCCGCAGTGCAGACAGAAAAAATCAGATAAAAGCGCAAAAGGAGCGGGACGAAATCATGCGGATTGTATTTATGGGAACGCCTGCGTTTGCCGTGCCCTGTCTGGAGCGTCTGCTACAGGATGGGCATGAGGTAGTTGGCGTGTTTACTCAGCCCGATAAGCCCAAAGGAAGGGGCTATGCGATGACACCGCCGCCGGTCAAGCAGGCGGCGCTGAAGGCCCATATTCCTGTTTTCCAGCCTTCTTCCGTTAAAACAGAGCAAGCGCTTACACAACTGCGAGCGTTGGCCCCTGAGCTCATCGTTGTGGTTGCCTATGGCAAGATCCTGCCGAAGGCTGTTTTGGAGCTTCCGAAATATGGATGCATCAATGTGCATGCTTCGCTGCTTCCACGGCTGCGCGGCGCAGCGCCGATCCAGTGGGCCATCCTGCGTGGCGATCAAAAAACCGGCGTCACGACGATGTATATGGACGTTGGTCTGGACACGGGAGATATGCTCCTGAAGAAGGAAATCGAAATCGGGGAAGATGAGACGGCGGGCGAGCTGCACGATAAGCTTTCAGAGTTGGGCGCACAGCTTCTCTCCGATACGCTTTACGCCCTGCAGACTGGTAATCTCCAAAGAATTCAGCAGCAGGACAGCGAGTCAACCTATGCGCCAATGCTTGATAAATCTCTCTGCCCGATCGACTGGTCAAAATCCACGCAGGAAATCCACAATCAGATCCGCGGTTTATCCCCGTGGCCGGTGGCGGTTACCAGCCTGCATGGCAAGCGGATGAAGATTCATTCTTCCCGGCTGACGGGGCATGCAAGCGGGCTTCCATGCGGCACGGTCACCGGCGCCGATGATGCAATTTACGTCTCCTGCGGGGATGGCATGGTCTTGTCTCTTCTCTGTGTCCAGTCCGAGGGCGGAAAACGGATGACAGCGGCGGATTTCTTGCGCGGCCATCCGATCCCGGAGGGAACGGTATTGGGGAAATAGGCCGCATTCTATTTTGTTGATCGGAGGACTGTGGATGAACTTCTTTTTATTTCATCTGGACTACTACTATTTGATCTTAGTCGTTCCGGCCATGATTCTAGCCCTGATCGCCCAGATCGGCGTAAAACGCGCCTATTCAAAATATGCGCAGGTGCGGGTCATGAGCGGGATGACCGGCGCGGACGCAGCGATGAATGTGCTGCGCCATTACGGCCTGATGGATGTGCGTATTGAGCACGTTGCCGGTAACCTGACGGATCATTATGATCCGCGTGCCAATGTAATCCGCCTTTCCGACGGGGTGTATGGAAGCGCTTCCGTAGCAGCCATCGGCGTAGCCTGCCATGAGGCAGGCCATGCTGTCCAGCATGCGAAGGGCTACCTGCCGATCAAAATTCGCAATGCCATCCTTCCCGTTTGCAATCTTGGCTCCAAGCTTGGCATTCCGCTTGCGGTCGTCGGGCTGATCTTCGGTGCGGATCTGCTGGTGAATGTAGGGCTGCTGCTTTATTCCCTAGTCGTGATTTTTCAGCTCGCAACGCTGCCGGTGGAATTCAATGCAAGCCGCCGTGCGATTCGCGTGATCGACGATACTGGAATGCTTTCCCAGGATGAAATTCCAGGCGCTCAAAGTGTGCTGCGGGCCGCAGCTATGACCTATGTGGCGTCGCTCGTGGTTTCTTTGGCAAATTTGCTGCGGTTGCTTGCCATCTTTGCAGGGCGGCGGGACGATTAAAAAAGGAGGACGGAGGGAATTTCCATGGAAAAAAAGGCTCGTCAGATTGCTCTGGAGATTCTTGTCCGGATGCAGCGCGATGCAGCGTATTCCAATTTGACGCTGGGCGCCGCACTGCGCCATAACAACCTCTCCGAACGCGACGCGGCGCTTGTTTCTGCGCTGGTGTATGGCGTCCAGGAGCGGCTGTATACCATCGATTACCAGCTTTCTCTTTATCTCAGGCAACCGCTGAAAAAATTGAAGCCGGAGGTCCTGGCGGCACTGCGCCTCGGCGTTTACCAGCTTCTCTTTATGGAAAAGATCCCATCCTCCGCCGCAGT
>DCJV01000140.1:0-17043 GCA_002320555.1 Ruminococcaceae bacterium UBA1691 | reverse complement strand
TATGCGGATTCGATTCGCTATTCCTTCCCGCAATGGCTGATTGAAAAATGGCAGTCAGCCTATGGACGTGAAGAGACGCGCTCAATCCTGGAAGCCTGTATGGAGCCTGCGCCCCTGACAATCCGTGTCAACACCCTGCGGACGACAGCAGAGGAACTGTCTTCTCTGCTTGAACAGGATGGTATTTTGGCCTGTCCCACTGAAATTGAGGATGCGCTGACCTTGGAAAGGGCTGGCGCTATTGAGCGGTCGGGCGCTTATCGAAAAGGTCTGTTTCATGTGCAGGATGCGGCTTCTCAGCTTTGCTGCAAAGCATTGGAGGCGAGGCCAGGGGAGACGGTGTTCGACCTTTGCGCTGCACCGGGCGGAAAAAGCTTTACGATTGCCGAGCGGATGCGCGGCGAAGGGGCAATTAAATCGTTTGACCTCTATTCTTCCCGTACAGCGCTGATCGAAGACGGCGCAAAGCGGCTTGGGCTTTCGATCATATATGCTGCGATAGCAGACGCTTCCTGTTATGACGCTTCGCTTGGAAAGGCCGACCGGGTGCTGTGCGACGTTCCATGCTCCGGTTTTGGAATTGTGCGCCGAAAGCCGGAAATTCGCTATAAAACGCAGGGAGAGGTTGACAAATTGCCCGATTTGCAGTACCTTATACTCCGTAACGCTTCCTGCTACGTCCAAAAGGGGGGCAGGCTGGTATATTCCACCTGTACGTTAAATCCTGATGAGAATGAAGCGGTCTGCCTGCGTTTTTTGCAGGAGCATCCTTCTTTTCGTCCGGTGCCGGCTCTGCCTGAGCTTTCAGAAGGCCGGCGGGATGCGCATGGATTTTTAACCCTGTTTCCCAAGATCGGCGGCCATGACGGCTTTTATATCGCAGTGTTTCAAGAGGTGAGCGTTTGAATTCAACGGATATCCGGTCCATGACAGCGGAAGAACTGAAAGTGGCTTTATCTGCTACTGCTCAGCCTGCATACCGTGTCTCCCAGGTTTATGCCTGGTTGCAAAAAAGAGGCGTTTCTGATTTTGATGAGATGACGGATCAGCCGAAGGCTTTCCGCGAATTCCTGCGTGAACATTTTTCAATTTTAGGCTGCGATATTGAAAAAAGGCTGATTTCCGCGTATGATGAAACTGTAAAATATCTTTATCGACTGCACGACGGTGCGCTAATCGAATCCGTTCTGATGCGCTATAAATATGGATATACGCTGTGTGTATCCTCTCAGGTTGGCTGTAAAATGGGCTGCTCCTTCTGTGCATCCACGATTGGCGGCTTTGTCCGCAATCTGACGCCATCTGAAATGCTGGGGCAGATTCATGCGGCGCAGCATGACCGGAATGTCCGCGTCTCCCATATCGTATTAATGGGAATGGGGGAGCCGCTGGACAATTTTGAGAATGTCCTGCGTTTTTTGCAGTTGGCTACAGATGAAAAAGGGCTCAATCTCAGCATGCGCAACATTTCGCTTTCCACCTGCGGCATTGTGCCCGGTATTGAGAAATTGCTGAACTATCATTTGCAGCTGACCCTTTCCGTTTCCCTGCATGCCCCAAACGATGCGGTCCGTTCCCGGATTATGCCGGTCAACCGCCGCTGGGGTGTGGATGAATTATTGAACGCGTGCAGGAGATATGCGGAGAAAACCTCCCGCAGAATCTCCTTTGAATATGCAATGATCCAAAATGTCAACGATTCAGACGCTTGTGCGCTGGAGCTTGCCCACAAACTGCGCGGCATGCTCTGCCATGTGAATCTCATCCCTGCAAATGAAGTGCGGGAAAACGATTACCGCCGTAGCCCGCGGGAGCGTCTGGAACGGTTTGCGCGGCTTTTGGAGCAACATGATATTCAGGTGACGATTCGCCGCACGCTTGGCGCGGATATCAACGCCTCCTGTGGGCAGTTGAGACGCGGATATTTATCCCGGCAAAGGGAGGAAAACGTGTGAGAATTGTAGCAAAAACAGACATTGGCAGGGTGCGTGATTCCAATCAGGATTCCTATGCTGCGGGCGAATTGCCCGGAGGCGTTGCATGGGCCGTTGTCTGCGATGGCATGGGGGGGGCAGCAGGCGGAAGCGTCGCAAGCTCCTCTGCGGTCAAAATGATTTCCCAGCAGATCACCGCGCAATACCGCGACGGAATGAGCGGGAATTCCATCAAGAATATGCTGGTGTCTGCTGTTACAGCCGCGAATGTCAGCATTTTTGATCTGGCAAGTTCCAACCCGGAGCTGCACGGAATGGGGACGACGGTGGTTGCTGCAGTATTATCGGATCAGATGATCCGCGTGGTTCATGTGGGAGACAGCCGTGCATATAAGGTATCTCCCAATGGGTTGATCCAAATGACGCGGGACCATTCTGTGGTTCAGGAACTGGTGGAAACCGGAAAGCTGACGCCCAACGAGGCGAAGGCGCATCCGCGAAAAAATATCATTACGCGCGCATTAGGTGTCGATGAGACAGTTGACATAGATTTCTGTGAAGACAGGATGGAGCCGGAAGATGTGGTTCTCCTGTGCACAGACGGGTTGACCAACTATTTGGAAACGGATGAAATCTTTCAGATTGCCCGAAGCGGCAGATATTATGAATCCGCACAGCAGATGGTTGACCTTGCCAATCAGCACGGTGGCGGTGATAACATAACAGTCGTTGCCATTACGTATTGATGCGCAGTTATTTCCGGCTTCTACGAAAGGATGGTTACACATGGAAAATTATGTTGGGAAGCGGCTGGACGGCCGTTACGAAATTCAGGAGATCATCGGCGTCGGCGGTATGGCCGTCGTTTATAAAGCGTATGACAATATTGACGACCGGATCGTCGCAGTCAAAATCCTGAAAGAGGAGTTTCTTCAGAATGAGGAATTCCGCCGCCGCTTCAAAAACGAGTCGAAGGCGATTGCCGTTCTCTCTCATCCCAATATTGTCAAGGTTTATGATGTAAGCTTCGGTGACCGGCTGCAGTATATCGTGATGGAATATGTTGAGGGCATTACCCTCAAGGAGTATATTGAGCAGCAAAAGGTCATCAATTGGAAGGAAGCCGTGCATTTCGTCACACAGATTCTACGTGCTCTTCAGCATGCGCACGATAAGGGAATCGTCCATCGTGATATCAAGCCGCAGAATATCATGCTTTTGCAAAATGGTAATATCAAGGTGACGGATTTTGGCATCGCGCGCTTCAGCCGCAGTGAAACCCGCACGATGACGGAGAGTGCAATTGGCTCCGTCCATTATATCAGCCCGGAACAGGCACGCGGAGAAATTACGGACGACAAGGCCGATCTCTATTCGGTTGGTGTTGTGCTCTATGAAATGCTGACAGGGCAACTTCCCTTTCAGTCGGACAGCGCCGTTTCCGTGGCGATCATGCAGTTGCAGTCCGATCCGAAAAGTCCGCGCGAATTAAATGATCAGATTCCAGTTGGCCTGGAGCAGATCACGATGAAGGCCATGCAGAAGGATGTGCGCGACCGCTACCAATCCGCCGCCGAAATGCTTCTAGATCTCGACGAATTCAAACGGAATCCGGATATTAAATTCGATTATGCATGCTTTGTGGACAATGAGCCCACGAAATTTATTGAGGATACCGGCAAGGTCCGTCCGGTGGTTCCACCGGATCCGAAGGATTCCTATGAAGAAGAAGCTTCTTCCCGGAAAAAGACTCTGCCGATTCTGATCGGGATCGTGGCGGGCCTTGCGGTCGTCGGCATCATTATCGGCATCCTGTTTGGAACAGGCGTACTGGGTGGAGGTCGCGTCAAGATTCCAAAGCTGGTCGATCTGGATTACTATAATGATATCGCACCCCAGCTGGATTCCAAATACAAAGATTATAACATTGTCGTATCCGAAGAAACCATCACTGATTCCACCAAGGCCCCCAATACGGTTGCCGAACAGTCACCTGCCTATGTGGAAGGAAAGACGATGCGTAAAAATGGAAAGATCGTTGTGAAGCTCGTTAGCAGCGATGGGGAGATTGAAATTCCGGATGTCCGTGGTTCTACTTTCGAAGAGGCAAAGCAGAAGCTTGTCAGCAAGGGCTTCAATGTATCCAGCAACCCGATGCCGGCATATGATAGTGAATTGGAAGCGGGCCAAGTGATCCAGACGATTCCGAGCGCCGGGACGAAGGCTGTCGCCGGGACAACGATTTATATTCAGGTCAATACTGGTAAGGATACCAATTCCGTCGAAATGCCCGATCTTGAGGTTGGCAAGAACACACTCGAAGTTGCCAAAATGATGCTGGAGAGCCTGGGCCTCGAATTGGATACCAATAATATCAAATACGAAGACAGTGAATACCCGAAGGATACCATCATTGCGCAGGATTTCAAGGCCGGCGTTATGATTCCGAAGAAAACCAAGATTGGCGTGACCCTCAGCAATGGCAGCGGTGAAGCGAAGAAATATACCATCCGGCTTGACAATATGCCAAATGTCAAAAATACGGAAGCGACTGTCAGGGCCTATCTGGATGGCACGGAGAAGGTCTATGATCAGACGGTGCTGCTCAATGGCAGCCCTGTGAGCATAGACGTAACAGGAAGCGGATCCGGCAGGAAGTTTACCGTAACCCTGGATGGCGATACGATTTATGAGTGTACCTTTGATTTCACCACCGGCACAAAGACGAATGACAAGTATTCCTATGAAAACTTTAAAGTATCCGTGCCGAGTGTACGTGGCCTGACACAGGCGGCTGCCGAGGAAGAGTTAAAGGCTTATGGATTCAAGGTGAATGTCAAGACCAAAACCAGCCTGAATACGCCCTCCGGCCAGGTATTCCTGCAGGATCCTTCGGATGGAAGAACAGCAGGTTATGGTTCTACAGTGACGATTACAGTGAGTTCCGGTGGCTTTATCGGCGGAGATACAACGAATTCAAATGAAAATTCAGCTGGGTAAATTTCAGTGATCATTCGGACGGAAAAGTGGGAATTGTTTTGCAGTTGAATGGAATGATACACAAGGGGATCGGCGGCTTCTATTATGTGGAAGCCGCCGATACGGTATATGAATGCAAGGCAAGAGGAATCTTCCGCAAGCGAAAGCAGACACCTCTTGTGGGCGATTCTGTGCGGATTACGGTGGGAGAAGCATCGCAGGAGAACACAATCGATGAAATTCTGCCCCGTAAAAATACGCTGCGGCGTCCGCCGCTCGCCAATCTTGACCAGCTGGTGATTGTGGCCTCCACCTGTGAGCCGGTACCGAATCTCTTACTGCTCGATAAACTGACGGCGATTGCTGTTTCCAAACAGATCATACCGGTCCTTGTTTTCACGAAAACAGATTTATGTAAAGTGGACGAGCTTGCCGCAATTTATCACCATGCCGGTATACAGGCTCTCTCTGTTTCTTGTAAGACAGGCGAAGGCGTAGCACAATTGAAGGCGTTGATCTCTGGAAAGCTGAGTGCCTTTACAGGCAATTCGGGCGTTGGAAAATCATCGCTTCTCAATTGCCTAGACGCTTCTCTTCAGCTGCCCACTGGAGCAATCAGCGATAAGCTTGGTCGCGGAAGGCATACGACCCGCCAATCTGAAATTTTTCACTTGGCAGGAGGTTTGGTTGCAGATACGCCTGGCTTTTCCTCTCTGGATTTGGAAAAGAGCGAAGTCATCCGCAAGGATGAGCTTCCATTGTGTTTTCCTGAGTTTTTGCCTTATCTTGGAAGATGCCGGTTTTCAAGCTGTACCCACACAAAGGATAAGGGCTGTGCAATTTTGCGCGCAGTGGCAGATGGGGAGATTGAACAAAGGCGGCATGAGAGCTACGTATCGCTTTATGAAGCGGTGAAGGACCTGAAGGAATGGGAGATCGATTGAAAAAGCAGGATGATATCCAGAAGGGAGAGGTTTTGTGCCCAGATGTGTCATTTTAGGAGCCGGTCCGATACGGGATTATCAAATTTGCCGCTCTTTTCTGCTGCAGGACGATTTTATTCTCTGTGCAGATGGCGGATATGCGCATGCCTGCAGGATGGGAATACAGCCGGATTTGCTGATCGGTGATTTTGATTCCATGCAGATTCCAGAGAGTGCCGGCTGTAAGATTCTCTCCTATCCGCCTGAAAAGGACGATACCGATATGCTCCTTGCGCTCAAGAGCGGATTGGAGCGGGGATTCCGTGATTTCTTGATTTTGGGCGGATTAGGTGGGCGGCTCGATCATACGGTGGCGAATTTTACCGTATTGGCTTATGCGCTTTCCCATTGTGCCAGAGCTGTGCTGCGCGATGAAAAAAATGCTGCAGTCCTATTGCGGGATTCCGTGCTTTCGATCCCGGATTGTCCCGGCTTTAAGATGTCCGTTTTTCCCTATGGAGGCGCTGCGCAGGGCGTTTGTCTGCGCGGCGTCAAGTATCCGCTGGAGAATTATGATATGGAGCCATATTGTACCCTCGGCGTCAGCAATGAAATCCTATCGTCCGGTGCCGAGGTTTCTGTGAAAAGCGGGACGCTGTTGCTTTTATTCTCAAAAGATTGAAATGATCAGATCACCTGTGGCCTTTGCGCACGCTTTCGGAAGGACTGCATATACTGAAAGTGAGCATGTGAGGAAAGACAGATGCTTGGAGGGATGGAATTCCCTTCATCTTGCGCAGGGGCGGTGCTGCCTGTGAGACATCGGGGAAGCAGCAGGGGAATGATTTTAATTGCGTTCGGCGTTGGGCTTCTTGTAGCCCGGTTTTTCCCAGCGCAGTTTTTATTGGCCGTATTGGCGGTTCTGCTGGTGCTGTTTGGCGTGACTCTGTGCAGAAACTTTTGTTAGGAGGACTTGGTATGAAAGTTGTTTCTTTCCGCAGTCCTAAATTCTTAAGCGGAATCCTGCGCCTCATTTTTGGAATCAAAAAATCGGATGGTGTGTAACTCCTACATGGAGATACATACAAACAAGAGAAAAGAACCGGAAGCCCAGTTTGCTTCCGGTTCTTTTTTGTGCGGCGCAGATTTACGGCTTTGCATTGGCCTCGTGGATCTCGTAGCCGCGCTTTTTCAGGAAGCTGTAAATCCGGTCGGATGGATTCAGCAGCTTGCTGACGGACATGTCGTGATTCAGTGTATCAATGATATAGGCGATGTACTTCGACATATCAACTTCCGTATACCATTTACGCTGCAGGAGCTCCGGCGTGCGGTAAATCAGATTGGTCGTAAAGACGCGGTAGAAAAGCCCTTCCTCATAGGCCTTGTCAAACGCCTCAAGGCCATTACAGAACAAGCCGAAGGCTGCGCAAATAAAGATGCGGTTTGCCTTCAAATCCTTTAGCTTTTTGGCCACCTCAATCATGGATTCGCCGGAAGAGATCATATCGTCGGCAATGATAACATCCTTTCCTTCCACATTGTCACCGAGGAATTCATGCGCCAAAATCGGATTGCGTCCGTCGACGATGCGCGAATAGTCGCGCCGCTTGTAAAACATTCCGAGATCAAGGCCCAGAACGGTTGCGTAGTAGATGCAGCGGGACATACCGCCCTCATCCGGAGAGATGATCATCAGATGGTCGCGGTCAATTTTCAAATTGTCCACATGGTTGACCAAGGCCTTAATCATCTGGTAAGCCGGCTGGACGTTTTCAAAGCCCTTAAGCGGAATGGCATTCTGTACGCGCGGATCATGCGCGTCAAAGGTGATGATGTTATCCACGTCCATCATATTGCACAGCTCCTGCAGCGCGAGCGCGCAGTCAAGGGATTCGCGAGCGGAACGCTTGTGCTGGCGCCCCTCATACAGCATCGGCATGATCACCGTAATCCGGTGTGCCTTGCCGCCAATCGCTGCAATCACACGCTTCAGGTTTGCATAGTGCTCGTCCGGGCTCATCGGAACCGTGCGACCATACATCGTATAGGTTTCGCCGTAATTGAACATGTCGGCTACAATGAAGATGTCATAGCCCCGTACGGACTGGGAAATGGATGCCTTGGCTTCGCCTGTACCAAAGCGGGGGAAATTGACCTTCATCAAATAGGTTGGCTTCTGATAACCGGCAAATGCGATTGTTGTTTTATGTTCGCTTTCCCGTTTCTCGCGCCACTCCACAATATAACGGTCAATTTTGCGGCCGATCTCCTCACAGCCCGGCAGCGTAATGATCCCCAGCTTGCCAAAAGGGATTGAACTGAATTCGTCCATGTTATCCGGCATGCTATCACAACCTCCTAAATCTAGTGCACACAGTCTTTGCCTTGTGTTTTCTATTGTACCTTATTTTAAAAACTTTGCAAAGAGATGCATAAAAACTGGCGCAGAAAATTATATATGGAATCAGAAAGAGGTTTTGTCCAAATATGACAAAACCTCTTTTGTTTATTCATGATCCGAGTTCTTTTGTTCCTGTTGCTCCGTTTCTTCTTCAGGAGAGGCCAATTCCGATTCCACGGGCCTAGACTCTGTCGCAGGGCGCAGCTCTGTCTGGCTGCCTGTGTCTGCCGACTTCCGGATGGGATAGGGCGTGAGGAAGGCAGGCTTTTGCCCCTTGCTGCGGTTCCAGAAAAGTAACAGTATCACTACAGCCAGCGCAAAGACCGAAATACCGATGCCGATGAACATCCCTTTTGGCGTGTAGGAGAGTTCAATGGTATGGCCTCCGCCGTCGATGCGTATCGCGAGCAAGGCGTCGCCGATAGCCAGCAAATCTTTTTTGTCGATTTCCTTGCCGTCTACCGTCACGGTCCAGCCCTCGTCATAGGGGATGGAGGTATACAGGATGCCGTTGTCAGAAACATCGATTGTTCCGCTGATTTTAGTGTCCGTAAAGCTCTCCACCTGCAGGGAGTCTGCCTTCAGGCGGTCATATCCGCGCTGGAATTCCGTTTCGTCAAAGCCGTAGGCGTAAAAATCGATATAGCCGGAATCGCCGCTGCTGATGGTGATATCCACGCTGATGACCTCGCCCTTCTTATGGCGTCCAATATCGAGGATATATTCCCGGTCCACATTCTGGGTGTTGTTATAGCTGTCCGAAGAAATACTGATCTGTTCCACATTGTCTGAATTCACATACAGATAGAGATTTTCTGTGCCGGGGCTGATCAGGTGAACCGTCAGGCTCGCGTCCTTGCCCGGAGTGGTTCGGAAGAAGGTAAAGGTCCCCAGCTGGGATTCGTCGCTGAAGGGATCGATATTATCATAATCAATGCTGGAAATCTCCATCGGATGAAATAGCGTTCCACAACCAGTCGCCTTTTGGAAGAAATCCTGCTGCACCATAAAGGGATCGCTGCCGTCCGTTGCCCAGCTTTGCACCGTATCGTTGACACGGAAGGCAATTGGCAGGGAATACTTGTTTTCATACGCGGTGAATTTCCCCTGTGAAATCGGCAGCTTCGTATAAAGGGAAGAATCAGGGTGCACGTCGGCCGTATTATTGACGATATATTTCAGGCCAAACATGCTGTTGTAAACAGGCGTTTGCAGATGATAGGTGTAACTGTTGATGAAGTTGCCGAACATGCCAAGGCGGCTCTGCAGGTTGGCTACCTTTTCATAGGCCATGGAGGAGAAGGTGGAAACACCGTTATAGTTGTACCAGGCGGGGTCCATGCGCGTGCGCAGATTGGTCAGCTCCATCCGGTAAAATGCACCGTTTTCCAGCGTGTCCAGCTGCTTTTTGACCGCCTCAAAATCGGAGAGATCGGAAACGTAATTGCTTTTTGGCTGATCCATGCTGTAGTTGTCCGTATTGGCCGCGGCGGCCTCCGTGACAACACAGCAGAGCAGCAGCACCGCTACAGCGGAGGACTGATAGCGTTTGTCCTTCATTAAGGTCATGACCAGCACATAGATCGCAATCAGGATCAGTGTAAGGATGACAGAAAGCTCGTCCACATTTTTGGACGTTATTTTCTGTACGATTACCACATAGGCCATTACGGCGAGCCCGACGCCCGCAATCTCCTTCGTGGAAAATTCCTTTAGCCGGATCAGCACCTGATAGGCCATGATCAACAGAATAAAGGAATAGAGGAAAGACTGACGGTAGGGCAGGTCGTTCGGGAAGTGAAAGCCGTGCCAAATATAATTGAGAAAATTGGTGTTGAAGCTGAAATAGAAAAAGACGAGCAGGGAGAGGTGCATCACCTTCTCCCGTTTGGAGATCGTCTTTGCAAAGAGATAGAGCGGAATCAGGATCAGTACAATCGCGCCACAATACACGTTGGGCAGGACATCCTCCCCGCTGCTACGGATCGTGGGTGTTACGCTGGCAAAATGATTGGCAAGAAAATCGAAAATGGTAAAATAAGAGGTGTATTTTTTCGGGAAGGTACCGGAGGTAGCGGAGCAAGCCTGCAGAATAAAATAGGTGGGGAGCAGGGCAAAAGCCGCAAGTCCGGCGGATAAAATCGAACTGCCCGCAAAACGGACGCCGCTTTGCAGAAACCGGCTGTTCTGAATTCTGGACCACAGGGAGGGCTTCCCATCAACAGGCATCGCAGCGGAAAGACGCGCTGAAATTTCATAACGGCTCAGGTAATACACCAGAAAATACAGCACTGCAAAGATACAGACCATAAAGGACATATAGTAATTGGAGAGCATGGTCAGCGTCAGCGCGGCACAGTAGAGCCCGAAGCGCCCTTTTCGAATGATCTGCTCAATGCCGAGCGCAATCAAGGGCAAAAGGACCATTGCGTCCAGCCACATAACATTCCAGTAATAGGCAATGAAAAAGCCACAGAAGGAATACAATACGCCGAAGGCGGAAATCGTGGCATCGTTTTTACCGGTGGAGCGCTTCAGATAATAGGCGAACGCTGCGCTGGCAAGCGCAGCCTTGATCAGAATCATGGTGGCGATCGCTTCGGGGATGTTTTGGTGCCCAAAGAGGAGAATGAGGATGGACAGGGGGCTGGAAAGGTAATTGTAGAAGTTGCCGAGGAAACTGCTGCCGAGCCCTGTATTCCAGGAATAGATCAGGCTTTCACCGCCTACGATCCGTTCATAAAGCTCCGCAAACAGGGGACCGTATTGATGATAAAGGTCCATGCGCAGAATGGTCCTTCCGCCGAATGGGATTAGCTCAAAGCAAATATAGACAAGGAGCATCACCAGCGCGGAGGCGGCAAAGGAAATCCAGACATAACGGTTTTCATAGAACCGTTGTGACAGCGTTGGATATTTCAACTTACTGTGCGTTTGTTCCATCGTCAGCCTTCTTTCTAAGCCACACGGCTACTAATTAGATTGCATGCAAATAGTCTATCATAATTTTGGAAGCCTTTCAAGAAAAGCTTCCTTTCAGATTTGAAAAGAAAAGGAAAAAGCGAAGCATATTGAATTTTCGCTGGTAAAAACGTATAATAATTAAAGTTAATTACCTGAAAATCAGTATTACCAGTTTGGAAAGGAATCCTGTCAATGAAGGACTTATTGCTGCAATTGTGTGCCGCATCGGGCGTATCAGGCGCGGAAAAAGCGGCGGCACAGACGGCCGCTAGTGCGCTCGGCGCGTTCGCACAGGTGCATACCGATGCTTCCGGCAATGTCATCGGCGAAATCGAGGGGTCAGGCCCGCACATTCTTCTGGATGCGCACATCGACCAGATCGGCATGGTCGTGACTGGCGTGGACGCGGAAGGCTTTCTGCGGATTGACAAGTGCGGCGGCATCGACATTCGTACTTTGGCCGGGCATGAGGTGACCGTCTGGGGAACCGAGCCGCTTTATGGCGTGGTATGCAGCACACCGCCGCATCTGTCAAAGGCGGACGATCAGTCGATCACCGATATTACGGATATGGCAATTGATATCGGCCTTGCGGCGGAAGCCGCGCGGGAAAAAGTACACCCGGGCGACCGTGTGACCCTGCGGCGGGAGCCGAGGGAGCTGCTGGGCGGCCTGGTCAGTTCGCCGTCTCTGGACGACCGCGCGGGTGTGGCGGCAATCCTTCGCTGCTTGGAACTGCTCAGGGAGCAGAGGCATTCCTGCCGGATCACCATCGTCTTTTCCACACAGGAGGAGGTCGGCGGTGGAAGCGCAGGCTGCGCCTCCTTTGCTGCTGGGGCCGAAGCGGGGATTGCGGTGGACGTCAGTTTTGCCATGACGCCGGATGCACCACGGCACAAGTGCGCGGATCTGGGCAAGGGAACGATGATTGGCATTGCCCCGACATTAAACGCCGCAATGAGCAGGCAATTAGAGAAAATCGCCAGGGAACAGGATATTCCCTATCAACTGGAGGTTATGAACGGGAAGACCGGAACGAACGCGGATGAGATCGCCGCGGCGGGCGTAGGAACGCGCATGGGAGTTCTGTCCATTCCGCTGCGATATATGCATATGGGCATTGAGGTGATCGATCCGCAGGATGTGGAGAGCACCGCGCGGCTGCTGGCCGCCTATATTTTAGAAAGGGGGCGTGCATAAATGCTGGAAACCTTAAAAACACTCTGTTCCTTGCAGGGCGCTTCCGGCAGGGAAGACGCAGTGCGGGATTATCTGATTGAGCGCATCGGGCTGCATGCGGAGTATGAGGTTGACGCGCTCGGCAATCTTCTGGTGCATAAAAAGGGCGCGCAAGGGGCAAAAAAGAAGGTTATGCTTGCCGCCCACATGGATGAGGTTGCTCTGATTGTCACGTATATCACCGAGGAAGGCTATTTCAAATTTTCACCCGTCGGCGGGATCGACCCGCGCGTATTGTTTGGACGCGGCGTTCTCGTGGGAGAGAAAAAGCTGCCGGGCGTGATCGGCGCGATGCCAGTACACCTCCTCGAAAAGGACGATCTGAAAAAAATCCCGGATTTTGAAAAGCTCTATATTGATATTGGGGCTTCTTCTGCCGATCAGGCGAAAGAAGCGGTCCATTTGGGTGATATCGCTTATTTTGACTCGCCCTTCATGCCGTTTGGCGAGCGCCGGATCAAAGCAAAGGCGCTCGATGACCGCGCGGGCTGCGCGATCCTCTTGGAGATGATCGAAAGCGATTTGCCTTTTGACCTGGATTTTGCCTTTACCGTGCAGGAAGAGGTGGGGCTGCGCGGAGCCGGAGCTGCGGCCTTCCGGCTCGATCCCGATTACGCGATCGTTGTGGAAACGACGACCGCGGCGGATATTGCGGGCGTCCAGCCGCACAAGCGTGTCTGCGCGCTGGGAAAGGGCGCGGTGGTTTCCTTCATGGATAAAAGCACGCTCTATGACAGACGTCTGTATGATTTCGCGTTTTCTCTTGCGGAGCGAAAGAATATCCGCTGTCAGACCAAAACGCTGGTCGCGGGTGGAAATGATGCGGGCGCGATCCATAAGAGCAGGGGTGGCGTCAAAACCATTACGGTATCTGTCCCGTGCCGTTATCTGCATTCCCCGTCGTGTGTGATCGAAGAGGGAGATCTATACGATACCGCCGATTTGGTGCGTGCGCTTGCGCAGCGCTTTGCCGATGATTCGATTGATTGAGAAGCGCTCCCTTCCCGATTTCCTGTCGTTTTGTGAAGAGAGCCCATACGGCGTGCGGATTGCCGCCTTTCTAGAGGCATATGGGACGGGCTATCCCTTTGCTCAATTCTGGATGCAGACGGATGCATCGGGCCGGTCAACCGCCGCTTTGTCACGTGTTGACGGGAATGTGACGGTATGTGCTGTGATGCGGGCGGATTTGGAGGAAATATGGGAGTTTTTGTATGCTGTCGGCTTTGAAAGCGTCTTGTGCCCGGAATGGATTGTCCGGAAGGGCAGCCTTTTGCCAGACTGTCGCCTTCAGCGATGCCTTCCCATGCGGCTGTATTCTTCGCTCGTGCCGCAGAATCATAAGGCAGTTTCCATTTGCAAAGAGCCCCCGCTGCCAAAGATCTACGAAATTTTGATCGCAGCGGGGGAATCGCTGCCCAGTCTTGCAGCATGGCTCCCGGATGTTTCCCATCGGGTACGCCATGGCACGGCCCGGGTATGGGCGGTACAAGACAGGGATGAATGGATCGCCTGTGCCATGGCGGTTGCGCTGACGCGGCGGGAAGCTTTGCTTGGCGGCGTGGCGGTTCTGCCGGAGAAGCGTACCAGTGGAATCGGTTCTTATTTGACCGCGTCGCTGTGCAGAGCCTTATCCGAAGAAGGAAAAATGGTTTTTCTTTTCCATGAGGACGGCCTGCACGAGGCATTTTACCGCCGAATCGGCTTTGAACCGTATGGAGAACCAGCCCTGATCATTACCCAAAAAGGAGTTTAGAATTACATATGCAGCAGCCTTTTTTTCAGCTTGATCCTGTGATTCAGAGAGCCGGACAAGATGCGTTGGAGCGCGCGAAGCCCGACTTTCTGAAAATTGATCAGATCACCGAATATAACCAGCTCAAGGTGCTTTCCGCCTTCATTCGAAACGGCGTGAGCGAAAGCCATTTTGTCTCGTCCACCGGCTATGGCTATGATGACCGGGGCCGTGAGACGCTCGACAAGGTGTTCGCCGAGGTGATGGGCGCGCAGGATGCGCTTGTGCGCCACACCTTTGCCTGCGGGACGCATACGCTCGCCATAGCGCTCTACGGCGTACTGCGCCCAGGGGACACGATGCTCAGCGCAACGGGCACCCCCTATGACACGATCCATTCCGTCATCGGCCTGCGCGGAGAGGGGCAGGGCTCTTTAAAGGATTATGGGATCCATTACCGTCAGGTGGAGCTGGGGAAGGACGGCCTGCCGGACCTTCCGGCTATTTGTGCCGCGATGGATGAGACGACCAAAATGGTCTATCTCCAGCGTTCGCGCGGCTATTCTTTGCGCCCGAGCCTGAGCGTTGCGCAGATTGGCGATGTGGCGAAGGCAGTCAAGGCGGTCAAACCGGATGTGATCGTGATGGTCGATAACTGTTACGGCGAGTTCGTCGAGCAGGAAGAGCCGCTCAGCGTGGGCGCAGATCTGATTGCGGGCTCGCTCATCAAAAATCCCGGCGGCGGGATTGCACCGACGGGCGGCTATATCGCGGGCCGCGCCGATCTGGTGGAGTTGTGCTCCTATCGGATGACGACGCCGGGGCTCGGCCGCGAGGTCGGCGCGACGCTCGGCCAGAACCGCCCACTCTTTATGGGATTGTTTCATGCGCCGCATGTGACGGGGGAGGCGCTGAAAACAGCGGCCTTTACCGCAGCGCTCTTTGAAATTCTGGGTTATGACGTGACGCCCCGCTGTGGAGAAACGCGCCATGATATCATCCAGGCTGTGCTGCTGCGGGAGGAAAAAGCGCTGATTGCGTTTTGCCAGGGCATGCAGAAGGGCGCGCCGGTGGATTCCTTTGTTTCTCCAGAGCCTTGGAACATGCCCGGCTACGACAGCCAGGTCATCATGGCGGCGGGTGCGTTTACGCTCGGCTCATCCATTGAGCTTTCGGCGGATGCGCCGCTGCGCGAGCCGTTTGCCGCCTGGATGCAGGGCGGGCTCAATTTCCACAGCGCGAAGATGGGCGTCCTGCTCGCCGCGCAGGAAATGAAGGATCGGGGAGTGATTTAAATGCGTGACCAGAGAAAATCAAAAGGTGAAAAACATGCGGAAAAGGCGCCTGATTACCGGGGCATCACGCCGGACGCGCTCTGGTTGCTGGCAGAGAACCGCTTTCAAAACAGCAAGGAATTTTATGAATCCAAGAAACCCGCCATCAAGGAACAGGTGCTGATCCCGATGCAGCAAATCTGTGCCGCACTTGCGGACAGGATGGAAAAAATCGATGATAAAATCTGCCTGGTCCCAACGCGCATGGTATCCCGTATCCGGCGCGATACGCGCTTCACGAAGGATAAAACACTTTACCGGGAGCACGTCTGGATTACCTTTATGCGCCCAAAGAAGGAGTTCCCCTGCTCACCTGCCTTCTGGTTTGAGATAACGCCCCAGGGCTATAGGTTCGGCGTGGGTTTTTACTGCACAACCCCGCAGCTTATGCAGGCGTACCGCAACGCAATTTTGGAAGATCCGGCGGCCTTCCGCAAAGCTGTGAAAAAAGCGGAAAGAGCGGGCTTTGCTTTTGGCGGCGAAAGCTATAAAAAGAACCGGCCCGGTGATGTTCCGGAGGATCTGCGCGATTATTTCAACCGGAAGGACGCGTTTGTCTGCCGGGAGAATCCGAGCCTCCTGCCACTTCAGGATGCAGGGATCATCGAAGAACTCAGAGAAGGCTTTTCTGAGCTCATGCCGCTGTATCACTTTCTCCTGAAGGTAAGCGAGGATGCCAATGGGATCAAATCAGAATCATACTCATAATCTAAAATGCAGACGGCTTTTGGCTGCCTGCATTTTCTTTCGAGTTCGAAATGGAAAAATGAAATCAGATGTGTTACAATCATTCTAATAGGATGGATTCCTTGCAGGGAAGTGATGTCTTGTCCGGCTTTGCCCATCTTCATTTGCATACAGAATACAGCCTGCTCGACGGTGCGTGCCGCATCGGGCCTGTGCTTGACCGTGCCAAGGAGCTCGGGCAGACCGCCGTCGCCATTACAGACCACGGCGCGATGTATGGCGTGATCGATTTCTACCGAGCCGCCCAGGAGCGCGGGATGAAGGCCATTATCGGCTGCGAGGTCTATGTTGCCGCGCGCACACGCCACGATAAGGTACATGCGCTCGACAGCGAGCGCAGCCATCTCGTGCTTCTGTGTGAAAATAATATTGGCTATCAGAATCTGATCGCCATGGTGAGCGAAGCGTGGATAGAAGGGTTTTATGTCAAACCTCGGATGGACCATGAATTACTAGAAAAGCATCATGAGGGTATTATTGCACTGTCCGCCTGCCTGGCGGGCGAAATACCGCGCGCGCTGTCCCGTGGTGATTATGAAGGCGCAAAGGAAACCGCACTGTGGTATGACAACCTCTTCGGGCGAGGAAATTATTTCCTCGAACTACAGGATCATGGCCTGCGCGAACAAAAGCAGATCAATCCGCTGATCATCCGTCTATCCCGCGAAACGGGCATTCCGCTCGTTGTCACAAACGATACGCATTATATCTATAAAGAAGATGCCCGTGTCCAGCAGGTGCTCATCTGCATCCAGACGAACCACACAGTGGGGGAGGAGACGGG
>DCJV01000041.1:4984-15907 GCA_002320555.1 Ruminococcaceae bacterium UBA1691 | reverse complement strand
CCCTCACGAGCCACGCAGTCAGACTCTGCGGGTGCTGCCTCGGCCTTCCGTCAGCAATTACGCTGACAAAGACAGGGCGTGCAAAGTGTTTTGTGGTCATATTTGGCCGGCTGCGCAACAACTTCTTGTGTGCCAAAAATGGTTTCTTACAAATCACTAGCACTGATAACTTCCTGCGGCTCAAGAATTAGGCCAAGGCCGCGCGGGCGTTTACAGAGCTGAGCGTGCCTTTTTTTGCGGGGAGGAGGAATGACGGAGCGGTATGAGAAAAGCCCGGCCAAAGCCGGGCTTTTTGAATGGAGCGCAGTCCATTCTGTCGTGGCTGGGATGGCTGGATTCGAACCAGCGGATGACGGAGTCAAAGTCCGTTGCCTTACCCCTTGGCTACACCCCAATATGCTTATTTTTTTATGGACTGATACCAAAATACGCAAAGCTTTCGCCTTGCGTACCGAAAAATCAAATGGGGTGGGTAATCGGGTTCGAACCGACGACCTCCAGGGCCACAACCTGGCACTCTAACCAGCTGAGCTATACCCACCATATTGGCGCGCTTGAAGGGACTCGAACCCCTGGCCCACTGCTTAGAAGGCAGTTGCTCTATCCACCTGAGCTACAAGCGCATAAAGAAAGAAAAAACTGGAGCGGGTGATGGGAATCGAACCCACACAACCAGCTTGGAAGGCTGGGATTCTGCCATTGAACTACACCCGCATGAAAAGCCTTCGAAACGTGCGCCAAATCTTCTCTGAGAAAAAAGTGGAGCGGGTGGCAGGAATTGAACCCACCTCTCCGACCGGGAGGGCCGGTGTTCTAGCACTGAACTACGCCCGCCTATGAAAATAAAAGCAGCCTGGTCCTTCAAGCGACGGGCATTATTTTACCACAATTCCCTTCTCGCGTCAAGCCCTATTTCCCCTGTAAATCTGAAAAATCCTCCAAAATGATCAAAATGGCGGTGCCAACGCCACAAAAACCGGACGTATCAGCGCCGCCATCCATGTGATATGCCTTTATCAGACCGCCGATGAACGCGGCCGCGGTTTCTCCACAAGCGTAGCGGCCTTCAGGCGCATGGGCTTGCGGTTGGGATTCTTTTCGATCAAGGGCGGCTGATTGTCCTTGACATAGGCCGCCGTGATCTGGACCCGCTCGATGGTATAATCCGAGGGAATGGTATACATGATCGGCGTGAGCAGCTTTTCCATAATGGAACGCAGTCCACGGGCCCCTGTCTCTTTCTCGAGTGTCTGATCCGCAATTGCGTCCAGCGCATCTCGGTCGAAATCGAGCTCCACATGGTCCATCTCAAACAGCTTTTTATACTGCTTGATCACCGCATTTTTCGGCTCTGTCAGGATGCGCACGAGCGCCTCCCGGTCGAGCGAATGCAGCGCCGTGATGACCGGCATCCGGCCGACCAGTTCCGGGATCAGGCCGAATTTGACGAGATCCTGATGAATGACCTTCTCCATGATCGTGGAAAGCTCCACGTCCTTTTTGCTGCGGATCACAGCCTCAAAGCCAAGAGAGGAATTTCCCATCCGGTTTTCCACGATCTTTTCAATGCCGTCAAATGCACCGCCGCAGATAAAGAGGATATTTGTTGTGTCGATTTGGATAAACTCCTGCTGAGGATGCTTACGCCCGCCCTGCGGTGGGACATTGGAGACGGTACCCTCTAGGATTTTCAGCAACGCCTGCTGTACGCCCTCGCCGCTGACATCGCGAGTGATGGACGCATTCTCGCTCTTGCGGGAAATCTTATCGATTTCATCAACGTAAATAATGCCATGCTCGGCGCGTTCGATATCATAATCCGCCGCCTGAATCAGCCGCAGCAGGATATTTTCCACATCCTCACCGACATAGCCGGCCTCCGTCAGGGTTGTTGCATCCGCAATAGCAAACGGCACGTTGAGAATCCGCGCGAGCGTCTGTGCGAGCATCGTTTTACCGACACCAGTTGGGCCCAAAAGCAAAACATTGCTTTTCTGGATTTCCACGTCCGCGCCCTTGTTGAAATAGATCCGCTTATAATGATTATAAACGGCCACGCTCAGCGCGATTTTCGCCTGCTCCTGCCCAATGACATATTCATCGAGCTGGCCCTTGATCTCCTCCGGCGTGGGCAAGGTGAAATTTGCGTCGTCCCTTCCGCCGTGGCGGTGCGGGCGATCCTCATCCTCAATGACCTCGCGGCAAAGCTCCACGCACTCATTGCAGATGAACACGCCCGGCCCTGCAACCAGCGTATCCACCTGATCCTGTGTTTTGTTACAGAACGAACAACGTACGCCCTTCTGGCTGTTGTCATCATCTCTTGGCATCTGCTCCATACCTCCCCCGCCTGATCGTTTTACCGGTGCTCAATCACGCGGTCGACCAGGCCATACTCGAGCGCCTCCTGCGCGCTCATGAAATTATCGCGCTCCGTATCCTGGCAGATCACATCGTAAGGCTTGCCCGTATTGGCCGCCAGGATCTTATTCAGGCGCTCCTTGGTTTTGATGATATGGCGGGTCGTGATCTCCATATCAGTCGCCTGCCCCTGCATGCCGCCGGAGGGCTGATGGATCATCACCTCACTGTTGGGCAGAGCAAGGCGCTTCCCCTTTGTTCCCGCAGCGAGCAGAAACGCACCCATGCTTGCAGCCATGCCCATACAAATGGTGGAAACATCGCATTTGATATACTGCATCGTATCGTAAATTGCGAGGCCATCCGTCACAGAACCGCCGGGGCTATTGATATAAAAGCTGATATCCTTCTCGGAATCCTGCCCCTCCAGAAATATCATCTGTGCAACGACCAGGCTCGCCGTCGTCTGGTTAACCTCATCGCAGAGCACGATGATGCGGTCATTGAGCAGGCGGGAAAATATATCAAACTGCCTTTCTCCCCTGCTGGTCTGCTCGATTACCATTGGTACTAAGCTCATTTTGGAGATCCCCCTTTAAATGTGCCGGCTGGCGCGGAGCTCGAGCCGGAGATAGATAGGATTCAGAGACTGCTGCAAAACGCATTGATCTGCATTTTGGCAACAGTCTCTTCATGCTTGTAAAGTGCGCCTGTGAACAGCCGTCCCCACACACAGCGGGACATGCCCTTAGTATTGCGCAAACGGCGTTACTTTTAAACGAGGCGAAAAAATTATTCCGCTTCCTTCTCTTCCGCCTTCTGCTCCTCTGCAGGCTTCTCCCCGGAAGCAGCCTTCTTCTTGTGGGTCGCCTTCTTTTTCTTGGCAACGGCATTCTTCTTGAGGAAGTCGATCGCCTTGTGCGCAGCAAGGTTCGCCGTGATGTCTGCGGCGGGAATTACGCCCTTGATCTTATCGACATCCATCTTGTAGGTCTCAGCGAGCTTTGCATACTCCGCCTCGATCTCATCCTCAGCGGGTTCAATCTTCTCAAGCTCCACGATTTTTTCCAGCGCAAGGCGGGTCTTGACATTGGTCTCGGCCTGCTCGCGGTACATGGACATCATCGCATCGCGCTCCATGCCGGTATAATTGAGATACGTATCAAAATCGATCCCCTGGGACTGCAGGCGGTAATTGAACTCGTCAAATTCCTCCTGCGCGGCACGGTCAAACATCAGCTGCGGGATTTCCGCTGTCACCAGAGCGGGAAGCTGATCGAGCAGCGCGTGCTCGAAGTCCTCGTCCGCATGCTCCTGCTTGTGCTCAAGCATCTTTTTCTTGGTATCTGCCTTCAGCTCGTCAAGCGTGTCAAACTCGCTGACATCCTTGACAAACTCGTCGTCGAGCGCCGGCAGCTCCTTCTGCTTGATCTCATGGAGCTTGATCTTGAAGGTGGCGTCCTTGCCCTTGAGCTCCTCGGCATATTCCTCCGGGAAGGTAACGTTGATTTCAAACTCCTCGCCCGCATTGTGGCCGACCACCTGCTCCTCAAAGCCCGGGATGAACTGGTGGGAGCCGAGCGTCAGGTCGTAATTCTCGCCCTTGCCGCCCTCGAAGGCGACGCCGTCGACAAAGCCCTCGAAATCGATCACAGCCATATCGCCGTCCTGTGCAGCACGATCCTCCACACTGATGTAACGGGCGTTGCGCTCGCGCATCTTCCCGATTTCCTCGTCGACCTCTTCGTCCTTGACCTCGACAGCCGCTTTCTCGGCCTCCAGGCCTTTATATTCGCCGAGCTCCACCTTAGGCTTCACAGCAACCTTCACCTTGATGACGGCACCGTCCTTGCCCATTTCCTCTACTTTAGGATCATAGGGCTCGTAAACCGTTTTCAGGCCGGATTCTTCCACAGCCTCCCTGACCGCCTGCGGGTAGACGATCTCGATGGCGTCCTCATAAAAGACCTCAGGGCCATAGACGCGCTCAATGAAGGCGCGGGGAGCCTTGCCCTTGCGGAAGCCGTGCACGGTAATATTCTTTTTCTGCTTGAGATACGCTTTGTTGACAGCGTCGTCAAACGTTGCGGCATCAACCGTTACTTCCAGTTCGTATACACCGGCCTCTTCCAACTCGGTCGCTGCTTTTAAACTCATCTTATTTTTCCTCCTGTACATCTGTTGCAGTTTAACTAAGCTATTATAGCAGATACCTGCGCCGATTTCCAGTTTTTTTTGAAAAACTGAAATTCTTTACAGATTCTTCATGAATCGTCCGTGCCATCTCCGGATGCCTCTCCCGTCATCAGCAGCAATCCATTTTTTCTTCTTTCCGGAATCCGGTTCAAAGCGATTCCTGCGAAAGATTCTCTGCTCTTTGTCCAGCCGTCGAAGGGGATACCAGCCTCGGGCAAAAATTCAAATAATCGGCCGAAATCAGGGAAAACCGAATGCCCTCCCGTTCGCCTGTTACTGCCGCGCGTGTCGCCGGTCCGTGCAGATGGCCGTAATAGCAGCGGTGTATCTCCTCTTCCACAAGGACCTGCAAGATTTCCTCACACCGCGCACCCTGCGTCAGCGGCGGATAGTGCAAAAATACGACGGGCTCGCCGCCGAACGCCCTGGCGGCCTGAATAGATGCGCGCAGCCTGCCCGCCTCGCGCAGGACGACCTTTTTGTCGGCGTCTTCCTCTGCGTCAAAAAACCAGCCGCGCGTACCGCATACGGCAACGCCGCCCACCAGGCACGCGTCATTGTGGACGATGCGCAGCGAAGTCAGCCCGTGCTCTTCAAAAAAGAGATCCATCTTGCGGCGCGTTGACCACCAGTAATCGTGATTTCCCTTGAGCAGGAGCTTTTTCCCGGGAAGCGTATCCAGAAACTGAAAATCCCGGAGCGCTCCCTGAAGCGACATTCCCCATGAAACGTCCCCCGCAATCACGACCGTGTCCTCTTCGCCCACCACGGCGCGCCAATTTGTCTCTAGGCGCGTCACATAATCCTTCCAGCCGGAAAAAATCTCCATCGATTTATCCGCAGCCAGAGACAAATGCGTATCCGCAATGGCAAAAAGCGACATCTTATTTTCCTCCTGATAATTTTTAGCAATCAGATTTTTATTTTTCCCCCGTTTGCCACCGCATAGAAAAGCAAATGATGCAAATGCTAAAACCGGGCGCAAAAAGCGCCGTGAAAGGAGGCGTTACGATGGGCAAGGAACACATCAGGGAAATCAGCGATATCTCCTGCAGCGTCACAAGCTGCGTATACCATGATGGCCATACGAAGTGCATGGCCGGCAAGATCGAAGTCGGGCCGCGCAACGCGTGCTGTTCGTCCGAGACGGAGTGTGCGACCTATGAGCCGGATAATGGCATGCAGTAAAATGCTAAAAAAGAGCGCGCGAGGCTGCTGCAAAGGATTTGCAGCAGCCTTATCTCAAATCATGCGCCTGTTATTCGTGAATTCCAAGCATCTCATAGACAACGTCTTTCATGTTTTCCCGCTCGCAGACCTGCTTGAAGCGCTGCTTTTTCTGCGCAAGGTTCGCCAGCTGCACCGGCACCTTTTCCCCGGTCAGCTCAGAGAGCTCCTGCACCATGCCGAATTCGTCAGCACTCTCCGCCTGCCCGTTTTTCACTGCGGACAGCACACTCGCGGAAAATTTGAAGGGGTTGGCCGTCGAAACGATCAGCATCGGCGTATTGTCCCCGGTGCGCAGCAGGTATTGCTTACATACATCCACAGCCACCGCCGTGTGTGTATCGCACAGGTAATGCGTATGATGATAGGTCTCCCGGATGGTCGTCTTCGTGCGGCCATCATTGCAGCAGCCGGCGTCGAAGAGCGTCTTGAGCTTGCTGAGGATCGGCTTGCCCACATCGTAGCAGCCGCCCGCTTTCAGGCTATCCATCCATGTGCGCACTTGGCCGTCGTCACGTTCGCATAAATCGAAGAGCAACCGCTCCAGATTGCTGGAGATCAGGATATCCATGGAGGGCGACATGGTGGTGAAAAAGCTACGGTTACGGTCATAGCGGCCCGTCTGAAGGAAGTCCGTCAGGACATTGTTCGCATTGGAGGCGCAGACCAGCTTCTTGATCGGAAGGCCCATTCTGCGCGCATAGTAAGCCGCCAAAATATTGCCAAAATTACCCGTCGGAACGACCACGTTGATTTTGTCGCCGAGCGCAATGGAGCCTTCGTTGAGAAGATCGCAGTAGGCAGAGATATAATAGACGATCTGCGGGACGAGGCGGCCCCAATTGATCGAGTTGGCGGAGGAAAACATCATGTTCTTTTCCGCAAGCCGTGCGGCAATGGCCGGGTCTGTGAAGATCGCCTTGACGCCGGTTTGCGCATCATCGAAATTGCCGCGGATCGCACAAACGCCGACGTTTTCCCCCTCCTGTGTCGTCATTTGCAGCTTTTGCATGGGGCTTACGCCCTCGTCTGGATAAAAGACGAGAATCTTTGTATTGGGCACATCTTTAAAGCCCTCGAGCGCCGCCTTGCCCGTATCGCCGGAGGTGGCGACCAGAATGACAATGGTCTTACCCTCAGCCGTCTTGGAGGCAGCCACGGTGAGCAGATGCGGCAAGAGCTGAAGCGCCATATCTTTAAAAGCGCAGGTCGGCCCTCGCCACAACTCCAGCATATGGATATTGTCGGACAGATGCGCGATGGGCGCAACCTTGGGAGAGCTGAACTTGCCCGGTGCATAGGCACCGCGCACGCACTGATCCAGCTCTTCCGGCGTGAAATCCGTTAAGTACAGCGACAAAACCGCTTTAGCACGTTCGATATAATCAAGCTTTGCAAGCATGGCAATCTGGTCCAGCGAAAGCTTTGGAATGTCCTCCGGGACAAACAGGCCGCCCTCGGCAGATATGCCCTGCGCGATGGCCTGCGCGGAAGAAACATGGACGTTTTTATCCCTTGTGCTCGTGTACAGCATCGTTTTAAACCCCTTTATTTGCTTTCTTTTAATTGTTGATAATCACCCATGATCATTTATTTTAACATATCCGTCTGCGGCTGTAAAAGGTTTTGGAAAAATTTCTCGGCATTTTTATAAAAAAGCGCATCGGCCTGTTCTACCGGCAGTCCCCGCTCCAAGAGGTAGGCCTGAAAAGTCTGCAGCTTCTCGATTCCTGCAAAGGCCGGATCCATCTCACAGCCGTCGAAATCGCTGCCGAGCGCCATTGCGGTTTCCGCGCCGCGCTCCAGAAGGTGCGCGATATGGCGGTAAGCTGCCGCAAAGCCCGCGTCGCCCGGCTTGCCGAGAAAGGATTTGTAAAGATTTACACCGATCAGTCCGCCGTGCGATACCACGCAGCTGATCTGCCGGTCCGTCAAGCTGCGGGGATGGCGGTACACTGCATCGCAGTTTGAATGCGATGCAAGGAAGGGCCGTTCCGCTATTTGGGCTACATGGTAGAAGCCACGCCGGCTCAGATGCGATACGTCCACCGCCATGCCGACGCGCTCCATCTCCCTGACTGCCTCCCTGCCGAACTGCGTCAGGCCGCCTGCGAACCGTTTGCCGCAGCCGCAGCCGAGCTCGTTTTCCCCGTTCCAGGTGAGCGTCATCAGCCGAACGCCCAGATCATAGAGCTCCCGGATGCGGGAAAGTGCTCCACCAAGCACCGCCCCGCCCTCCACTGCGAGGATGGCCGCGCATTTCCCCTCCCGTTCCGCCCTGGCCATATCGCCGGCTGTGCAGCACAGGGAAACCACATCGCTGTGTTTTTCGAGCTGATCCGAAAAATATGCATATGCCTGCCGGAAATAATCCCACGCCGCTTCCCCGCGGCAGGTATCAGGGATAAAAATGGCAAAGACTTGGCGCCACGGCGCATAAGCGCCGCTCCTTTTCAGAGAAAGGTGCAGGTCGTTTTCAAAAAGATCTTTGTTCTGTTTCCAGCATTCGCCCGCGGTATCGCAGTGCAAGTCAAAGAGCCGCATGTGCATTCCTCCCGCTTATCCGTAATCCTGTGCGTCAAAGGCGTTTTTTAGATGGCGGATTTTCCGCACCGTCCCCTGTGCGGTCATCTCCACCTCCATCACATCAAAGCGTGGCTGCAGTGTGCACGGATGCGTGGAAAGATACAGGGATGCAGTGCGCACCAGCTTCTGCTGCTTGGCGGGTGTAACCGCTTCCATAGGGGAAGCGATCGCCTGCGGGCCGCGTGTTTTCACCTCGACAAATACAATATATGGCCCCTTCTCCGCGATCATGTCGATTTCGCCGAATCGGGTGCGATAATCGGCATCCAGGATCCGGTAGCCTTTTTTCCGCAGATGCTGCGCGCAGGCACGCTCGCCGAGCGGGCCGGATGGATTCCGGGTCATAACGAAAGCCTCCTTATGAAAAAAGCCGCACAATAGCGTTCTTTCCAATGGATTGGCAGACGAAGCCGCCGGTTACGTTCTATGGCGTTCCAGATTCTTCAAAAAGGTCCTTCTATGCACTGGAGAAATTCCGTATTGTGCGAGCATCTCATAATGCAGCTTCGTCCCATAGCCCTTATGTTTTGCAAACTGGTACTGGGGGTACCTGCGGTCAAGATCGTACAGGTAGCGGTCACGGCTGACCTTGGCGAGAATGGAAGCCGCTGCAATCGAGGCGGACTTTGCATCCCCCTTGACGATCGTGCGCTCCGCCACTTCCAAACCGGGGGCACGGTTGCCGTCGATGAGCGCGAGGTCCGGCTTTGTATGCAGATCGTTAAACGCCCTGCGCATGGCGAGAAAAGTCGCCTGTAAAATATTGATTTCGTCAATCTCCTGTTCGCTCGCCATCGCAATCGAATAGTCCGCTGCGCGGGCAGTGATCTCATCGAACAGAAGCTCCCGTTTTTTCTCGCTGAGCTTTTTGGAATCATTGAGCCCTGCAATTTCCTCTCCCGGGCGCAGCACGACGCAGGCGGCAAAAACGGGGCCTGCCAGCGGCCCCCGGCCCGCCTCATCGATGCCGCACACGCAGGAAAAGCCTTCCGCCGCGGCCTCCTCTTCGTATAAGTACCAGTTGATTTCTTCCATTCCGATCCTCTTTCCTTCACGAATGCCTTCTTTATGTAAAATGGCCGGCAGTGATCCGCCGGCCTGCTTTTATCCAATTTTTGATCTTTTCGTAAACTTTCCTGCCGCGGCCTTTCTCAGGCCCCTGGCGGGAACTCCAGTGTAATACGCCCCAGCCGGCCTGCGCGGTATTCGTCCAGCAGCATGGCGCTCGCCCGCTCCGTGTCGATTTCGCCGCCACGCACAAGCATGCCGCGCTTACGGCCGATCAGCTCCAGCAGCTCATAGGGCCCGCATTCCGCAACAGCTGCCTCATCCAGCTTATACCGATCGCACAGCCGGTCCCGATACTGCGCGCCCAGCACGGCGAGCAGCCTGACCGCGAGCGTTTCCACATCGACGACCTCGTCCTTGACTGAGCCGATAAAGGCCAGACGGGTTCCAACCTCCGGGTCGTCAAACTTCGGCCAGAGCACGCCGGGCGTGTCGAGCAGCTCGATCCCGCCACCGATTGCAAACCACTGGTTTTGCCGGGTTACGCCGGGCTTATCCGCCACCTTCGCGCGGCTGCGGCCCGCCATCCGGTTGATGAAAGAGGACTTGCCCGTGTTCGGAATCCCGACGACCATCATGCGCAGCGCGCGGCCCGGCATCCCCTTTTCAATATTCGACTGGATTTTATCCTGCAGAAGCTTGCGCACCGTTTCGCCATAGGCGTTCAACCCGCGCCCGGAGCGGCAGTCCACCGCCAGAGCGGGCGTGCCCCGACCGTCGAACCATGCTTTCCAACGGCGTGAGGCCGCCTCATCCGCCATATCGCACTTGTTGAGCAGTACGATATGCGGCTTATTGGCAATCAGCTCATTGAGCTCTGGATTGCGGCTGCTCAAGGGGACCCGCGCGTCAAGCAGCTCGGTCACCGCATCCACAAGGGGCAGGCTTTCCTTGATCTGCCGCCGTGTTTTGGCCATATGGCCGGGAAACCACTGAACGGTCTGCTTTTGAAAATCGCTCATAAATCGATACCTTTACCTTTTCCAGTGCTGCTCAGTCATATACCGACCAGTGCCCCAGCGGCGTGATCCGGCCCTCCACCTTGCCCAGCACATAGCGCGCATCGATGAATCCGATATCAGGCGAACGGCTGTCGGTCGACCAGTTGCGGTTATCGCCCATCACAAAGATATGACCCGCAGGGACGGTGACCGGAAATTCCACGCCCTCCTTCGTCAGCGTCGGCGCATTGACATAGGGCTCGTCGAGCGCTTTGTCATCGACATAGACGATCCCCTTTTCAAAATCGATATCTACCTTCTGACCTTCCGTGGCAATCACGCGCTTGACAATCGGCTCGTGGAAGATATTCGGCTGCGTAATAATCACAATATCCTTGTACTGCGGCACATACTGGCTGCTCGATACCAGCAGGCGGTTACTTTCCTGCAGCGTCGGCACCATGGACTGCCCCTCCACGCCGACCAAGCGGAACAGGAAGGTGAAAATTACAAAGATCACCAGCAGAGCCGATACAACGATATC
>DCJV01000041.1:0-4959 GCA_002320555.1 Ruminococcaceae bacterium UBA1691 | reverse complement strand
TTCTCCTTTGGCTTTTCCGGCTGAACCGGCTGCTCTTCCTGCGGTACTTTTTCTTCTGTATCCATCTGTATAACCTCCGCTCCGAAATATTGTTCCGTTCAAAATCTGCCGAAGACTATCCGATTTTCCACTGGCCTACAGGGATCAAACGGAATGCGGCCCTGCCTGCAAGATAGCGCGTATCGATAAAGCCGATCATGGATGACCGGCTGTCAAGTGAATCGTTCCGGTTATCGCCCATGACAAACACATGGCCCTGCGGCACCCGGATCGGAAAGGTCATATCCCCGCTCTTTTCGATCGGCTCGCTGATATAGGGCTCGTCCAAAATCTCCCCATTGACAGAGACGGTATGCGCCTGCGCGTCGATATCAACCGTGTCGCCCTCCACGGCGATGATCCGCTTGATGAGCGGCTCATGGCGGGCGTTCGGCTGCGTGACCACAACGATATCGCCCCGTTGCGCATGAAAGCCGATTGTCGTCACCGCCACCCAGTTATGGTTCTGCAGCGTGGGCTCCATGGAGTTTCCGCTGACCCAGAACGGGCGGCAAAAAAAAGTAAACAGGACCATCACGAGCAGCATGGCCCAGGAAAATGAATCCAGAATCTCGTAAACCGTGCTCCATTTCGTGTGGGGGGCCTGAATCTCGTCAAATTCAATGATAGATTCCTCATATCTACGCATGCAAATCATCCTAACAAAAAAGGGACGCAGGTGTCACCCTTGTCCCTTCTGTACTTCTGCCTTCAGCGAAGCTGTTCCTTAACTTTTGCAGCCTTACCGACCCTATCGCGCAGATAGTACAGCTTGCTCCTGCGCACCTTACCGAAGCGGACCAACTCAACCTTCGCAACATTGGGGGAGTGCACGGGGAAAACCCTTTCCACGCCAACGCCATAGGAAACGCGGCGCACGGTGAAGGTTTCGGATACGCCGCTGCCCCTTTTGGCAATGACAGTGCCCTCAAACACCTGGATTCTCTCGCGCTCGCCCTCGCGAATTTTCACATGAACCTTAACGGTATCGCCTACGCGCATGACCGGCGCGTCTTCCTTCAGCTGCCCCTGCGCAATGATCTTCAAAGCGTCCATTTTGAATGATTTCCTCCTTCTATTTACAGGCGTTCATACCGCCTACGGCGGAAGCGGACCGTCCGTTTCAATGTCTGGCATAAAGCCGGCATGAACCCCGTCGCAGTGGTACGACGGAAAACAAATGCTTAAATAGTTTAGCACAGAAATACGCGGGATGCAAGAGAAAAAACAAAAAATCGGAAAGAAAACGGCACGCGAATCTCCATCAAACACATTTTGGAGTGCCCTCAACATAGAAAAATGCGCAGCCTTTCCGCAGCGCTTCCTCATTCCTATTGCTCATTGTGCTCCTGCAGCTTCGCCAGCCTCCTGATCTGCTCCAGTGCATAGTCCTGAAATTCCGGGCGCAGGGATTTGAAGATCTGAAGCGCCTCGTCAGCCCTTCGACCGGATGCGGGATCGCGCGCAAACATCTTCCCCTTTCCATGGAGCAGCCACTCCTCGTTGACGCCGTATAATTCGCAGATATGACGCAGCAGCAGCTCTTTGGGCTCGACCCTTCCGTATTCCAGATTGCTGATCACATCCCGGCTCACGCCAAGCCGTTCGCCAAACTCTCTCTGAGACAGCTTCAAAGCCGTCCGAATTGCTTTGATACGGTCTTTCACCCGATACGCCCCCTTTCAAAAATAGGAATGCAACACAACCACAGGCCCTGCATGGAGCAAAGCCATCGGGTTTTTGCTTTGATTGGCGAAATCCAGTATACCACATTGCAAGCACGAAAATTATCTCCAACACAATTTTAGTCAAGAATATTCGTTGACAACACAGGATGGATATGGTATATTGAGTTTGCAACTCAAATATAGGGAGGAGGTTGAGTCAATGACACGAAACACGGACGACAAAATCAAAGAACTCGCCACCTTATTTCTTTCTTTAAACGACCAGCAGCAGCAGGAGGCTCTGTCGCTGCTGCGCACGCTCTCGTTTGCCGAATCCGCAACCACAAATCCGGCGCAGAAAGAATGCACATCCGCATAAAACAGCCACGCAGCGCCGCCTGTCCGCGCTTTGCGGGATAGCTTTGACATCCTCTTTTTTGATATATGGAAAAGCGGAAAACGCGATATGCGTCTCCGGTGCCGTTACCCGGAGGAGGGTCATACACACCTCGTCCCCTTTCCGCTTTTCCACTTTTTAAGCCCGAATGGACCTCAATCCGCCCTCCCTTTGGCCGGACAGGCCCACCGCGGGAAAGGAAAACGATTCTGAAAAAGGCTTCGCTTTTCTGGCCATCCATTCCGTTGCATAAAGGGGGAAACGTTATGTCCGGATTTTCCTAGAGGGAGTCAGTTTTAAAATGGTTACAAAGGAGGAAACGATTGATGAAAAGCAAAAAGCAGGCGCGCATTTGGGCCAGGCTCTGCGCGCTGGCGCTCATTGCAGTGATGCTGCTGACGAGCGCGTATGCAGAAAATGGAGAAACCGCAGAACAGAGGACGGAAACAACAGCAGAAACCTCTGCAACAACCGTTGAGCGAACAGTCGAGTTGGAACCCACAGCAGAGAATCTCAAGGAGCCTGCCCATCGTAAATACATAAATGCGAATGAGGATGGTACTTACACGCTCTCTTTAGACGTCACCGGGGCCTCCGCAGAATGGACAGAGCAAACTTCCAAACCGCTTGATATCATCCTGCTTGCAGACACGTCGGGAAGCATGAGTACTACTGTGAGTGGTATGCGCAAAGCAAGATATCAAATTTTACAAGATGCTGCTAAGGAGCTTGCCGATGCTCTCTTAACAGAACAAAACACTGCGTTAGGAAACGATCAGCAAATCCAATTAGCATTCACACGCTTTTCGGGTTACTACGAGACTGCTGCGCCCTCGTGCCTCACTAGCCCGCAGTTTACATCCGATAAATCCCAGTTTAACGCAGCAGTAGACCAGCTTAGTAATCGTGTCGATCAGGACAATGTTTTGGGAGCATATGGAGCCACGGAATGGGATAAAGGCCTCAGCTATGCAAATAGCTTATCCTCCGGCCGTCCAAACGCTCAAAAAATCATTATCTTTTTAAGCGATGGTGAACCCAATAGAGAATCAGGCTACCAATCCTCTGTATATCAAGCGGCTTTAGAAGGGGGAAAGAAAATTATAGCCTCCGGAACGGACCTGTATTCTGTCGGTATCGCAGACAGCAGTATGCGATGGGTCAAAAAAGGAACCAATGGAGTCACTACTAGGAGTGCGAGGCTCACCCGTCCAAGCAATGATTATTATCGCTGTATGGAAACTTTTGCAGTCGATGTGAACGGCGGCAGTGGCGGTTCCGATTCTAAATATTATTCTGCAAATGACGTTTCCAACCTATCAGAGATCTTTAAAGCCATTATTCAGGATATTACACACCAAATGACCTTCCAAGACTTGGTGATTACTGATGAATTGAGTGAATACGCAGACTTTGTGTCTTCTGACCCATCACAAGTCCGTGTTACAAACAATAAAGGAGAAGCGTTGTCCCCGGGAGAATATACGGTAGTTGTTTCTGGGAAAAAAATTGAAATTCGCTTTCCCAACAAGCTGGAAGCTGGCGAAACCTATACCGTCTCCTTCGACATCAAGCCCACGCAAAAGGCCTACGATGACCGGGCAGACAACTTAAATCATTCAAACTTCACTGGTTCAGAGGGCTATCCAGTCACAGGTGATAATGGAACCGATGCAGAAGAGAACGAGACCAGCTCCGGGAAACCGGGCTTCTACTCCAATGATCGTGCCACCTTAACATACCATGTCGTAACCACAACTGATGGTGAGGATGTCGTTGGCGAGGAGGCAACTGCAAGAGATTACGCAAAGCCTGTGATTCAGGTAGAGCTTTCGCAGATCCCCGTTGAAAAAACCTGGAGCGATGGAGAGGAAAAGCATGCAGAGGATACAATAAGCGTTTCTCTTTATCGGGATAACGATTCAGAAACCTATAGGACCTTAACGCTCAACGCTGAAAACGAGTGGTCAGGCAGCTTTTCAAACCTTCCTTCTGGCCATACTTACTCCATTCAGGAGCAGATGAATGACGACCTATCAAATAGATATACTTCCACTATAGAAACAGACAAGGTTTCACTAAGCTTAGGCGATACCAACACAGGGAGTGAGGCGCAACGCTTCACCATCACCAACACGCTGAAGGTTGCCTCCTTCACAATTCAAAAGGTTGATGCAAACACAAAAGACCCGCTTGCGGACGCACGTTTTGAACTGCGTGAGGCAGTAGTAGATGGTAATACATGGAGCGATCAAGAGAATGGGAAGACCTATTATCCCGACGGTGTTGAGGACTTCCTCACCAAAGAGGATGGCAAAGCGACCTTCAACGATATCCCCTTTGGCAACTACTTACTTTATGAAACCAAGGCCCCGGCGGGCTACAAGCTCCCCAAAGACCCTGTTCGAGTAACGGTCGAAGCCGGCATGGTAACCCTTATGAACGTTAACGGCGAAACAATAGGCACAGTCACGCCGCCGACGGAAGGCGAATCCACAAGCCAGCCAGACGTTACCATTCCAAATAAGGAAAACGACAAATTGCCCGTCGCGGGTGGCGCGGGTACCCTCTGGTTCACCGGCGGCGGACTCGCACTCGCCGGCGCGGCGGCACTGCTATATTTCAAACAGCGCCGTAAGAAGGGGGAGGAATAACCCGGAGAACAGGGAATGAAGCGGTGAAAGGGGGAATCGCTTCAGAATTGACGAACCCGGGCGGCGGCCCTCCGGCTATCCGGGCCGCGGAGTGCACAGAAAACGAAGTTGAAAGGAGTTCCATTATGAAAAAACATTCATGGAAGAAAATTGGCTGCCTGTTCCTCGCCATGCTGATGATGGCGACGATGCTGGCAACCGG
>DCJV01000080.1 GCA_002320555.1 Ruminococcaceae bacterium UBA1691 | reverse complement strand
GATCATTTTGCATTTGGGGGTACATGTCTATCCTGTTTTATGAAAAAGGAGGATGCTTTTGGAAACAATTACGCCCGCAGGGATGCGCCGAGCTTCGCCAGCGCCTTGACCGCGCGCTTGACTGATGCGTCGGCCTCCTCGTCGGTCAGCGTCCGGTCTGAAGCGCGCAGCCGGAGGCTGAACGCCACGCTTTTCTTGCCCGCCTCGATCTGCTTGCCCTCGTAAACGTCGAAGAGACTGATCTCTTCGAGAATCGCGCCGACCGCCTCGCCGATCACGCGCTCCAGCGCCAGCACCGGCGTTTCGCGCGCACAGACGACGGCGAGATCGCGCGTGGAGGCTGGGAACTTCGGCAGCGGATGATAAACGCGCTGGCGGTCGCCGAGGTTCAACAGGGCATTGATATCCACTTCCGCCACATAAGTCTTTGTGCCAATTTCATAATTCTCCTGTACCTGTGGATGAATTTCACCAAGGAGCGCAACTTCGCAGCCATCCTTTGTGATCCGCGCCGTGCGTCCGGGATGGAAGGAGGGGGCGTCTGTGACGGCCTCCACATCGTAATCCGCCACGCCGCAGGCTTCCAGCAGCTCTTCCACCACGCCTTTGAGCGTATAGAAATCGCAGCCTCCGCCATACATGCCGATGGCGGCCTTCGGCAGCTCCAGCGGGAGCTCCTCTTCGCCGCGCGGGGTGTATTCCATCGCAAGTTCGTAGATCGCGGCCTGCGGGTTGCGATTGTTGTAATTGCGGGAAAGCACATCCAGGATGGAGGGCAGCGCCGTCGTGCGCATGACGCTCGTATCCTCGCCCAAGGGATTGGAAATCACGACGGATTTGCGCTTTTTGCTGTCCGCCGGCAGGCAGATGCGGTCATAGGCCTTCGGGCTGATGAACGAATAGGTGGAAACCTCGCTCAGGCCGCAGCCGAGCAATGTGTTATGAATCACGCGCTCGAGCTGCTGCATGGGAGTCAGCTTTGCGTTTGCCACACCCGTAAGCATCCGGTTCGGGATGTTGCCGTAGCCATAGAACCGGGCGATTTCCTCGGAAATATCGGCCTTGTGCTCAATATCGTTGCGGAAGAACGGGATATAGATCGTATCGTTCTCCACCCGGAAGCCGATGCGCTCCAGAATCGCCTTCTGCTCCTCCGGCCCTACGTTAATGCCGATGAAATGGTTGACCCACTGCCAATCGAAGGGAAGGGTGCGCTGCTCCTTTTTGGAATGGTCGCAGTCGACCACGCCGTTTACCACATCGCCCGCATCGAGCTGCTGGACGAGCTCCAAAGCGCGCGCAAGGCAGACCGGGCAACTCTCCGGGCTCAACTCTTTCTCATAGCGGGAGGAGGCCTCCGTGCGCATGCCGAGCTTTTTCGCCGTATGGCGCACGGACGCGCCGTTGAAGCAGGCGGATTCAAACACGATGGTGGTGGTATCCTCCATGATGCCGCTGAATTCGCCGCCCATTACGCCTGCCACGGCGACAGGTTTCTTCGCATCCGCAATAACGAGCATATCGTCCGTGAGGGCGCGCTCCACGCCGTCGAGCGTGGTGATCTGCTCGCCGCTCTGCGCACGGCGGACGATGACGCTGTTGCCTTCGAGATAGCGCAAGTCGAAGGCATGCATTGGCTGGCCGTATTCGAGCATGACATAGTTTGTGATATCGACGATATTGTTGATCGGTCGCACGCCGCTCGCACGCAACCGCTCGCGCATCCAGCGCGGGGAGGGCTTGATACGCACGTTTTCGACGACAGCGCCCACATAGCGATAGCACTTTTCATCGTCGAGGATCGTGACACTGAGATGGTCGTTCACATCGCCCTGCATGGGCTTCACCTGCGGCACGGGCATCTGGAAGGGCACCTGGAAGGTGGCCGCCGCCTCTCGCGCAAGGCCCAGCACGGACAGGCAGTCCGGCCGGTTGGAGGTGATTTCAAACTCCGTGACGGTATCGTTCAGGCCAATCGCGTCATGGATATCCGCTCCGGGCGTCAAATCGCAGTCGTCTCCGAGCACAAAAATGCCGTCTTCAATTGCATAGGGGAAATCGTGCACCGTAAGCCCCAGTTCACCCAGGGAGCAGAGCATGCCGTTGCTCGGCACGCCGCGCAGCTTGCCCTTTTTGATCTTTTTGCCGCCGTGGACGGTGGAATGATCGAGCGCGACGGGGACAAAATCCCCCTCCTTTAGATTCTGCGCGCCGGTGACGATTTGGAGCGGCTCCCCCTGCCCCGCGTCCACCTGGCAGATCCAGAGATGATCAGAATCCGGGTGCTTTTCAAGAGACAGGAGCTTGCCGACCACGATGTTTTCAAGGTCCGCGCCCTCCTTTTCATAGCCCTCCACCTTGGAGCCGGAGAGGGTCATTTCGTCGCTGAAGGTTTTATCGTCAACGTTTAAATCAACATAATCGAGCAGCCATTTCTTTGATAAATCCATTTGATAACCCTCCTTCGGTTAAAACTGGCTGAGAAAACGCATATCGTTTTCATATAACAATCGCATATCATCGATATTGAAGCGGAACATCACGAGCCGTTCAAGGCCAACGCCGAAGGCAAAGCCGCTGTACTGCTCCGGGTCGATGCCGCCGTTTTGCAGCACCTTCGGATGCACCATGCCGCCGCCGAGGATCTCGATCCAGCCCTCACCCTTGCACATCGGGCAGCCTTTGCCGCCACAGCGGAAGCAGGATACGTCGATCTCGCAGGAAGGCTCCGTGAACGGGAAGTGGTGCGGGCGCAGGCGGATACGCGTTTCGTCGCCATAGAGCCGCTTGGCAAAGGCTTCCAGCGTCCCCTTCAAATCGCCCATGGTGATATCCCGGTCGACGACAAGCCCCTCGATCTGATGGAACAGAGGGGAATGCGTCGCATCCACCGCGTCGGAACGGTACACCCGGCCGGGCGCGATGATGCGGATGGGCGGCTTCTGCTGCTCCATCACGCGGATCTGCACAGGAGAGGTCTGCGTGCGCAGGAGCATTTTTTCCGTGATATAGAAGGTATCTTGCGTGTCGCGTGCGGGATGGTCCGGCGGCATATTGAGCGCCTCGAAATTATAGTAATCCCATTCGATCTCCGGGCCGGTCGCCACCTCGAAGCCCATGCCCAGAAAAATTTCCTTCACCTCGTCGAGCACAATGGACAGCGGGTGCTTGTGGCCGAGCGGGCGGCATTTGCCGGGCATGGTCACGTCGATGCGCTCGCTCTCCAAGCGCTTGGCGGTCTCCTCCGCTTTCAGCTCCTTTTCGCGCTTCTCCACGATCTGCTCGATATAAGCGCGCACCTCATTGGCAAGCTGACCGATCACCGGGCGCTCCTCGGCCGTCAGCTTTCCCATCTGCTTGAGCACGGCGGTCAACTCGCCCTTTTTGCCCAGGAAACGCACGCGGGCGGCATCGAGCCCTGCGCGCGATTCAACTTTTGCAAGCTCCTGCCGGGCCGCTTCCCGGATCGATTCGAGCTGCTCTCTCATCCTGCATACTCCCTTTCAAAATATAATCTCAGACTGCTCTGCTTTCTTCTCAATTTGCAGCGGGCGGATTTTACTTTCGCCGAAAAAACAAAAAGCCCACGTCCCCATGAAAAGGGACGAAGGCATTCTTCCTCCGCGGTACCACCCTGATTTTTGCAAAGAAGCAAACACTCCTGCGCCGCGTAACGGTGGCAAACCGTTGCGGCCTACCACTTTTCGCTTCAGCCGCACCGCTCCGAAGTGAACTTCAGCAGCTTTTCCGCGCGGGCGCGCTTTCAGCCAAGGCTCGCCCTCTCTGGCCGCAGAGCGTAATCAGAAGCCGCTTACTCTCTTCATCACAGCGTTATGGATTTGTTTTAATATAGCACATTCGGGGGCCGATGGCAAGAGGAAAATTATCCTCTCCTCCCTATCTCACATCATTGACAAACTTACAAAATTTATCCTCTCCACTTTTGCGCCCGCCAATAGCCGATCGCCAACAGCAAAGCGCTCAGCAGCAAAAGGAGTAGATATTTATCAAGCACCTCCCCTTTGGCAGCGAAGAAGACATCTCCTTTTGCGAGGCAATCAAAGGAAAAAAGGCTGTGGGAGGAGGGCAGTTCATCCTTCAACAGTACGAAAAAGGATTCCGTCATCAGAGAGGCCATCAATCCTAACGCGGTAGAGCGCATAACGAACAAGGAGGCATAAGAAAGCGCCAGAAAGAAAACGCTTTGCACTGCAATGCGGAGATATTCCCACCATACATCCTGATAAAATCCGGAAAGCACCAGAAAAAGAATTCCAGCTAAGGCAAGATACAAGCCCCCATAGGTGCAAAGCTCCAGAAGATGCCCTTTCCTGTAAAAGAAAATCACCTCCCGCGCCCCTCCTTCTACATACTGCCGAAAGATAAATACAGGCCCGAAAATTGCAGAAAAAGGCAAAAGCATTTGCGCGAAATCCCCAATTTGATCCAAGTTCTCCTGCGAGTAAGAGTTGAGCTTTACTTCCGACCAGACCAGAAGCGGAAACACCAGAAATAAAACCACCAGAGGAAGGAGCGCTGCCCATCGAAGATTCTTGATAGAATACCAGATGTTTCTCATCTCAAATCCCCTTAATAGCCGAAAGGTAGCCGTCCTCTACAGTGGGAGACAGCGGAGCAGCGTCTGGCCGCTCATTCGTTAAAATGCGATAAGAGGTGTTTCCCTGCGCATGAGAAACCGTGCGCACGACCTCATAACGGCGCAGGGAATGCAGCTGCTCCTCCCCGACCTCGTACACCTTGCCCTGCGCCAGCGCGCATACCTCCTGCGCGCTCGTATTGCAGAGAAAAACGCCATTGTCCATGATGATAATCCTGTCGCAGAGGGATTCTACATCCTCCACAATATGGGTGGAAAGCAAAATAACTTTCCCCTCCCGCAGGGAGGCCAGTACATTTTTAAACCGAATCCGCTCCTCCGGGTCAAGGCCGACTGTGGGCTCATCCACAATCAGCACCGGGGGGTCACCAAGCAGCGCCTGCGCAATCCCGGCGCGGCGCACCATCCCGCCGGAGAGCGCGCCGCAGCGTGTCTGCTTCTCACCCGACAGGTTTACAAGCGCCAACACCCGGCCAATCTCTTTTTCCTGCTCCTGGTGGGCGATGCGCTTAAGGCTGGCAAAATATTGCATCATCTCATGCAGGGTAAGCTCGCGGAACAGATCAAATTTCTGCGGCAGATAGCCAATTTGATTCAGCAGCCGTCTGTCGTCTCGCAGCCGCTTCCCATCAAACCGCACCTCGCCCTGATAATCCATGTAGACATCCGCCATACAGCGCAAAAGCGTCGTTTTACCCGCGCCGTTGGGCCCGAGCAGGCCATAAAACCCGCTTTCCAGCTGCGCATCGACCCCCTTGAGCACCGTTTTTTTGCGGAAGCGCTTTGAAAGCCCTTTTATTTCAATGATCATGCCTTTTCCCTCCCATCAGCTTAAGCTGTCAACCATTTCCTCCGGCGTCCTCTGATCCGTTTCATCAATGAGGTATTGATACATAGCGCGGTAAACCGCATCCTCTCCAAGCGCGTCAAACTGCCTGACGATACGCTTGGCCAAATCGGTTTCATCCATCTCGAAGCCAATTTTAAGGATGCTTCTTATTTCATCAGCTCCATACTCCAGCCCTAATAGCAGTAACTCACGCAGCGGTGTTTTCACGGCGTTGACCGGGATCGTCCGATTCACAGCAGAGATAGCGAGGCTGCCTGCATCAATGCCGTTGGCAAGCAGGATATGATCGCTGAATATCGTATCCTTATTGAAATAAAAGCCCATATTGATCATCGGTTTATCGCGCAGGCTGCAATGAAAGTCAGCACCAAGCAATTGGCTGTATTCCTTCAGCAGCCGGTCAAACGCAGCCAGCTCCATCGGGTCATAGCCCCGGCAGGCATTGGGATTTGATAAAAAATCCCATATAAGAATGCCATCACGGTTATACTCCTGATAAAAGCCCGCAACCAGCGTCAGCCCCTCTGACTCCCCTGCAAAATGATTCTCTGCAACGGCAGGCAGGTTGCAGATAAGGGAAAGGCTGCTGTCCACCGAAACATCAAACCGGCGCTTGTCTGCCGCAATCGTTGCATGATAGCTTCCGTCGTAAATTTTATGATATCCCTCCATGGGATAGTAGGCATAAGTACCGGGTAGGCGCACTCCCTGCGCGTTGGTATAAAAGATGGGGCTGGCTCCCTGATAAACGATGCGGATGCGCGGCACCTGCGCGGGGTCGGAGGGATAAATATCTAGATAATCCCCATCGCGCTCATATTGCAGGGCGCCGCCCGTCTGCGCATCCTCTACGGCTCGGATTTTCAGGCTGTGGTGGAGCGTGAAGGAATATTGCCGGCGCGGGGCCGGCGTTTCGAGAGCCATCACAACCTCCGCCTCCAGCCGGTCACGGAGCCTCAGCTGCATCTGGTATTCCGCCACCCTGAAATCCGCCGCCTGCACCTTACCCGGATGCTGCGCATAATAGCTTTGATCAAACATCGCTTCCCCATCCGGACGGTAATCGCGCATGACCACCGAGCCCCGCGCAAAGGAGGCGCCCATGCACGCCACCGAGGCGGCTAGCAGCAAAATACCCGCCCCCTTCAGCACGGCGCGCAGCCGCTTCCATTGCAACAGAAGAATCAGTGCAGCCAGAAGGAACAGAGCAAAAAAGGCGATCTGCCAGCGATACGGCTCCATCGGGATCCCATAGCCGTAATCCGGCTCAAAATTCAGGCCGCGCGGGCACAGCGCCAGCAAATCCAGAAAACGGCAGATTGGCACGCCCACCTGATCCGGCAGGAATTCGCTGGCCATCGATGTGGTCATTTCCGTCACGGGGGAGAGCCCAAGCAGCGCCAAAAGGAATATGACCAGATAGGCTTTCAGCCGCTTGCATTTTTCGGCCAGCAGATAACCGATCATGCAGGCGGCGAGACCAGGGAGCACAAAATTCAGCAGATAAACCTTTAAAACATGCAGGTAATAGGACGCTGAATGGAGCTGGCAGCGGAAATACATCGCTGTTTCCCAGCAGAACAGCGACAGTACCAGCAGCAGCAAAGAGCCGAGCAGGATTAGGCTCTGGCAGGCCTGAAAGCGCAGCAGCCCCCGCCATGAGGCCTGATGAAGCTCCCGCAGATGGCTGCGCCCCAGTACTGCATAAAATTCAAAGCTAAAAACCAGAAAAAACAGGAAGACAAGCAGGCTCACTTCCAGACTGGAATGTAGGAAAAACAACGGATCATCTGGAAACACCTTGATAAAACGGTAGCAGGCGAGGCCGTTGAGCACCAGCAGCACCAGTCCGTAGCAGGCGACCAGGAAAACGTTGCGGAAAAACAGCTGGTTTACCTTACAGAATAATTGCTTCACCCTGATATACATCTCCTTTCAAAAAAGCGATCGGGAGGGCTCCGCAGCCTCCGATCAGGCCGCCGCGCCCTCCACAGCACACAAAAAAGCCTAGCTCCGCCGATGACAGAAACGGGCCAGGCCTTATAAATTCGAGCCTTAGGGGTTATTGCAAGGTTGCCGAGGCCGTTGCAGAGCAATCTTCCATGGAAAGAAATACCTTCAACTCCACAGACCAGTGGATTTCGTGCGGCTCCCTGGGGTTTTTAATTGTAAAAGGAGTAACAGAAGTTCCAACATCCATCAGTTTCTCCTTTGTATCATAGTCATGCCAGGAACCGCCGACCTCACAATATTTCGGAATCAGCCAAACGCCGTGCTTGGAGCTTGCGTTGTTGTTCCCTTTAAACGAACAGCTTTTGTTTGCTTCCGTCGTGTGCCCGGCGCGGGCCACGCTCTGATCGGTCCGCAAAGTAATGCTGACCGAATTCTGGCCGGCAGCGAATGCCGTCATGGCGCACATACTACCCACAGCCAGAACTGCAAGGAAAAAGCTCAGGATTTTGCCTTTTAAGGTTTTCGTATTGATTTTTCCTCCTTAATTTTACCTGATTTCCAAATATATGATATCACATTATCCTTAAAGTGTCAACTATATTTATTACAAAAAATATATTATATTTATTTTTAAGTCAATACATACAATATGGCCCATTTCACCATAAGTCGGATAAAGCACACGCCCTACGGCGCTTTCCATTGCTGCCATAGGGCGTCATATCATATCCTTTTTCACGCTGTGCTTCTTCTGGCAGCCCTCACCCTAGTAGCCCTCTGGCCTGACGATCCATATCCTCGATAACAATATCAAAAATTTCGCCTAAAGAAGCGCAATATTCTAATACTTTCCACGGTTCATTTGTGTGGTAATGTATTTTAATGAGTTGCTCATCTCCAACTGCCAACAAGCAATCTCCCTTAAAATGATTTATAAAATATGCATTGATAGCATCTTCATCAAGATTTTTACCCTCTATCAATAATTGTGTATCATATCTGTATTCTGGCATTTTAATACCCCTTTCAATTTTCTATTTTTAAATATCATCAGCTTGACGATCAAGTCTGAGAGAAGAAAAAAGTGCACAAAAAAGCTCGATTTTTGATCGTTTTCGGAGCTGTCATTTTTATGCGCCGCTGGGCG
>DCJV01000116.1 GCA_002320555.1 Ruminococcaceae bacterium UBA1691 | reverse complement strand
GCTGCCTCGGCCTCCAGAAAGCTATTTGGGGCGCAATCAATTTTCAGTGTAAGCTTTTTTGTGAAACCAATTTTTGCACACAGGATGCTGCTGCGTAGTCGATCCTTTGAATCACCAAGCTGTTCCCGCGCTTCACTTTTTTCTGCGTTCGTGAGGCCGTTATAGCATAACCTGCGTTTACAATCGGACGGTTTCGTTATATGATAATTTAATAGTTTTTGTCGGGCAGACATCGTTGCAATTCATGGGCAACAGAAAGGAGGGCCTGCATGGCGCTTTTTCTCTATAGTTTCAATACGGTCGCGCCGTTAATTCTGGTCGTAGCGGTCGGATTCCTGCTGAAGAAGCTGAGGATGGTGGATGACGCATTTATCAACAAGGCGAATAAAGTGTGTTTTCAGGTTGCGTTTCCGCTCCAGCTGTTCAGAAATATTTATGACGCTGACTTCAGCGCAGATTTTCGTCCCAAGCTGGTTTTGTTCACCTTGCTTGGCGTTTTGGCCACGGCGCTTTTGCTCTGCCTGCTCGCTCCACGTTTCCTGAAGGGAAGACCAACCTGCGGCGCGTTTATTCAGGGTGTTTTCCGCAGCAATTTTCTCCTGCTTGGCCTGCCGCTTGCGATCAATCTTTTCGGTGAGGATCATGTGGCGGCCATCTCCATGCTGCTGCCCTTTGTGATTATGGAGTTCAATTTTCTTGCCGTCGTGATCCTCACGCTTTTCCGGGAATCTGACGAAGGGGGGCGGCAAAAGCTCCATATCGGGCGTGCCGCGCTGGATGTGGTCAAAAATCCGCTGATCATCGCTTCCTTCCTCGGCATGCTCTTTGCCATTTTTCAGATTCCATTACCGCTCTTTCTGAGCCGCGCTGTGGGGGATATCGGGCAGATCGCAACGCCGTTTGCCTTGCTTCTGCTGGGTGGGCAATTTGACTGGAAACGGCTTAAGGGTAACCTTTCCATGGCAAGCGTTGCAACGGCGCTGCGCCTTGTGGTTGTTCCCGCCATCTTCGTAGCCTTGGGCGTATGGCTCGGCTTCCGTGGGGAGGAATTGGGCGCGATTCTGATCGTCTTTTGTGCGCCAACCGCGATTTCAAGCTATGTCATGGCGCAGAATATGGGCAGCGACGATGTGTTGGCCGGGCAGCTGGTGCTCACGACAACCCTGTTTTCGAGCGTCACTATCTTTTTATGGGTAACGGTCTTACGCGCCTTACAGCTGATTTAGCGCGCAGTTTCCGTCCGCGCGCTGTCATATTTAGAAAACAGATACAGGAGGTAATGCAGGATGATCCGCCATATTGTTATGTGGAAATTCAAAGAAGTGGCCGAAGGGGTGCCCAAAGAGGAAAATCTGCGCAAAGTAAAGGGGCTGCTCGAGGCGCTCCCGGAAACGATCTCTTTCATCCGCCGGATGGAAGTGCATCTCAATGAAAATCCCAATCCGAAAAACTATGATGCGGTGCTCATCAGCGAATTCGATTCCATGGAGGATCTTGCCGCCTACACGTCTCACCCGGCGCATCGGAATATTTCCGCCTTTGTGGCGAAGTGTAGGGAAGACCGTGCCAGCGTAGATTATACAATTTGAATAGAAATGATTCAAAAAATACTGCATGTTGAAAATGCATTTTTTTTCGCAGAAAAATGCAAATAGAATTGAAATTTAATGGAATTTATAGATTTTTTATTCTGCATTCAAAAAAATATGCAGGGAGACGAAGTTTTGGGCTCAAAGCTCTCGACTTTTTTAGTGATATGTGATAAACTATAACCATATTTTTGAGAAGAGAGGGAGTTGAATTCAACACATGAAAGCGACAGAAGACATTCAGAATTACAAGGCCAAGGTCAAGGAATGTGTCAATTATTGCGTCAAGGAGATCAAGTATATCTGCAGCGAGGTCGGCGGCCGTGAGTCTGGTAGCCCAGCGGAGCGCAAGGCACAGGAGCACATGGCGGACGAACTGCGCAAATATACCGACAGCGTGGAATTTGAAGAGTTTGACCTGCACCCCAAGGCGTTTATGGGCTGGGTCATCATCGTCGGCATCTGCATGATCGCCAGCGTGATCCTGTATAATCTTGGATTTGCGTTGATTTCTCTGATCCTGACGCTGGTGGGTTCGATCTGCATGATCGCAGAATTTTTGATGTATAAGGAATTTCTTGATCCATTTTTTCCAAAACGGACTTCTGCAAACGTCATTGCGGTGCGCAAGCCGCAGGGTGAGGTCAAGCGCCGTATCATCTTCAACGGGCACTGCGACTCTGCCTATGAATGGCGCTATACATACCTCGGCGGCGGCCATCTTCTCGTAGCTGTGATTGCGATTGCAATCGTGGGCCTGGTCGTCACCCTTGTCTGCGAGATCGCTGCGGTTGCCACCGGCCATGCGATGACCGCATTTGACGGCGGATTCTGGAAGATCATGGGCTATGTGCAGCTGGTCTGGATTCCGTCCTATATCTCGATTTTGTTCTTTACCCATTGGAAGCTCGTTGTTCCCGGTGCGAATGATAACCTGACCGGCTGTGTCAATGCGATGGCCGTGATGAAATACCTATCCGATAACGATATCCGCTTTGAAAATACAGAGGTTCGCGCGGTGCTGACCGGCTCCGAGGAAGCGGGCCTGCGCGGCGCAAAGGCATACGCCAAAAAGCATCATGACGAATGCTTGGAGACGGAAACGATTTTTATCGGATACGACACCATGCGCGATTTTGACGATATGGCCATCTACAGCCGCGATATGACTGGTACAGTGAAAAACGACATCCGCGTGTGCAACCTGATGAAAAAGGCTGGCGAATACGCGGGGCTTGACCTACCCTTCAAGAGCGTTTTCTTCGGTTCCTCGGACGCGGCTGCCATTTCCCAGGCCGGGATTCCCGGCGCAACCTTCGCCGCGATGGACCCGACGCCTGCGCGCTATTACCACACCCGCCTGGATACGGCGGACAATCTCGACCCCAAAATGATCGAGGCGGGCCTAAACCTGGCCCTGGAAACCACTTACCTCTTTGATAAAGAGGGCCTGAAAGAGAGCTATTGATTGATTCGAGCCGCCGCAGCCCACCCTGCGACGGCTTGGTTCGTTTTATTGCTAAGGCTGGACATTCCCCCCGAGGGTGATTCGGATTCCATTCTGTGCTGGAAGGCAGTCAAATCCATTTTCGGCATAGGCAGCGAGCAAAGCTGGGGATAAATTTGAGCGGTGCCGGATGGCCTCAAAGAGAGAGTTATTATTATAATTTTTTGAAAGGGAGAGGAAAACATGGCAGAGACAACGACTGAGAAAAGCACGATCCTAAAATACATGACGGACGGCATCCGCTATGTATGCGAGCACTTCAAAAACCGTGCTCCTGGAACTGAGAGTGAGCGCAAGGCGCAGGAATTCTTCAGGGATGAACTCAAAAAGTATGCGGATGAGGTTGAGATGGAAGACTTTGATCTGCATCCGCATGCGTTTATGGGCTTCATTATTCTGGCCGGCCTCTTTTCGCTGATATCCGTGTTTATGTATTGGTTGGCTCCGAAAGGGATGGTGTTCCCAATCATCGGCATGGTATTGACCTTTGTATCCATCCTGATGTTTATCTTTGAATTTTTGATGTATCGCTCGTTTGTCGACTTTTTATTCCCCAAGCGCGTGTCGCGCAACGTTATGGCGCGCCGCAAGCCGTCAGGCGAGGTCAAACGCCGCATCATTTTTGGTGGCCATGCGGATGCTGCGTTTGAATGGACGTTTTCGCTCCACGGGCAGCTGGCGGCGCTGGTACCGGTTATCGGAGGCGCAATCATCAGCATGTTTGCGCTCTTCTTCTTCAATCTGGCGGCGGTCATCCATTCCGCAGGCGGCTCGTTTGAGATGGCAGGCGCATGGAAGGTGCTCGGCATCATTGCGCTGTGCTTGATTCCGTTCTGCATTCTGATCCTGTTCTTCATCAACTGGCGCGTCATCGTTGACGGTGCAAACGATAACCTTTCCGCTTGCTATATTGCGATTGCGGTGCTCAAGCAGATGGCTGATAAGGACTTCCGCTATGAAAATACCGAGGTTTGCTGCCTGATCTCCGGCTCCGAGGAGGCGGGCCTGCGCGGCGCAAAGGCATATGCGAAGCGGCACAAGGAGGACCTACAGGACGTGGAGACTGTCTATGTGGCAATGGACACGATGCGTGAGGTGGAGCAGATGCAGGTTTACACGAAGGGCTGCACCTGGACGGTACGCGACAGTGAAGCGGTTGGCGATTTGATCCACGAGGCGGGTGTCAATGTGGGCATCGACATGCCGCGTGCGGAGATTTATCCCGGCGCAATCGATGCGGAGGGCTTCTCCATGTACGGCCTGACGGCGGCCGGGTTCTGCGGTGTCAACCATGATCCCAAAACGTATTATCATACCAGAAAGGATACGCCCGACAACATCGGCGAGGACTGCATCGAGCTGTCCTTAAAGGTTTGTGAGGAGACGGCGCGGCTATTTGATAAAAACGGCGGCCTTGCCAAGTACGAGGCAAAGTATCAGAAAAAATAATTGCACAGCCTGAGGGAGAACGCTGAGACGATTACTCTGAAAACGATGTAAATGAAAGTGCGCTGCAAAATGTGGGTATCACATTTTGCAGCGCGCTTTTGTAATGGGCGGCTATGCCGCAGAATCCATACCTGCGGGATGCGTCCGGCGTCCCTGATTGGCAGCTCTGCGGTTTCTGCGGACAGGAGCATGAGCGCTTTTTGGATAGGTTCGTTTTTGCCCTGCCGTGCGCGGCAGGGGCAAAAATCCCCTCACGAGCTACGCAGCAAGTTGCTGCAGGCGCTGCCTCGGCCTCCCGACATTGCCCAGCGGCGCATAAAGCTGCCGGTTACGAAACCGATCAGAAACCATGCTTTGGTGCACTTTTTTCTCTTAGACTTTATCGACAAGTTGAAAGCCTGCGGTGCGCAAATGCTCGCCGCAGGCTTGGAGCTACTGGGCGGACTCGAACCGCCGACCTGCTGATTACGAATCAGCTGCTCTACCAACTGAGCCACAGTAGCAAATATTTCTTTTTATTGCCAACACTCGGCAAAAAATGCCGTGCAAGTAACAGCTTTTATATTATAAACAGAACGTTCTGTTTTTGCAAGCCCTTTTTGAAAAATCTCTGAAAAAAGTCTCACCCTGGTTGCAGCGGCATCCCCGGCTCCAGGATCAGTGTGCCGGGAACGCCGCTGTTGCCATTGGGAAATCAGTCCGTCAGCTTCCGTACGATGGCGTCGAGCTCTTCATCGGTTACGCCAATGGATTTTAGGTAAGCCCGCACACCGCCACACTCCTCCTCCAGATATGTGCAGAACTTATCCATCGTATCCGGATCGGATTTCAGGTGCGGATTTTTTTCCTCGTCAAAAATTTCGTTTCCGTCCTCCACCATGGTTCGGAGCATGGGCTGCAGATAGGTATTGGAGATCTGATAATCGGCGATGATATCCAAACGGTCCACACCGGCGAGGGAAAGCAGCATGGCCGCGACGACGCCGGTACGGTCCTTGCCGAGTGCGCAGTGGAACAGGATAGCGCCCTCGGGAGCGGCAGCGATCGCACGGAAGACCTCCGCCATATTTTCTTTATGCTCTGTCAGGCTGCAGACATAGCTTTCCCACAGCGGCTGGCTTTCCACCTTGTCCACATAGGCGGGATTGATTTCCAGCAGCGTGTAATGATGATAGACAATATCGGGCTCTTTTGTGTAAGCGGAGGGTGCAACCTTGGCTTCCCCGTTTCCACGCAGATCGATGACCGTTTTCACTGGAATCTCAGCGAGGCGTGCACGGTCGGGCCCCATCGGGCCAAACGGAATCCCACAACGGATAAAACGCCTGAACTGCGTTACTTTTCCATTCGCACAGGGATATCCTCCCAAATCGCGGCAGTTGAACACGCCGTCGAGCGGGATACGGCGGAGATTGCCGGAAAAATTACTCATAGCTATGACCATCCTTTCTCTGCGAGGCTGAAGTTTTATGTGGTGCGGCAAAGCCAAGTTTCTGCTCTTCTGGCCGAAAAGCACCAAACTTCGGCTTGAAAAATAGATTTTTCAAACTTCATCCTCTTAAAAATCTACCAACGGACCTATAAAACGCCGTCTGAAAAGAGCGGTGATGTTTCTAGTATATCATTTCCGGCGCGTAACGTCAATTTCCAGAAATTATTCGCCCTTTGGCCTGTCCCGACGGAGACGGCGATTGTATTTTTCAGGAAATCTGATAAGATAGTAGGCAGGTCGGTTGTCAATGGGAGCTGATCTCCCTGTTCAGCTGCCATGTTCAAAAGAAGGGAATGTGAATCGTTCTATGATAAAAAGAGGGAGCGTATTGTTGCTTGCTGTTCTGCTTCTGATAGGAATCGCGGGATGCGGCGAGCAGAAAGGCGACATCCAGATCGGAAATAAAACCCTGCCGAGGGATTCAGAAAACCTCGCGCTGTGCTTGAGCGAGATTAAGGACCTGTCTCCAATTCGCGGCTTTCAAAAAGCTACCAAGGTGAGCCTTTGCAACAACGACTTAACGGATATTTCCGCGCTGAAGGACATGACGCAAATTCTGAATCTGGACGTATCGCAGAATCAGATTGCCGATATTTCCGTGCTGGAGAGCCTCCCACAGCTGAAGATCCTGAATCTCGCGGGCAACCAGGTTTCCGATCTCTCTGCGCTGTCGGGACTGACATCACTGGAGAGCGTCAATTTGTCGGATAACCCGATTAATGATATCCATGTTTTGTCAGGAATGAAAAATCTGACGATCGCTGAGCTCTCCCATAGCCAGATCAGCGATCTTACTCCCCTTGCAGAGCTGACGGGCTTGGCGAGCCTGCGGCTTTCTTATAACCAGATCACGGATATTACACCCCTTGCTGGGCTTGAAAACGTCACGCATCTTTCTCTGGCGGGCAATGAAATTAAGGGGGAGGACAATCTGCAGACGCTGATGAAGATGAAGAGCCTGGTCTCCCTGACGCTGGGCTCCGGCTTCACACAAGCGGAGATCGAACGTCTGCAGAAGGCACTGCCCGACTGCATGATTTTCAGCCGTTAGGCCGTTAATAAGTTGAATTTTAATTCTATTGACAAAAAATTGACAGGATATTAAAATGGTAAATATATCCGGAAAGATTTTTTTGGATAAATTTATTTTCAGAGAGGATGAAAAAAGCAAATGACAAAAGGTAAAAAGTTGCTGAGTCTCGTACTGGCGCTGTGTATGGTGCTGTCTGTGATTGGCGTTGCAGCTTTTGCCGCCAACGAGGAGGCTCCGCAAGCGGGAGAGAACCAGCCGGTGGAGCTTTCCGCGCCAGATCCACAGGGCCTGAAGGATCTAGCGGAAAAGTATTTTGGAAGTACACAGGCATTTGCTAATTTTGTTGCCGATACGGTCGGACGCATCGTAACAGGCACAAAGAGCGACCATCTTGCCGAGGTGATTGTCAACGCCTTTGAAAACGGCATTATGATCGGCGATATCAGCCAGATGACCGATGATGAGGTCAAAGTGATGCTCGACCAGATTTATTGGGTTTATGCGGATAATCCCGGCCCGATTACCCAGACGGTCGATTGCATCAAGATGTATGTAAACTACGTAGACGCCAGTATTCATACTGGCCAGGATGGCCCGATGCTCGGCATGATGCAGAAGAAGCTCGCAACCTATTACTCGAACTGGCTCAAGGAGAATTGTTCGCCGAATGGGATCCCAGATAAGCCGACGGAAGTGACGACTGATGCGGCGCTTTCAACGGAGCCTACAGTGGCACCCTCCACAGAGCCTTCCACAGAGCCTTCGACGGAGCCTTCAACAGAACCTTCGACGAAGCCCTCCACAGAGCCTTCGACGGAGCCCTCAACAGAACCTTCGACGAAGCCCTCCACAGAGCCTTCGACGGAGTCTTCGACGGAGCCTTCAACAGAACCTTCGACGGCACCTTCGACAGAGTCTTCGACGGAGCCCTCAACAGAACCTTCGACGGCACCTTCGACAGAGCCTTCGGCGAAGCCCACGGCAGAACCATCGACAGGGTCTTCGACGGAGCTCTCAACAGAACCCACGGCAGAACCCTCAACAAAGCCCTCGACGGAACCTTCCACTGCAGCGCCGACGAAGCCCCTGACGCAGGAGCCGACACAAGCGCCTACGGATTCTCCAATTGCGACTCCCACGGATGCGCAGACGAACGATCCTGGACAGAAGCCGGCAGAATCACCGACACAGGCGGTAACGGATCAGGGCGAAAATCCGTCTACAGGCGAGCACCTTGCGATTCCTGCGCTCACGCTCGTTTCAGCTGCTGCCGCTGCTGCGGTGCTGCTGACGCGGAAAAAAGGCCGGAATGATTAAGAACTGAAACACTAAAACTAGAAAGCAGAAAGCCGTGGGATGTCGTTAATCGTCCCGCGGCTTCAGCTTATCGAAAAAGGAAAATCGTTTCGTCAAAATACACAAGAATAATTTCGTAAAAAATCCCCGTTATGCTTGCCTTTTTGCTTGCTATGACAAGGGAAGAAGAAATTGGAACGCGCTCGGGCCGCGCGGGCCCTTCCTTTGCCGCTCGGCCGGAAAAGGAAACAAAAGGGGCCGTTCTGCACGGCACTTCG
>DCJV01000051.1:7368-9703 GCA_002320555.1 Ruminococcaceae bacterium UBA1691 | reverse complement strand
AGAAGTAACACCTTTTTGGATGAAAATGAAAAACTGGCGCGCCGGAAATGCGTTTTTTCACATTTTCCGGCGCGCCAACCTGTCGAAAAAGGGATGTCATTTCGTAAAATGCATAAGAACAATTTCGTGAGATTTCTCCATTACGCTAGCCTTTTTGATTGCCTTGACAAGGGATTCTCTTTGATTTGATCGACAAGCTGAGCGCAGGAGCAGACTATAGATCTGCTCCTGCGCTTTCTTTGAGGGAACTAATGCCCCCTGTGCTTTTCCTTTTTCTTCTCCTGCCTGAGCCGGAAAAGCCGCTTCTGCTCCTCCTCGCGTTGCTGGCGGGTACGAGCTTTGCGCGCCAGCTTGCCCTCCTCATGCTGGAGCGCCAGCGCCTGCTGCGCTTTGGTGCCGATCCCGGCTGTTTGCAGCTGCCGGCTCACCTCACGCTGCATCCGCTTGGGGCTGCGCGGCTTTTCCGTCAGCCGGGATGCCTTTATAGGCGGGCTGAAGCGCAGGCTGTGAAAGTGGCGCAGGATAAACTCGTAGAGCTCATTTTCCTTTGGCTCTGCGCCGAAGGTCACCTTACATACCTCGTACTGCCCTGCATAGCTGCGTTCAAAGATGCCGATCCAGAATGGTTCCTCGAAGAGCACCGTCAGCTTGGATTGCGTGGTTTCCACAATCCTTCCTCCTTTTCATAAAGATACGGCAGAGAATGGACAACCAAGGAGGCAGGTTACTGACAAGGAATCCCTGAAAAAAGCATGGCTTTGCGTCCGAAAGGAGCAAAATGCGGGGCGTAATTGCTGGATCACAAATGCTTTTTTCAGCGCATGTTGCAAAACGCATCATTTGCATTTTGCAACACGGGCTTGCGCCCGGACTACCAACCGGGACTGTGTTTTTATCTCTGCTCTTTTATTTTCTAAGGCTTATTCCACACCGAAAAAAGCCTTGAAGGCACGGAATGCCATATAGACGTCGATTTTGGACACAACCTCAAAGGGCGCATGCATCGACAGAACCGGGACCCCCACGTCGACAACGTCCACATCGAGATTCGCCACGTACATGGCGACCGTTCCGCCGCCGCCGAGGTCAACCTTGCCCAGTTCGCCGGTCTGCCAACAGATTTTTTTCTCATCAAAGAGCCTGCGCACCTCGCCCATGAATTCCGCGCTGGCGTCTGAGGTGCCCGATTTGCCGCGTGATCCGGTGTATTTCGTCACGACGACGCCGCGATTGAGATAGGCTGCGTTTTTCTTTTCGATCACATCCGGGAAGGTGGGGTCGAATCCGGCGTTGACGTCTGCGGACAGGCAGCGGGAGCGGCTGAGCACATCGCGCGCTTCCAAGCCCTCCATCCGGGCAAGGTCCGCAATAAAATATTTGAGGTAAGAGGAATTGAGGCCCGTGTTGCCGTCGCTCCCAGTCTCCTCCTTGTCGGTCAGAACCGTAACCGCCGTATATTCCGGTTTCTCACAGGCAAAGGCTGCCATGGCCGCCGGATAGGCACACACGCGGTCATCGTGGCCATAGCCGCCGATCATGCTGCGGTCAAAGCCAATATCGCACACGGGAAAGGCGGGGACGAGCTCGAGCTCCGCGCTGAGGAAATCACTTTCTACAATGCTGTATTTTTCATGGAGCAGCTTCATAATGGCGAGCTTGACAAGCTCGCTGCCCTCGTCGCTGCGGAAGGGGCGGCTGCCGACAAGGATGTTGAGTTCCTCGCCCCGGACGCCGTCTGCGAGCGTACGCTTCATCTGCTCCTGCGCAAGGTGGGGAAGCAGGTCCGTAACGACAAAATTTGGCTCGTCCGGCTGATCGCCCAGGCTAACGTTGATCTTTGTGCCGTCACGGCGGACAATCACGCCGTGCAGGGAGAGCGGAATCGCCGTCCACTGGTATTTTTTGATACCGCCGTAGTAATGGGTTTTGAATAGCGCCATTTCGAAATCCTCATAGAGCGGATTGGGCTTGAGGTCAAGGCGGGGGGAATCGATGTGTGCCGCCGCGATGCGCACGCCCTCTCCTACGCTTTTTTCGCCGATGACAGCGAGAATGACCGCCTTCTCGCGGTTGAGCCGATAGACCTTATCGCCGGCCTGATATTTTTTCTGAGGATCAAAGGGCACAAATCCGAGCGACTCCGCCTTGCGGCAGAAGAATCCGGCGGCCTCGCGCTCTGTTCTGGAAGCGTTTAGAAACGCCTTGTAATCCTCACAAAATTGATCGGCGCGTTCGATTTCTGCATCAGTCAGATCGCCGCGCATGGCATGCTTCGGTTTGAAAAACAGCTCATCCTGAAGCTGCTCGGCTTTGCTTTTTTCTTGATTCATTGGGT
>DCJV01000051.1:0-7248 GCA_002320555.1 Ruminococcaceae bacterium UBA1691 | reverse complement strand
ACCTGCCCGCGCCCGGCGTGATAGGCGGCGAGGATTTCCTGCGTCGTACCGAATTCCTCCTGCAGCAAATGCAGAAAATAGGTGCCGTAGCGCACATTGGTTTCCTCGTCGTAGAGTGCGTCGCCGCTCAATTCCTCGCCCGTCTTGCTCTGTAGCCACTGAAAGGTGGGGAGCGTCAGCTGCATGAGACCTTTCGCCTTTGCGGATGAGGTGGCGTCCGGATCGAAATCGCTTTCCGTTTTGATCACAGCATAGACCAGCGCTTCATCAAGCCCATTTTCTGCGGCATAGCGCTCAACAAGCGTGGTCTGCTTGAGCGGATAAAAGGCCTTGAGCATGGAACGGTAGGTTACCGCCGTCACAAGGGATACAATGGCGGCGAAGAGCAGAAAAAGGACGCCGATTTTCAAAAAGGCCTTCTGTTTCCGTTTGTCCATGCGAACCGCTCCTTTCCTGCTAAAAACATGATTCCGGGTTTTTCTTTGCGTCGAATTGCCGAATTCTCTCCCATACGGGCTCCAGCTCTTTTGGAAGGTCAAACGGCGGATAGTCCCGCACCAATATATCCGCGTGTTCCTTATAGTATGTCTCGCTTTTTTGAGCATTCGCACGCAGACGGGCGGATTCTTCACTGATCTGGTCGCGTTTCATAATCCGCTCGATGCGAAGCGGCTCCGGCGCAGTGACGGCGATGATGAAGTCGCAGATTTGGTTTTCACCGCTTTCAAAGAGCTGCGGCGCATCCAGCACCACGGCCTTCACTCCCTCACGGAAAGCGCGCGCGGTTTCCGCACGCATTTTTTGAATGATCGCGGGGTGCGTAATCGCATTGAGCCGTGCGGTCTGCTCCGGCGCAGAAAAGGCGCGCTGGGCAAGCAGCGGGCGGTTGAGCGATCCGTCCGAAAAAAGAATATCCGCGCCGAACGCGCTGGCGAGACCTGCAAGGACCTCACTGCCGGACTGCATGACTGCCCGGGCAATTTGATCTGCATCTATGACAGTAAGGCCACGCTCCCGCAAAAGGGTGGCAACAGTGCTCTTTCCCGCGCCGGTCTGCCCGGTCAGCCCAATGACAAGGCCTCTGTGTTCCATCATAATGACACACCCTCTCGCACACTTTTGCAACCAAAGACAAATGTCTTTCGTTCAAAAAATCGCTTCCTTACACATCAACGATTTCAAATGCGGCGGCACGCAGCAGACGGTTATAGACCGCAAGGCCCACGCCGTCCTTTTCCGGACAGCGTGCATAGGCGGTTTTGATTTTCATCCCATCGAGTGCGCGCAGCGTATCGAACAAATGCTGCGCCTGAGAGGAAGGATCGTCCCGCCTGCCACAGGGAAATGCGCGCACCTGCAGCGCGGCCTCCTCTCCCTCATAGCACAGGGCGGCGATATCTGCGCCAGCATGGGCGTTGACGTACTCTGCGTAACGGGAAAACGGGCCGCGGACGATGACAACATGCGCCTTTGGCGCGTAGTGCTTATATTTCATGCCGGGCGAGGATGCCTTCTCTCCGGCGGCGAGCTGCTCCTCCACGGCCCGGTCGACGTCGACCTCGCCGAGGATGGCACGAAGCTTTTCCAGCGTAATGCCACCCGGCCGCAGGAGCCTGGGCCGCTCTGCAGCGAGTGTGACAACCGTCGATTCCACGCCGACCTCGCAGGGGCCGCCGTCCACAACAGCGTCGATGCGCCCGGCCATATCGTCGAGCACATGCTGTGCCGTGGTAGGGCTTGGGCTGCCCGAGAGATTGGCTGAGGGCGCAGCTAGCACAACGCCTGCCGCACGGATGATCGCACGTGCGAGCGGGTGGGAGGGCATGCGCACGGCGACCGTGTCGAGCCCTGCACTGACCTCGTCCGGAATCGAGGGGGATTTTGGGAGAATGATGGTCAGCGGCCCCGGCCAGTATGCGCGAGCGAGCGCGACCGCCTGTGAGGGAACCTCTCTGACCAGCGTATAAATCTGAGAAAATTCGGAGATATGGACGATCAGGGGATTGTCCTGCGGGCGTCCCTTTGCCCAGAAAATCTTTGCCACCGCAGGGCCGTCAAGGGCATTGGCGGCAAGGCCGTAGACGGTCTCCGTCGGGATGCCGACAAGGCCACCGCTCCGAAGGATGGCGCCAATTTCCTGAAGCACGATTGTATTATCCGGTGTAATCTGATAAAGCCTGGTTTGCATGCAATGTCTATTCCTTTCCGGCGGCGGAGACTATGCTTCGCTTTCCGCCTTGAGCTTTTCCGCTGTATCCGCAGTGATAAGCGCGTCAATGATTTCATCAAGCGCGCCGTCCAGAATCTGCTCGATCTTATAGAGGGTCAAACCAATCCGGTGATCGCTGACGCGGCCCTGCGGGAAATTATAGGTGCGGATGCGCTCGCTGCGGTCGCCCGTGCCGACCTGCGCACGGCGCTCGCCCGCAATGGCGGCATGTTGCTTTTCGCGTTCCGCCTCTAAAATACGGGAACGCAAAATCTTCATCGCGCGATCCTTATTTTTATACTGGCTGCGCTCATCCTGGCATTCGACGACCGTGCCGGTGGGCAGATGCGTGATGCGGATGGCGGACTCCGTCTTATTGACATGCTGGCCGCCCGCGCCGCCGGAGCGGTAGGTGTCGATCTGCAGATCGGCGGGATTGATTTCCACATCGACCTCCTCAGCCTCCGGAAGGACGGCCACCGTAACGGTTGAAGTGTGGATGCGGCCCTGCGACTCCGTCTCCGGCACACGCTGGACGCGGTGCACGCCGCTTTCAAATTTCAGGCGGGAATAAGCCCCTTCGCCTTCGATCATGAAGCTGATTTCCTTAAAGCCGCCGAGCTCCGTCTCATTCGCGCTGAGAATTTCTGATTTCCAGCCTTTTGCCTCAGCATACATGGAATACATGCGGAAAAGGGAGCCTGCAAACAGCGCGGCCTCTTCCCCGCCCGCGCCGCCGCGGATCTCTACGATAACGTTTTTATCGTCGTTTGGATCGCGGGGGAGCAGCAGGACCTTCAGCTCCTCCTGTGTCCGTTCCATTTCGGATCGGGCGGCCTCAAGCTCATCAAACACCATTTCGTGAAAATCCTTGTCGAGCCCACCCGCGTCGAGCAACGCCTTCGCCTCCTGAAAGGTGCCGCGTGCCGCCTTAAATGCGCGGTATTTTTCCACGATCGGGGCCAGGTGCTTTGCCTCCTGCATGAGCTTTTTATATTGCGCCTGATCGGAGACGATCTCCGGTTCACACAGCCGGAGGTTGACTTCTTCATAGCGTTTTTCTACGTTTTCCAGTTTGTCAAGCATCGCGATAACCATCCTTTTTCTGCGGGGAGAGCCTTGAACCGTTCCGGCAAAGTGGCAATTTAACCCTTCTCTTCGCCAAAGAGCGCAAAGCTTTCTGCGTATCTTCTTTGTTTACACAACAAAATATACGCTAGGTCTCCGCCTCCGGTGCGGCAGAGCCTTCCCGAAGGATTTTTTTGATGTTTTTTTCGATCTTGACGCGCGGCACCATCACTTCGCGCCCGCATTTTGTGCAGCGGATGCGGAAATCCATCCCTGCGCGGAGAACGAGAAATTCTTTGTTTTTACAGGGGTGTTCTTTTTTCATGACCAGGATGTCCCCGGGCCTGACGTCCATTCTCATCGCCTCCAGCCGGACCAAAATGAAGTGATATGGTAAATATTATACCACAAAGGGGCATGAAAAAAAAGCGTTTCCCATATATATAGCAACGTAGCCGGCCGTATTTGCGCCCTTCGGGCCAATGCGCCGCGGCGAAATGCTGGCGCCCGCAGATGGATGTGTAGGTCAATGCAGGGCAATGCAAGGCATGAGAAAAAGAGGCCGCTTCAAGCGGCGGAATGGGTGGGAAAATGAAACATTTTAAGCCGGAAGGCTGGCTGATGGACACACCGGAGAACCGCGCTGCGTTTGCATCCTCCGCCGCGCTGCGCGACGCCTATTTTGAGGGCAGAATTTTGGAAGCGCGCGCTCTGCTGTGCGATAAGGATCACAATCTGCATGTTGATCTCGGCTGCATGGAGGGGATAATCCCGCGCGAAGAGGCCGCTGTAGGAATCGAAGAGGGAAAGGTGCGGGACATTGCAATTATCTCGCGGGTTAATAAGCCGGTCATGTTTCGCATTACAGGCTTTGATGCAGATGCCCTGGGCCGCACCTCGGCCATTCTAAGCCGCCGCAGCGTACAGCTGGAATGCATGGAGACCGACGTGGCCAATCTGACACCCGGCGAGGTGATCGACGCCCGCGTTTCCCATATGGAGGGATTCGGCGTATTCTGCGATATCGGAGCGGGTTTGAGCGCGCTGATGCCGATCGACAGCATTTCCGTCTCACGGATCCCGCATCCGTCTGAGCGATTCCGTACCGGCGAGGATATCCGCGCCCTTGTCAAGGGCATCGATGAAAACGGGCGGATCACCCTCACTCATAAGGAACTGCTTGGCACCTGGGAGCAGAATGCAGCCCAGTTCAAGGCGGGGGAAACGGTGCCGGGGATTATCCGCTCTGTGGAAAAGTACGGCGTTTTCGTGGAGCTGACGCCGAATCTCGCGGGGCTTGCAGAATACGTGCAGGGTGTATATGCGGGCCAGCATGCGAGCGTTTATATCAAGAGCCTGATCCCGGAACGCATGAAAATCAAGCTCATCATTGTGGACGCCTTTGATGCGGAATACCCGCCACCCTCTGTTACTTATTATACGGACAGCGATTACATCGATCATTGGGTGTATTCTCCCGACTGCTGTCCGAAGGTGGTTGAGAGCTTCTTCCCGCCTGCGCAGGAGGAGTAGCGCTGCCTGTTTTAAAAATCCGTTTCCGGAAAACCATTGCGGTTACTGAGGAACGGATTTTTGTATAGTATGGCCGAGGAAAGGGCGAAACGGCGTTTGTTTATGGGAATAAACCGTTATCTTGCATAAAAACAGCAGGGGAGATTTGGACAAGTAAACAGGATTTTTTCAGTTGTGGCCATTTTGGGGAAATCAAAAATTTTTTTATTGAACTGTATCATCAATTATGCTATAATTCACGGTGACACCATAAAAATATTATTGGTTTTGAATAACAAATATGCTGTGTCCCAAAAGGGCAGGGCGTGAAGGAGGAAATTGGTTTGAAAGCCTATCATGCAAAGGATATCCGAAATATTGCGATTGCCGGCCATGGCGGAAGGGGTAAGACGACGCTGGCGGAGGCCATGCTTTATCTGGCAGGAGCGACGGACCGCCTGGGCCGCGTTGCGGATGGGAACACCGTGCTCGATTACGACGGGGAAGAAAAGAAGCGCAGAGCCTCTGTCTCCACAGCGGTCGCGCCGCTGGAGTGGAACGGCATCAAGATCAACCTGATTGACACGCCCGGCCTGTTTGACTTTGCCGGCGGCGTCAGCGAAGGCATCCGGGCGGCGGACTGCGTGCTGATTACGACGGCTGCCGGTTGCAAATACGACGTTGGCGCGGAAAAAGCTTTCAAGGCGGCGGATACCCGTGGGATTGCGAAGATGTTTGCAATCACGAAGGTGGACGCAGAGAATACCGATTTCTATAAAACGCTCGATTTCCTCAAGGAGGTTCATGAGACGCAGCTTTGCCCGATTGTCGTTCCTTTTATGGAGGGCGGCGTGGTGAAGGCATATGTCAACCTCATGGCGCAGAAGGCCTTTACATATCAGAATGGTAAGGCGGCGGAGATCCCCGTCCCGCAGGATGCGCGCATCGAGGAGATGATCAATTTCCTCAAGGAAGCGGTCGCCACCACAGACGACGAGCTGATGGAGAAATTTTTCGACGGCGCGGAGTTTACGCAGGAGGAGATTATCCGCGGCCTGCAGAACGGTATGACAGACGGCTCGATCTATCCAGTTTTCGCCTGCTCCGGCTACACGACCGAGGGCGTCGACCAGCTGCTCGACTGCCTGTCAAAGATTGCACCGCGCGCTTACGAGTGCGCAGGCGAGAAGGCGGTGGACGCGGACGGAAACGAAATAGAGCTCTCCTGCGACGCAGATGGTCCGCTTGCCGCGATCTGCTTTAAAACGATTGCCGACCCGTTTGTCGGAAAAATGTCGTTCTTTAAAGTGGTCTCCGGAAAGATCACGGCGGATATCCCAGCCTTCAATGCCCGTACGGAAGAAAGCGAGCGCATGGGAAAAATCATCTCTGTCCGCGGCGCCAAGCAGGATGAGATTTCGGAAATCGCCGCAGGCGATATCGGCGTTGTGACGAAGCTTTCCAATATGCATACGGGCGACACGCTGTGCAGCCCGAAACAGGTTTTGAAGCTCGCGCCCGTCTCCTTCCCGGAGCCCTGCCTGAGCATGGCGGTCAAGGTGACGAAGAAGGGCGAGGAGGAGAAGGTTGCCGCGGGGCTGGCCCGCCTGATGGAGGAGGATCCCACCATCACCTTCAAGACCAATCATGAGACGCATGAACAGATCCTCTCCGGCCTTGGGGAGCAGCATCTCGATGTGATCGTCTCCAAGCTCAAGTCCAAATTCGGCGTGGACGTTACTCTGAGCGTGCCGCGCGTGGCATATCGCGAATCTATCAAAAAGCGCGTGGAGGTGCAGGGCCGCCATAAGAAGCAGTCCGGCGGGCACGGGCAGTTCGGCGATGTCTTTATCCGCTTCGAGCCCTGCGATAGCGACGAGCTCGTATTTGCGGAGGAGGTCGTGGGCGGCTCCGTGCCGAAGAATTTCTTCCCCGCTGTGGAAAAGGGCTTGCGTGAAAGCGTGCTGAAAGGTGTCCTGGCAGGGTATCCAATGGTCGGCGTGAAGGCCACGCTGTATGATGGCTCTTACCATCCGGTGGACTCCTCGGAAATGGCCTTCAAAACGGCGGCGTCCATCGCCTATAAAAACGGCATTCCAAAGGCAGATCCCGTGATCCTCGAGCCGATCGGGACGCTGAAGGCCTACATGCCGGATGAAAAGATGGGCGATATTATGGGCGATATCACCAAGCGGCGCGGCCGCGTGCTGGGCATGGGCCCGGCGGAGGATAAGATGCAGGAGATCGTAGCTGAGGTTCCCATGGCCGAGATGGGGGATTTTGCAACGACACTGCGCTCCGTTACGCACGGCAGGGGGCATTTTTCGCTCGAATTTACCCGCTATGAGGAAGCGCCGGCGAATGTGGCGCAGAAGGTCATTGAAGAAGCCAAGGCGGAAGCTGAAGAATAAATAATATGGGAAACGGCGGCCTTGATTTTGATATGCTCCCTTTAAAGT
>DCJV01000078.1 GCA_002320555.1 Ruminococcaceae bacterium UBA1691 | reverse complement strand
TTTTTCCACTTCACGAGAGGAAAGAAAATCAATCCTTGCCCTTTCGTTGGTGTGAAAACCGATTTTGTGTTTTTACAGTGATGTCGCGGATGCGAATTCTATTTGCGGCGAAAAACAAGAAATAAGTTTGGACATCTATGGAAAACAGGCTTTTAAGAATAATTCCTAAAAGCCCGTTTTCCATAGATTTTATGCGACATAATTGACTGACATCTTTTTCATCACACATACTCGACCAGGTAGTATGTCTATGCTTTTGGCGGACGCAGAGTCGTTGATTCTACACCACTGTGCAAACCGAAGAATACGACGATTCTTTCCTCAATCCAGAAGGACGAAAGCTGTCACTATACTACATTTTCTGGTGGAACAACGGTTGCCAGGGCTAAGGAGTATCTCAAGAAAGATTTGCTGCCACATCTGAATAGCGCGTCTGTTCTCATCATGGATAACATGAAGTTTCACCATGCAAAGGCGATAAAAGAACTGCTGGATAAATCAATAGTACATTATCTCTATCTACCGCAGTATAGTCCGGATCTGAACCCCATTGAGAAGCTCTGGTCAAAAATCAAAGCTATTCTTCGTAAACTCTAAGCTAGAGTGATTGATAATCTGCCCGATACTATCCGTACTGCCTTCAGCTTTGTTTCGTCCAATAACTGTGCCGGCTGGTTTCGCGCTTGTGGCTACTCGCTTTAATTTTGAAAATTGCTATAAGTTCCAAATTCCTCCCTCGGTTCAAATTCTTCAGGGAATGACCGCATATATACGCTTTCCATAAAATCTTCCACAAGCTTTATCCCAGCCAATCCGTAGCAGATGTTTCTTTATTATTGCACATGGGAAAAAAAGTGAGCAGGTCCATAAGTCTATCCAACCTGTAATCCGCCTTTGGGCACGTGCGAGCGCTTCCCAGTGCGGCAGCCTGCATACCGGCTGCTTTCGCGGCTTGGATGCCCGCCTCTGCATCCTCTACCACCAAGCAATCCTGAGGCTGTTCTCTCAGATACTCAGCCGCTCTAAGGAACACCTCGGGATGCGGCTTGGAGTGTTGCAGTCCATTCCCATCCGATACTGCGTCAAAAAGCGTTTCAATCTGCAGCTGTTGCAGAATTAGCGGCGCATTTTTACTGGATGAACCGATTGCAGTTTTAATCCCCCGCTTTCGCAGCGTACAGAGTATCTCTCGTGCGCCCGGCAACAATGCGTCCGGGGTGAGCATTCCTAGCAAAGTCCGGTAAATGCCGTTCTTTTGCCGGGCCAGCGCCTCTTTTTCTTTCTGCGCATAGCCGTGCCCAGCCCGCTCCAGAATGATCTCCAAGCTCTGCATCCGGCTAACACCACGCAGCCGGTCATTCAGCGTGCGGTCAAAAGAAATTCCCTCTGACCGGGCAATCTGCAGCCAGGCCTGATAGTGCAGTTCATCTGTGCTTACAAGGACGCCGTCCAAATCAAAAATCACCGCCTTCACAAGTCGGCCCCCCACATTCCGCAAAACGGGTCCACGGGAGATTTTCCCATAAAAGCGCTTTTGCCTATGATCTTTTCCAGCAAAGCATCCAACACCGCGTCAGAGTTGTCATAGCAGTTGATAAGGGTCCGAATCATCGGCACGTCGACAAAATGATACGGATCGCCCAGGGAAACAAACATAGTGGGAATGTCCCACACATACTGCGGAGATTCACCGCAGGCCAGCGGCACCCAATCAATGCGGTTCACCGTATCATTTCCTCCTGTGACCAAATTGGCCACATAAAGGATCAGATCGTACTTTTCCTTCAGCGCCTGCACTGGCTCGGAAGAAAGGGCCTGCTCGGGGTGTTCTTTTTCAAAATATGTAACCAAAAAGCCCGCTTCTTCCAGCTTTTTGATCACCTTGTCGCGGCAGACGGAACCGCCGCGAAACGCTGGGTTGTCGCCCAGGATGTGTAGCCAAACACGCCGATGGCTCTCAGGCGTCACCGGCAGCAGCCCCTGGGTATCCTTGACCAGGGTGATCGCCTTATCCGCACAAGCGCGAGCCTTCTGCGCAAATTCCGCGCAGCCAATAATCTCTTTGTAGCGAGGTGAGGTAAACTGCACTGCTACATGCAAGCCCAAAGACGCCTTAAGAGCCAAAACACGCGCCACGGCTTCATCCAGCCGCGCAGCGGGAAGCACACCCTGCTGTGCATCCTCCAATAAGCTCTCAAAATCCTCCTGCAGGTTACGGCCAAATAGGAACATGTCGCAGCCCGCGTTGATAGCCGCCGCGGGAATCTGCCGCCGTGGCATAGCACAGCCGAGGCCAGTCATAGATGCCGAATCGGTGATGACCAGTCCGTTGAAGCCCAACTCTTCCCGCAGAAGGCCGGTGACCAGCTCTGGAGAAAGAGAGGCCGGCAACATCTCCCTGTCAGTCATGCCTGGGCACAGGCGCCGGCTGTAGGCCGGCATCAAAATATGGCCCACCATGACCGTCTGCGCCCCCTGCTCAATCAGTGCGCGGTACACTTTTCCATAAGAGGCATCCCACGCCTCGCAGGGAAGGCTGTTTACCGAAGTGAGCAGGTGCTGATCCCTTTCGTCCACGCCGTCGCCGGGGAAATGCTTGATGGACACTGCCACATTATGGCGCGCGATACCGCGCATATACTCGCTGGCACAGCGCAGCACCCAATCGGGATTGCTACCGTAGGTACGTGTATTGATAATGGGATTGCGCCAATTGTAGTGGATATCCACCACCGGTGCAAATGCATAGTTGCAGCCCACGCTTGCTCCCTCTGCACCACAGACATCGCCCAGCATGTACGCGTAAGAAGCATCTCCTGTGGCGGACACCTCCAGTTGAGAAGCAAATTCCGTTCCGTCCGTCGCGATCCCGATTCCGCCATTTTCCAAGTTGGCGGAAACCAACAGCGGAATTTTCACTCTGCTTTGCAGATAGTCCACCCGCTGCTTGATCTGCTGCGCCTTGTCCGCCCGGAACGTCACGCCGCCAAAGGGAATATCCTCATAACGCTTTTGCAGCACTTCACCGCTTTCTCCTGCTGAAACACAGCAGAACAGCTGGGCAACTTTTTCCCGCAGCGTCATCTGCGCCAATGTATTATGAACCCATGCGCAGGCCGTGTCATCCAGAAAAAACGGGTTTGCCTTTAAATCGACCATATCATTCTCCCTTTATGCCTGCTGTGGATAGATGAACCGCAGGGCAGTCGGCGTCGGCAGTTCCACGTTCGAGGTTTGCGTAAGCTCTCCTGTCTCAGCGTTGATAGACAGTACTACCGCCTTCTCATTCATAACACCGGTTGCCACAAGGAATCGTCCGCTTTTGTCCATCTGCAGTCCTCGAGTCATGGAACCGATGCCTTCCAGTACATGGCGGTGCAGCAGTGCCAATTCACCTGTTTCACGGTTCAATTCAAAAGTCCCCAGAATGCCCTGCGTGTTATTGTTGAACACGAAGCGGCCGTTGGGATGCAATTGGACATCAATTCCCCAGGGATGCGTCTGTTTCATCGTTTTCATCAGGTGGAATTCCGTCCCCTGCAGTTCTGGCATCCAAGTATCCAGACGGGAAATGCGCGTCAGTGTCCCGGCCTCGCGGTCCAGCGCATAGCTGCACAGGTGGCCATCGTATTCGTTTTGGACCAGCACATAGGGTGTGCCCGGCACAAAACAGGCGTGCCGCGGTGAGGAGCCGAATTCCGATTTATAAACCGAGAGCACGTCCAATTTTTCCGACTCGCGGTTGAACTTGCAGACATAAATATTGTCGCCGCCCTTATTGGGGATGATGGCAAAATCCTGGTCGTCCAGTAGGATTGAATGGGGATGGGCGCTGGCATGCTCAATGGGGTGGGCACCTGTGCCCTCCAGCACGAGCCGATCCACCAATTCGCCGATGCCTCCGTCCTCGCGTACTTTGAATACGCATACACAGCCTTCGTCGCGGATTACCTTCGGCTGCAGGGTGCCGTCCACCATCTCGTACCGGCTGCAGACGAATTTGGAGCCATGATTGGCCACGAAAATATATTTTCCTGTTTTGTCCAATGTAATATATGCCGTACTGGAACCGTATGCCAGCGATTGATTGATCATCCGGAGGTCTCCCGTCTCCATGTCAAAGGTAAAGGCGCTCAAGCCACCGCCATAGCCACGCTGCATGAAATCCTTATCTTCGCTGCCAGCATAGATGTATTTCTGGTCGGGCGAGACCACCAGTGTACTTGGGCTGAGGACCTCGGGACCTTCTTTGATGGGATGCATCTCACCGGTATCACCGTCCACGGTGCACACGGTCAGTGCATGGCATTTTCCCTCGATGTCAGGGGCGTAGATATTCCCCCAGTGCTGGATCCCAAAGCCGCCGAAGCATGCGTAAAAATCATTTTCCTTCATCTTTCTCTCCTTTCGCCTTGTTCAGTTTTTAGCGGAGCGTTTTTTTGATGCGCTGTCAATAATAACTGCAAGCATCATCATCGCCCCCTTGAAAATATCTTGGGAATTGCTGTTCAGGCCCATCATATTCAGGCCGACGGACAGCGTGCCAATGATAATAACACCCGTGACAATACCGGAGGTTTTTCCTGTACCGCCCGTGACAGATACTCCGCCGAGCAGCGCGGCCGAGATAACGTCCGTGCTGAGAGAGCCGCCGGCAAACGGGCTGCCAGAAAAGGTGCGCGACATGCAGACAAGCCCCGCAAAGCCCACCAGCAGGCCCGCGATGATGCTGGCGACATACTTGATTTTGTCGACGTTGATGCCGGAAAGGCGTGCCACATCCTCACTGCCGCCCACGGCAAACAGATAACGCCCCAAATACGTTTTTTTCAGCACAAACGCCACCACAAGCGCCAGTACGAAAAACAGAATCATTGAGATGGGGATAACGTCAAACAGGTAACCCTGCCCAAGCCATTTGATACCTTCCGGCAGGCCGTAGATGGTTTTATTGCTGGCTATGATACAGGAAAGGCCGCTGACGGCTGTCCCCACGGCCATGGAAATAACCAGACGGCTGATGTTAAACTGGCTGGAAATCCAGCAGGTAAGACAGAAAATCGCAATACCGCCCACAAGCCCCAAAAGCATGGCCAAAACAATATTGATGCCGATGGAGTAAAGCCATGCGGTCAGCGTCCCCACAAAGGCATAAACCTGCCCGGTGGAGAAGTCCAGATTGCCTGAAATCATCAAAAATGAAATGCCCAGTGCGGCGATACCCATTGTGGACACTTGCCGGACAATAGAGATCAAATTATTTACAGTGAAAAAACTGCCCTTACATTCAATACCGAAAAAGATAATCAAAGCCACGAGAATAAGTTGGGCGCTGCTTTTCCACAGCAGGTTGCTCGATTTTTTCAAAAATGCTTTCATCTTGATTGTCCCCCACTTTATCGATCGCCGGACGCCATATCCAGCAGCAATTCTTTATTGAAGCGCTCTTTTTCCACACTTCCTACCAGGGCGCCCTCCGCCATAACGAGGATCCTGTCCGCCACGCCGATCAACTCCTCAAATTCCGAGGATACCATTAAGATGGAATGCCCTTCATCGGCCAATTGGTCAATAATCGCATAGATTTCATGTTTCGTTCCCACATCGATACCGCGCGTTGGCTCATCAAAAATAATGATGTCGCTATCAGTGTCCAGCCATTTTCCTACGATGACCTTCTGCTGGTTGCCGCCGCTCAGATATTGTACTTCCTTATCATATCCGGCCGTTTTCACTTCCAACTTGTCGCAATAGTATTTGATACTTTCCAGCTCCTGTTTAGCGTTGATCACGCCGAAGCGGCAGTATTTTTTGATGCTGGCCAACGTGGTGTTTGCCGCAACGCTTTTATCCAGCAGTAATCCCATCCGTTTACGGTCTTCAGGCAGATACGCGATCCCGTTTGCAATGGCGTCCCAAGGATGCTTGCCGTTGAATTCCTTGCCGTTCACCGTCACCGTCCCACTTTCGCGTTTTGCATCACAGAACAGCACGGTCATCAGCTCAGTGCGTCCCGCGCCCACCAGGCCGGCAACGCCCAAGATTTCACCTTTGTGGAGGTCGAACGAAACATTCCGCGCGCCATTGCCGCACAGATCGCGCACACGCATCACCACTTCATCGGTGGCTTTCGACGTGTGCTCCGGGTAATAGTTCGTCAGCTCCCGGCCGATCATCATGCGGATCAAGTCCTTGCGCGTCGTGTCCTTGATCAATGTTTCGCCCACCTGCTCACCGTCGCGCAGAATCACCGCGCGGTCACATATTTCAAAAATTTCCTCCAGGCGGTGAGAAATGTAAATCACGGACACACCCTTTGTTTTCAGATCCCGGATAATGTGGAACAGGATCTCCGTCTCGTTTGCCGTCAAGGGTGCTGTGGGCTCATCCAAAATTAAAATCTTGACATTCAGCAAAATGGCCTTGGCTACCTCAACGATCTGCATCATGGCAGGAGAAAGGGTGCTGACGTTGTCGTTCGGGTCTATATCCAGGCCGAAAGACTGGAAAATTTCCTTGCTGCGCCGCAGCATCTGCTGATAATCCACGATCAGGCCGTTGCCAGGATTGTTGCCCATAAAGACATTTTCCACAATAGGAAGGTCCGGCACCAGATTGAATTCTTGATAAACCGCACTGATCCCGCTTTTGCGGGCAAAGATCGGGTCCAGCTTCTTATACTCTTTTCCGAACAATTCAATGGTGCCCTCGGTGGGCACATTTGCGCCTGTAAGGCATTTCACCAGCGTGGATTTTCCGGCGCCGTTTTCACCAAGGAGGGCGAGAACCTCGCCCTCCTGTAGTGAGAATGATATTTTTTTCAGCGCCTGCACGCCCGGGAAAGATTTACTGACGCCCTTGAAGGCTAAAACCGTCTGATTCATTTCTTTTCCCCTTTGCGTGAGAGCCTGGGTCATCCCAGATAATCCTTTACGTTGCTGCTGTCGACCAAATCTTTGGAGACAACCACATTTTCCAGCTTGCCGTTCTCCACCCAATTAATCAGCTGCTTGCCGACCTCGTAGCCAGAGGCTTCGATGTCCATGTAGGCGCAGGCACGATACGCGCTGGTGCCGCTGTCGATCAGGCGGAAGGATTCAGGGTCACCCTCGCTGGAGAATACAAAATAATCACTGGCATCAGACACAGCCGCACCGATCTCATTGGCGGCGGCAATGGCATAGCCATTGTTGAAGCAGAAAAAGAACTTCACATCCGGTGTGGCATTCAGGATCTGGGCTGTCATATTCGCCGCTTCCTCGTCATCCTTGGGGTAGAATTCACTCACAAAGTTGAAGTCCTTGCCTTCGCACCACTGTTCGATCACAGCTTTGATATCTTCTTTCGCGTCGTAATAGTCGCTGTCCTCATTTTCGCAGGTCTCCAACCACAGGGCAGCGATATCGCCCTTGGTGATGCCCTTCTCTGTGACATAGCGGTCTAAAGATTCGACAAATTGATTGGCCAACGCGATATAGTCGTTCTCGGTGCAGGCCTGGGCGCCGTCCACAATCTCGCCCTGGGTCAAGACACCGATCTCCGGATGGGATTTCATAAAGCTCGTGGCGGATTCAGGGGCCATGAACAGGCCGTACATGGCGCCCACATCAGAGGCTGCCAGCGTCTCCAGGCCGCTGAGCATCTGCTCGGCATCACCGTTGTAGTCGTAGACCATGTACTCATAGCCGTTTTCCTGGGCCGCCCTCTCAATACCATCGCTCATCTGGATTTGGAAGTCAAAGGCAAGGCTCATCGCGCACATACCAATCTTCTTTTTCGCCTCAACGGGGGCCGCTGAGGATGGGGCCTCCTGAGGCACTGACGCCGCCGGGGACGAACTGACCGGCGTGCTGGAGGAACCGCCGCACGCGACGAGGCTGAGCAGCATAATTGCACTGAGTACGATTGCCAAAATCTTTTTCATCTTTTTTCCTCTTTTCTACTTATTTTCGACTTTTTTCTACGGTTTGCGGATCCGTCTCTCCTTTATTAGCATATTAAATAGATAAAACATTTTCAAGTGCACATTTTTTAGAATAGTTTACATTTTTTGAGTTCTTTCACGCAATGGGAATAAATAAAAAATGGCCGTAGACTCTTTTTTCTGCCATGGAGATAAGGTTTTTTATCGCGGAGCAATAAAAAACGCCCTGCATCTTTCGTCTGATGCAGAGCGTATCCCGTCCGGCACTCGCTACCGTCTGCCGGGCCATTTTCCTTCGAGAGCTATCCTCATATTTCATATATTTCTTCGCAGTCACATTCCAGCCGGTCATAATCCGAGGAAACCAACAGCACCGCCTTTCCCATTTCCAACAACTCCTGCTGCAAGTCGCGGAAACGTTCTGTCTGCTTGATATCCTCATTGCTCAAAGAAGTGAATAGAACAACCACAGACGGGTTGGCCGCCAGCCATTTGCCCACCATCAACTCAAAAAGTTCCTGATAGGAGAGGCCATGACAGTCTGGACGATCTTTCAAAGCGGCGCAGTGCTTCAGGATACTGTAACGCTGTACCACGTTTTCGAAGATATAGCGCGAGATCTGCGCACTGTACAACTGGTTGGCAACGCGCTTCTGGGCAAAAAAGGCCACATTCTCAGCCGGGGGCAGGTTTTTAAAGATCATTTTATCAACAGAAGCGTTCAAAATCACAGCGATTCCTCTTGCCGCCAGATCTTGCAGCGTCTTCACCGAAAACGGCTTACCGTCCGACAAGAACTGGATTGCTCCGTGGGCCATGCCGATGAATGCCTCCGGGGTGGCGGGGAGCCGTGAGTCACTGTCATAAAGCCCGATGGCCTCACCCGGGCGGAAGGCAATCTCCTCCCCAGTCCCGCACAGGCGCAGGATAAGAGCCAAAGGTGCCCCTCTCTCCCGCAGCTGCGGGACGCTGCTTTTTAGAAAGCGGGGCGGGAACCGGCGGCCTACGACTACATGACGAATCGCATCATCATCAAACAGTCCATCCTCTCCTTTTTCCAATACTGTCGTTAAGATCCCCTTGCGCATCACCAGGCAGCGGTCTGCTATCTCGGTATAACGCCAAAGATTGTCATTGATCGCGACCAAGAGCAGCGAGATTCCATGCGTTTTCAGGAAACAAAGAACCTGCTCCAACTCATCGAATTCTTCATTGTTGCAATAGGCCTCCATATCCGAAAACACCATAATTTCCGCACCGGTAAAATATGCCGCAAAAATATCCCATTTTATCCGTTCAAACGGCGTGTGTGCCGCCACATTCCAGTCCAGCTGCATCAGTTCAAACAAGGCCAGCACATCTTCGCTGTACTTCGGCGGCGGCATAAAGCCGAGTCGGCGCCCATTCCCGGACAGCATACGAATATTATCGAAATAGTTCATATTGTCAGACAGCAAATGCCGCAGCCCGATTACCGCGATTCCCTGCTCATGCGCAGCATCATGTCTCAAAACACTGCAACTTTTTTTATTGATGCGCATTTCCCCGCCGAATGCACCCAGTTCACCCGCCAGCAGGTGCACCAAGGTGACCAGGCCCGAATTGAACAGCCCCGTCAGGAGAACAGCTTCGTCACGATAAATGGAAAAAGTAGCGTCTCGAATCGCCCCAAAACGGTGATTCTCGATACACACGCCCCGAAGATTTAACGCTTCCTGCTTCATCGCATCCTCCTAACAGGGATATGGCAACGATACCGTCACTGTAGTACCATAATCGACGGTACTTGTGATGTGCAGACCATACTGTTCGCCACAATACATTTTGATGCGGGAGTCGATGTTGTATAGGGCGATGCTGGAATGCTCGCCGCTCATTGCGCTTTTCTCGTCCTGCGGGACAGCGAACATGCGGTTCAGCGCCAAGACCTGTTCGTCGCTTATCCCTGTGCCGTTGTCGCTTACCATGATTTTAAAATCTGTGTCCGTGACCATGAGATGTAGCGTGATGCGGCCGCTGGAAAGCATTTTTTTGAAGGCGTGCGTAAAAACATTTTCCACGATCGGCTGCAGTACCAATTTCGGTATCTGCACTTCATGCAACTCCCGATAGCCGCACTCTGTGATCTGCTCGAAGGTGAATTTTTTCGGAAAACGGATCGCCTGTATTTTTAAAAAACTTCTCAAATGTTCAATCTCATCGCCAACCGGCACCAATGAGTCCGCATAATCCATGCTGTATTTAAACATAGAGGAAAGCGTGGCCACGATATTGGCAATGTCCAGCGCTTCTTTTTCAATTGCCAATCCCCGAATGGTGTCCAGCGTGTTGTACAGGAAATGAGGATTGATCTGATTCTGCAAAGCATTGAGCTGCTCCTTACGCTTTTGAAGCTGGATCTCACGCATATGCTGATTTGTACGCTCCAGCTCCGATTGTGTCAGTTTCTCCTGCACGTTGCGCCTGGAGAGCATACGATGGCTAAACACCCCCATAATTGCCACGAGGATAATCCATCCGCCAAACAGGACTCTTCCGCCTTCCAGTCCGCTGTAGCGGCACAGCAAATAATAGAGCGCCAGAAACACCAGCGCCGTACAAGCTGCATATGCTGCAATCGCCGGCCAAAAAATTTCAACGTATTTGCCCAATGGAGCCTTTTCCCGTTTCATCTCAATCTCCTATTCCCCGCTGATGCAAGCGCTGGTACTCAGTGGGCTTGATGCCCATGTGCATTTTGAACACATTGCTGAAATAAGCAGTCCTGTCGTATCCAACGGCATGGGCCACCTGCGTCAGGTTTTTATCGCATTGGCGAAGCAGTTCCTTGGCCTTTTCCATGCGGACCATTGTGAGGTATTTATTGTAATTCATCTTCATTTCATTTTTAAATACTACACTCAAATAAGTCGGGTTGATATTCAACCGCTTGGCGATGGTTTCCAGCGTAACATTTTCCATATAGTGCCTGTCGATATATTCTTTTGCCTGCTGCGCATACGCAGACACATTGGCCAGCTTTTCCGTTAATTTGTGGTTGATCTCCCCGTATACGATCTCGCTTAGGCATTGTTCAAAATCCGCCATATCGGCGCTGCCTTCAAGCGCCAGCGTGGAATGAGCCACAAACCGCCCATTATCATTTTCCGCCGTGCCCACGTGCTCCATGATATGGACCAAAAGCTGCAGGATCGTCTCTCCGCAGTCAAAAACAAGATAAGGATTTGCGCGGAAGACACGTTCACTCCGGCGCAGGATTTGACCAATTTGCCGGCAGGCCCCGTCCGGATCGATCGTTTCGATGCATCTGCCCAATTCCCGGCGCTCCTCCATTGTGAGCAGCTCCGCATGTACCTGGGGCTGGGGGCTGTTTTCGGCGTAGAGGATCCGCCGTTCTTTTTGAAATAATCTCTCACAGAGGACATGCCGCGCCGACCAATAGCTCTTTCCTATATCTGGGAAATCATGTACTGCTGTTCCCACGCCGATGTATATTTCGCTCTGCGTTTTGCTTCCCAACTCCACGATCGTATGGTGCAAAATACCATCCAGCGTCGCCTGAAGCGTGCTTTCGTTCCCATCTTCGTAGTTGAAAAGCACGCAGAGATGGACGGCCGACTCACGGTAAAATTCAAATTCTCTGCAGAAATCGGCCAACTTGGGGCACAAAATCTCCTCAAACATCCGCATGATCAGGCGCTGAGACTCAGGATCTTTCGCCTCGCCGGGAAAAGCTACGCGCAACACACGAAAACCGCCCTCGACAAAATGGTAGTCGTAATCCCTATTGACCGCCATCATATCCTCCTGCTGGCCGACAGCACTGATCACTTCCAACAACTGCTGGCGGCCTGATGCACGCATAATGATGCTGTCCCGGCGCATCTCCTCACGTGTGCTGGAAACGATCGCGCGCAGCACATCATTCAGTTCTTTTTCATCGATGGGCTTGAGTAAATAATTGGCCGCCCCATACTTAATCGCAGAGCGGGCGTAATCAAAATCGCGAAATCCGCTGATGACAATGATTTTCATCTCCGGACGATTTTGTGAGATCTTCTGCATCAGTTCGATACCGTTCATGCCTGGCATCTCAATATCACAGATTAGGATATCAGCGGTATCATGCTGCAAATATTCCCATACTTCCTCACCGCAGTAAAACATCCCGCTAAAAGTGAGGCCCAGCTCATCCCAGGCGACCAAATATTTGATCAATGAGCAAATGTGCACCTCATCATCCGCTATGATAACTTTCATCGCTGTATCACTTCCTTTTTAACTGTCTTCGTCTATAATTTTTTCAACCTAATAAGAGACTTGCTTTGACGAGTGTGGGCCGAGGACGGCCTACATGTCAAGAAATAGCCTTTAGCAATTTCTATGGTGTACCATAGCGTGCTCCTCTGTTATTTTTATCATAGCACAAAATTTTATTTTAGTAAAAACTTACTTTTAGACATACAGAAGGCTCCATCTTCCGTGAACTGAATCATTAGTAGCGTTCACGCAGCAGAACACTCGGCCAAGTCTACAAATATTGATACTGCAATCTTGCTACCATGGTCCAAATCTTTTCCTTTTTACCACAACAATGCCTCTCCCTAAATAATCTTAGTTTTTCTCGTTGATGCTCCCGTTTTCGCAGGATTTCGCAAATTCATACAGAGCAGGATGCAGGCAGAAACAGCATCAAGTGCAGGTTCCGGCGAAAAAGGGTACAGCAAAGCCAGCGTCCAGTGCCTTCTGGATGACAGGCCATGCGCTAAACCACATCTTTCACAGTAAACCTCCTATGTCTATCAGAATCGTTGCCCTACATTCCTTCGTCCTGCTTGCCTGCCAAGTGGTGTCAGTCATTCTTCTATATCGCGCCCACTCTCTAATGTATTTTGTCAGTGATCAACTATCGGCTCTGTATTTGTGCTTGAGAAATCAAATTGAATGGAAGCAGCGTAAGTCTCTCTGCGACGCAACAGGGAGACGCTTCCTGTAAATGAGTTATGTCGCTTTCAACGGCTGGTTGTCCGTTCTTAGTGCTGCTAAAGTAGGTTGCCTCGTCATGAATGTTGCTTGAAATCTGCACATGGGAACCGTCCGCTGCCAGCAGGCTAGCAGTGTGTACCCGTCCCACCTTTAGACTTTGTCCATTCATGGAGAGTATCGTCCTGCACAGCGTTTCAAAGGGTAGCTTGCGATTGCGTGTGAAATCCCGTTTGGGCCTGTGCGATTTGATTTTTTGCCCAGTCCTGGGATGGGCCTTGTTTTATCTATCTGAACGCCGACCGGTGCACGCAGGCGGCGGTATATATCCGGCATGCTGCTACAGAAAAAGCCCGGCATTCCTGCCGGGCTTGCAAATTACTGACTTGTTTCGGTACCTCAATTTCTGTATCTTCCATATCCTGTTGTTGTTAAATAGAAACTGCCCAACCAGCGAACTGATTGGGCAATTTTGGCTCCCCTTGTTGGACTCGAACCAACGACCCTGCGGTTAACAGCCGCATGCTCTACCGACTGAGCTAAAGAGGATCATATATTTTTCCACTTCACGAGAAGGAAGAAAATCCATCTTTGCCCTTTCGTTGGTGTGAAAACCGATTTTGTGTTTTTACAGTGATGTCGCGGATGTGAATTCTATTTGCATCCGCGAATTCATCACTGCAAGTAATGAATTCGTGGCGAAAATTTTTCAAAATCCACGAACATCAACGGTTTCCTCTGCTCAATCGTCGGGTTACTTACGGTCGTGTTCTCTACCGACTGAGCTAAAGAGGATCATATATTTTCCACTTCACGAGAGGAAAGGAAATCAATCCTTGCCCTTTCGTTGATGTGAAAACCGATTTTGTGTTTTTACAGTGATGTCGCGGATGCGAATTTTATTTGCATCCGCGAATTCATCGCTGCAAGTGATGAATTCGCGACGAAAATTTTTCAAAATCCACGAACATCGACGGTTTCCTCTGCTCAATCGTCGGGTTACTTACGGTCGTGTTCTCTACCGACTGAGCTAAAGAGGATCATATATTTTTCCACTTCACGAGAGGAAAG
>DCJV01000129.1:7484-8239 GCA_002320555.1 Ruminococcaceae bacterium UBA1691 | reverse complement strand
TACTGCCGAGGAAGAGCTTTTTCCGCTCCATATAATAATTCGATACAAAGGAGAACTGATACATCATCACAAGATTGTCAAGCATAAACGCGGCAGTCGAGATATCAAGATCCTCTCTCACCCGGCCTGCTTTTTTATCCTCCGTGAGAATTTGGGTATATAGCTCTACCGTAACCTCCTCTGCATCGCGGGACAGCCGTTCAGACAGGCTGACCAGACTCTGGGAGGAACAGTCCAGGTAAATCTGGTTCATCTCCGGATACTGCCGCGCCGCATCGCGTGCGATACACAGCATTTCCCGGAAAGCCTCCACCACGCCCTGTTCCCGATTGACCTTCGAAAGAAGCTGATACATTCTCTGCAGGCAATATTCCATCACCTGCAAAAACAGATCCTCCTTCGACGCAAAATAACTATACATTGAGCCGATGCTAACGCCGGCCGCACGGGCAATGATGTTGATGTTGGCTGCATTAAAGCCTTTTGTGGCAAATTCATGAATAGCGGCTTCAAAAATTCGCTGCCTGCGCGCAGGCGATGTCGTCTCAAAGGGGTTCTGTTTTTCTTTTCTTTTGCTGTTTTCCATTGGAACCTATCTCCGTTCCGCTGACGGGATGCGTCCGCTGCACCTGCCCTTCTCCGCGGCAGGCCGTGCCGATCCAATAGACTATTTTCACCGCACGGGGAAGAATCAATCGGCGCTCCCGTATTTCATAATTAAAATCTGAACTCTACACCCGCCAGCTCAGTATAAT
>DCJV01000129.1:1915-7438 GCA_002320555.1 Ruminococcaceae bacterium UBA1691 | reverse complement strand
CCACGCGGGCGGGCTCTCTGGGTGGGAAAAGAGCATCCCGCATCAAACGGGATCGTTCAAGCTCCCTCTACCCTTAGCCCTTTGCATAGTCGGCAACCGCAAACATGAAGTTGCCGATCTGGCCTGCAAATTCTGGAGCACCATCCAGAATCAGCTTACCAGCCTTCAGCGAATCCAGCATATCGGCCGTACCAAGCAGAATGCCCAACGCATCATCATAGGTCGGGAAACGCATGTTGAAAAACGGCAGAGAACGCTTATAAATCCCACGGCCGGCCTTCGAATTGCCTGCCTTGATGCGGATGTACGCAGAAACATCCGGATGGCCGTCTACACCGATGGCATACACACGGTCGGGGCTCTGCAGCGCCCACTGGTGGATTTCCTCATGCCCGGCCTTATTGAGCTGGCTGATGCCGCTCGTGACCAAATAGAAGAAGCACTTCACCATCAGCTTCTTCGTCTCCTCGTCCTCCGGCGCCTGTGTCGCGCCAAGCAGCTTCGACATCCTCAGCAGCACCATCACAAAGGAGATAAGATCCGGCACATATTTGACCTTCAAATGGAATTTCGGAATGCAGTCCGGCCCCATTTGACCCTTGAAGAATTTATTCAGCGCCGGAATGCTCTGGAATTCCAGCTCGATGTGGGGATTCCTCGTCAACCGTCCGGCATGGACCAGCCACTCGCCGCTGTTGATGACGAAGTGGGTGCCGACCTTTCCCTCCGGGCTGTCCGGATCCAGGGCGCTGACCTGAATAACTGCATGCGTCTTTTTGAATTTATCGCCCAGCTTTGGGATATCCATGGCGATGACCTTTGCAAGAGGCAGTGCGGCATTCAGGAAGATTTTGCTGGAATACAAATCATCTTTCGTAATTCCCATTCATCACACCTCGTCATCCCAAGAATCGTCCTCTTCAAAGTCCTTATGCATGACTTCGCGAATGGCATCCATGATGCCGTTGGCGTCGATGCCGACCATGGACATAATGTCCTCATGCAGGCCGATCGGCGCAAATTTGTCCTGATGGCCGAGCTTCTTGAAGGCGCAGCCCTTGCCGAAATCGGCGATCACGCTGGCCACCTGGCTGCCCAGGCCGTTGATCACGCTGTGATCCTCCGCCGTGATAATGCGGCGGGTGTCAACAATGGCCTTCTGCACTGCTTCCACATCAAGGGGCTTGAGCGTATGCATATCGAGCACGCGGATCTTTAGGCCATCGGAAGCTTCCAGGGCCTTTGCAGCCTGCAGCGCCTGATAGACGCAGGAGCCGCATGCGATCACGGTAAGGTCCGTGCCCTCATGGACGGTATGCGCCTTGCCGAGCTCGAAGCCGTATTCCGTATCTTCATAGAGCAGGCGGTCAAAGCCGCGGTTGATGCGAATATAGACCGGGCCGGGCGTCTCATAGGCGGCGCGGATCGCGTTGACGGTCTCCATGCCGTCCGCCGGGCAAAGATAGGTCATGTTCGGGAAGGTCAGCAGGCAGCCCATATCAACGATCGCGTGATGGGTGGAGCCCGCCTGGCCGAAGGAAGTGCCGGCATGGCTGCCGATGATCTTCACATTGACATTCTGATAGCAGATATCCGCATGAATCTGGTCAGCCACGCGCATGGTCGCAAACGCGGACATCGTGGATACGAAGGGGACAAGGCCCGCCTTCGCCATACCGGCGGCGATGCCGAACATATTCTGCTCCGCAATACCGACGTTGAAGAAACGATCCGGGAACTCCTTGCGGAATACACCGATCTTGGTGGAACCGGCGAGGTCCGCCGTCAGAGCAACGATTTCGGGATGCTCTTTCCCCAGATCGCACATTGCCTTGCCGTAATATTCTGCAGTCGCCATCGCTTCAGAACCGACTGCTGTATAAACAAGTCCTCCTGCCATGGTTACTTCGCCTCCTTTTCAACGCGCTCTACGCGCTTCTTATAATAGGCATCCAGGCTCTTGGCAGCCTTATCGTGCAGATCCTGATCGATCGCGCCATAATGCCACTTGAAATCATTCTCCATAAAGTCAATCCCGCAGCCCTTGACCGTATTGCAGATGATCATGACAGGCTTCTCGGTCGCCGCGAGCGCATAGTCGATCGCATCGCAAAGCTCCTTGAAATTGTGGCCGTCGATCTCCTTGACGTCGAAGCCGAACGCAGCCCACTTGTCTGCAAAGGGCTCAAGCTTCATTTCGTCCTCTGTTGGTCCATCCATCTCCAGGCGGTTGCGGTCAACAAAGGCGATCATATTCGTCGTGTTGAACTGGCCGGCGGACATGGCGGCTTCCCAGTTGGAGCCTTCGTCACATTCACCGTCGCCCAACAGGCAATAGGTGATGTAGGATTTTTTCTGGACGCGGGCCGCCAGCGCCGTACCGACAGCGATGGAAAGGCCGTGGCCCAGAGAGCCCGTGGAGGCATCGACACCGACAACCTTATTGGAATCCAGATGGACGCCCATCTTGGAGTTCGTCAGGTTAAAGGTTTTGAGCTGCTCCGGATCATTCCAGCCCAAGTCGCACAGAAGGCCAGCATAGCCGATACCGATGTGACCCTTGGACAGAATGAAGCGATCGCGGTCCTCCCAGGTGGGGTCGTCCTTCTTGATATTCATGTACTTGTAGTAGAGCACCGTCAGGATATCCATCGAGCTCAGGCTGCCTCCGATATGGCCGCTGCCCGCCATGAGGGTGGTATCCAAGGCTGTGTGCCTAAGCTGATTGGCTTTCGCCTCCAGATCAAGCCACTCCTGCTTTGTTAATGGCATGTGGAAATTCCTCCTTTATTTCATGTTTCTATATATCCGCGCTCTGCACGGTTGTGTGCCGCTGACCGGCCGCCTGGAAGAGGCAGCCGGCGATTCATTTTGGTTAGCCGATCTCAGGATGGTTCTTGCGCAGGATCTTGAAGCACTCCTCCGCCACTTCGATCGTATGGTTGATGTCCTCATGCGTCAGAGAGGCGTTGATGAAATGATTGTGGTGAGAGGTGATAAAGATGCCGCGGCGAACCATGTCGGCAACCCACTCCTGATGCAGCATCAGGGAATCATCGTCCGCAATGCGCAGATAGAACAGGGACGGCATACCGGATGCGATCAGATGGAAGCCGTGCTCCTGGCCGGCCTTGACAAGGCCCGTCGTCAGCTCGCGGCCGAGCTCGTCGAAGAGCTTGGGCGTGTTGAGTTTTTTCATCTTATTGATGCAGGCGATACCGGCCGCAAACGGCACGGCGCTCATCCAGTAGCTGCCCGTGAAGGTGATGCCGCTGACGACATCCTTGAGGGACTCGCGCCCGCACAGGGCGGAAACGTTGTAGCCGTTGGCCAGCGCCTTGCAGAAGCAGATGAGATCCGCCTTGAACCCGAAATAATGGTCAGAACCGGCAAGATCCATACGGAAGCCCGCGCGCACGTCATCGATGATGAGCACAACGCCGTTGTCGTCGCAGAGCTTACGCACCTTCTGCCAATAGCCTTCATCCGGGAAAAAGTTATCGGCGAAGTTGCCGTGCATATAAGGCTGGGCAATCAGGCCGGCGATCTCGCCCTTATAATCGGAGAACAGCTTCTCCAGCGCGGGATAGTCGTTGAAGTCAACATAAAGATTGTTGCAGACCTCTTCTTCCAACACGCCGGAATAATCGAGCTTCTGGGTCCATGGAGATACACCGTGATAATAACCGTTGAAGAACACGATCTTCTTGCGGTGCGTTGCGGCACGGGCCGTCATAACGGCAAGAGAGGTTACATCGTTGCCGTTTTTAGCAAAGAATGCCCAGTCCGCCGATGCGACCGTGTCGACCAGCAGCTCCGCAAAATCCACCATAATGGAAGAGGGGATCGTCACGCAGTTCTCTTTCTTGAGCTGTTCGAGCGCCGCCTTGTCGACATCCTCGTCACAGTAGCCGAGCACATTGGGGCCATAGCCGCACATATAGTCGATATAATCGTTGCCGTCTTCATCCCAGAAGTGCGAGCCCTTCGCATGGGAGGAATACAGCGGGAATGCATTATTGGGGATATAGCAGCCTTCGGACGGGCCCTGATGGCCGTAGATGCCCGATGGGATGACCTTGAGCGCGCGCTCAAATGCGGCGCGGCTCTTTTCATATGTATTCACTTTAAAGCTCATTTCTGCCACCTCCTGAGTTACGCCAAATAGATAGACACGCGGTCCAGAATCCGGTTGACGTTATCAATCATATTAATCATACCGCTCATCGCAATGGAGCCGTCGCAGATGCAGCCCATGGCGCTCACTTCGCCGCGCAGGAGCTGGCCCGCGATCTCAAGATTGCCAAAGGTCATCGCGGCGCGCGGCTTGTCACAGCGCTCCTTGATGGTGACCATGTGGTGATTGCGCACGCGCAGGGTCACGCCGATATCGCCGCCTACATTCATCGCGATATCGCCATCCGGGATCAGGCCCGTGCTGAAGATACCGCTCTTGTCATGGTTCGCCGCCTGGGAGATCGCGACAGCTGCCGTATAGAGCGTCAGACGCGTGCTGATCGCGCGGAATTCCGGATCCTTCATATCCTCAGCGTCCGGACGCAGATACTTTGCCAACAGGTCGGTCAGCGGAACAAAGCTCTTGAGCAGAAATTTCAGATGCGCAAAGCCCTTGGAGGGGATCGGCGTCGTTGTACCGTCGAGCAACCCGTTGAACTTCTCGCAGGAGCTAAAGGGAAGCTTCACGTCGCATTTTTCGACGCCTTCCTCCATCCTGCAACGTCCGTTTTTGAAGGTGATCGTGGCGGCGGGGCCTCCCTTTACCTCAAAGCCGATGGAAATTGGCTTTTTATTGGTCAGGAGCGCACCGGCGCTGGGGTCCAGCGCACACAAATTCTCCAGCGTGCCGAGAACGCCGAACAGATTGATGTACGCCATGGTTTTGGTGTCGGTCGTCGTTAACAAGGTACCTTCCTCCTTCTTCGAGTGAGTGCTCATTCTATTACTATCGAAACATATGCGGGTTTCCACCCGCATATGAATTGAAGCCGATAAAAAAACAGTACAGGCACTATATTCTCTATACACTTGTCTGTTATTTTACCAAAATTCAAAGAACATGTCAACTTAGTTTCGTCATTCTGACAGTCAAAGAAATCAATCAAATTCTGTGCGAAATGACGAATTAGATCCTTTTTCTCTTCTTTCTCCAATTTTTACAAGCCAGATTTGTGTCTTTTCTGTCGCTTTCATGCAGTCAGTTTAATGTATACAGATTGGCAGGGGGCGGGGGCGGGGAAGGCGATGGAAGGTCTGCAAAAAAATTGATCTGGTCGGGCGCCGCAAACTGCAAGCGACAACGATACAATGCGCAAGTAATTATTTATGCCGCGTTTTTACAATTTTGCAAGGTGTATATGCTTCCCTGACCTAATATTTTAGCGAGTTTTAAAAGCGGTCCGGCTGTAATTTGGTAGCCGGGCCGCTCAGCCTGTCGAAAAAGGCAGATCGTTTTGTCAAAATGCACAAGAACAATTTTGTAAAATTGGACCGCGCTCAGGCCGC
>DCJV01000129.1:0-1773 GCA_002320555.1 Ruminococcaceae bacterium UBA1691 | reverse complement strand
AATCCCCTCACGAGCCACGCAGTAAGCAAAGCGCTGTGCTGCCTTGGCCTGCCGTCAGCGATTACGCTGACAAAGGCAAGGCGCGAGAAGTGTTTTGTGGTCATATTTGATCGACTGCGCAACAGTCCACTGTAAGAAAATAATGGTTCCACTTAAATAAATTGCGCTGCTCACTAATTGCGACGTGCCCCCCTGGAGGCCGAGGCAGCGCCCAGCGGCGCATAAAGATGCAGGTTCCAAAAGCGATCAGAAGCCATGCCTTTTTGTGCACTTTTTTCTCTTCGGCTTGATCGACAAGCTGAGCGGTCCGGCTGTCATTCTACAGCCGGACCGCTCATACCCTTCTCTCTTTCGATCTAATTTTATTTGGTCCAAAAATCTGCAACCCTGCTATTCCGGCATCCCAGCCGATTGATCCCACTTCTACCGATCAAATCAATATTTAATTAGATAGTTCTCCAGCTCCCACTGAGAAATCTTCGTACGGTAGTCGTCCCACTCGGCCTTCTTCGCCTCCAGATACTTGGTGTACACATGCTCGCCGAGCGCGTCCATGATGAAGGGATCGCCCTCGAAGGCGGCAACTGCCTCCTCCAAGCTGCCGGGCAGCATTTCAATGCCTGCTGCTTTGCGCTCCTCCTCGGTCATGTGAAAAATATTGGAGTCCGTCGATGGAGGCGGGGTCATGCCCTTTTCAATGCCATCAAGGCCGGCCATCAGGCACAGCGCCATCTCAAGATACGGATTACAGGCCGGATCGGCGCTGCGCAGCTCGATGCGGGTACCCGCGCCGCGTGCCGCCGGAACGCGGATCAGTGGGCTGCGGTTTTTCGCAGACCAGGCGATATAAACGGGCGCTTCATAGCCCGGGATGAGACGCTTATAGGAATTGACCAGCGGGTTCGTAATCGCGGTCATGCTCTTAATGTGCGCCATAATACCGGCGATAAACTGATAAGCGGTAGTGCTCAGGTTATTGGCATCGGTTTTATCATAAAAGGCGTTTTTGCCATCCTGAAACAGGGACATATTGGTATGCATGCCGGAGCCGTTGATGCCGAAAATCGGTTTGGGCATGAAGGTGGCATGCAGGCCGTGCTGCTGCGCATAGGTCTTGACGACATATTTAAAGGTCATCACGTTGTCTGCAGTGGGGAGGACCTCGTCATATTTGAAATCAATCTCATGCTGGCCTTCCGCCACCTCATGATGGGAAGCTTCGATTTCAAATCCCATCTCCTCAAGTGCCAGGCAGATATCCCGGCGACAATTTTCACCGAGGTCTACCGGGCCGAGGTCGAAATATCCGCCCTCGTCGTTCGTCCTCGTGGTGGGCTTACCATCCTCGTCAACATGGAAGAGGAAAAACTCGCACTCCGGACCCACATTGAAGGAATAGCCCATGCCGGCGGCCTTCTGAATTGCCTTTTTCAGGATATAGCGCGGATCCCCCTCAAACGGTCTGCCATCCGGACGGTAAACATCGCAAATCAAGCGTGCGACCTTGCCGAACTGCGGTCGCCATGGAAAAATAACGAAGGAATCATAGTCCGGGCGCAGATACATGTCGGACTCTTCAATTCTCACGAAGCCCTCAATGGAGGAGCCATCGAACATGCACTCATTGTCGAGCGCCTTTTCGAGCTGGCTGACGGTAATGGCCACATTTTTCAGCTGGCCAAGGATATCCGTAAACTGCAGACGGACAAATTTTACGTCCTGTTCTTTCGCGATGCGGAGGATGTCTTCTTTTGTGTACTTTCCCATGACAAT